>CANIWQ010000072.1 GCA_947471365.1 Gemmatimonadota bacterium | reverse complement strand
CGGAAAATGGCAGACGGTCAATCGTCCGGTCCGCACCAGCCGGAATGCGTGCAATGAGGCAATCGAGATTGGCCAGCGAGGTCAGCGGAAGATCGGCCAAGTCTTTGCCGTTCGCATACCGATGAAACGGACTGTCCACGTAGGTGCCGGTGTTGGCCACCATTTCGATTTTGCCAATTTGAAACTCCGTGCCGGCCTCATACCGCGTGTGCGAATCGGCTCGGCTGAGATAATCACAGATGATCGGCGCGGGAAGGCCTTTGTACGTCACCATCCCGTGCTCGACCGTGTGACTGCAGTCGATCAGGCGCGTCGGCATCAGCGCGTCCCCCCGATCAAACCCGTGCACCTCATCTGACTCACGGCACCACCGTCGGCGTCGGCGCAATCACGTCGTTCCAGTTCAACACCGAGTTAAAGATCATGTTGAACTCGCCGTGGTTCTGCCAACGATAGATAGGATTGTTCGAGAACAGAATCACGCGACCGTGCCCCTTGTATGCCATCGGGACATCCACGGCAAACGGACGCGATTTGAGTGAATCCGCGCCGACCATCAGTCCGCTCAGCACGGCGGCATCGCCGCCCACATACCGGGCCAGCACATTCGCTTCATCCGCCACCCCCACCTTGAGCGGCGAACCACCAACATACTTCACCGGAAATTTCTTGTCGGCATATCCGTAGAACACCGGATGCTCCGGCTTCACGATCTCGCCCTGCACCAGCGGGCGCTGCGAGGTGAGGCCAGGGACCGTGGCTTTGTCGACCGTGCGCGCAAAACCGAATTCAATTGGCAACCGCGCCGCGTCGCCCACGGCGATCAGCGTGCCGCCGGCGTCGAGGAAGGCGGCAATCGCATCTACGCCGTCCTGCCCGAGTCCGCCGCTCATGTCAGCGGTCTCGCCGTACATACCGAGGAATTTGTACTTGTCGCTCTTCTGATAGCTCTGGGGTTTGGCTGCCGGAGCGGCGAGCGTGGTCTGTTTGCCGAGGTTTTGCTCGGCCATCAGAATCACGTCGTACTTGGCGCGCAGATTGCCCGGCTTCACCTGCTCTTTGTAGATCAGGTCATACGGTACGCCGAACTTATCGAACGTGAGGCGATACCAGCCGAGGTTCTGCGTGCTCGTCCAAGCGGAATAGATGGCGACGCGCGGCACATCGGCGGCGTGCGTCGGCACGGTCGGCGCGGCGGCAAACGTCGCAGCGGTGAGGCCAAGCTCTTCAACCGCCGCGCGAATGGCTGGCGCCTTCGACATGTCGGTGATCACAAACGAACCGGCCGGATACTCGACGCTGTCCACCTTGAACGCCTTCTCAGCGATCTGCATCGGCACGTCTTTCAGCCGATAGCGGAAGCTGATCATGTTGTTTGAGCCGTAGTGCGCGATCACCATCCCCGCGTTCGCCGCACCTGCGGTCTTCACGGTGCCCTTGAGCGTGACCGTGGTCACTGGGGTCGTGGCTACTTTGAGTACTGCGGAATCGGCGATTTCGGCGACGTCGACCATCATCGCCATCCCCATCGACCAACCGCTGTCGTCGTACGTGGTGATGCGCGCGTCGGGGAACTGCTGCTTCTCAATCAAGTTCTTGGCCAAACGTCCGTACGGCTGATCGCGTTTGATCACGAACGAACCGGCGGGGTACGTCGTGGTGCCAACCTTGAACGCCGCCGTCGCACGCCCAACTTCGATGCGCTGCACGCGGAGAATGTTGATGAACTCGGCGACCTTCGTCATGTCGCGCTGCACCGGCACCACAAAGCCGTACGGCGCCTTGTGCTTCCCTTCTTCGATCGAGTTGCGCGTTTTGATGTAGAAGTTCTCAAGCACCGTCGCGGGAAACATGGCGGTGAGCTGGAGCGCGGAGAGAACGCCTGTCTCCATGTAGTTGGTGTTGGAGCGACGCGTGAAGGTGTTGATGTCGTCCTGTGTGTACTGAATGCCGCGATACCATTCGCGATCCTGCGCACCACCGCGACCAGTCGGAATCGCGGACGCGCCGCGTCCGCCGCCCGGAGGGCCGCCCGCTGCGGCAATCGGAGCACCGGCAGCCCCTGCGGCAACCGTTGTACCAGCGCCGCCGCCACGACCTCCGCGACCACCACCACCGGCGCGACCGCCTGCGACGGCACTATCAGCACCGCGTCCGCCTACGCGACCACCCGCTGCGAGCGTGCTGTCGCGTCCGCCGCGTCCGCCGGCACGTCCACCTGCCGCGCTATCCGCGCGCGCCGCAGGCGCAGCAGGCACCACCGCCGCCGGCGGCTCGACATCGCGACCGCTCTGCGTCTCGTACATCTTCATCAAGCCATTGTGATTGTACGCCACGGAGCCGAGGTAGCCCGGCGACCAGCCGTCCATGAAGGCGTTGGTGTACACACCCGGCATGCCCCACTTGGTCATTTGCGCCATCTCGAAGTTCGCAAACCAGGGGAGCTCCGAAAAGAGCAGCGGATCGAGGTTCGGATTCTGCGGCATGCCGCCGCTGTAGGTGTAGAGCAGCGGTTGCGCTTCGTGCAGATCGTGCATGATGGGCGGATGCGCGGTGAAGTACCAATCGACGATCGTGCGCATCTGCATCAGTTCGACGTTGATGTCGCGGTTGTTGTCGTGGTAGACGTACTTTCCCCAATACGGCACAGCACCGATCGGTGAACCACCTCGTCCACCACCGCCGCCACCCGCTCCACCTGCTCCTTCCCCGCGTCCTCCACCTTCGGCCGGCGCGGCGGGCGTAACAGCCGCTGCGCCAGGCACCGTCGGATTCGCGGCGGCGTAATCAAGTCCCTTGAAGAACCAATCCACATTGCGATCACGCCCGTCGGCATCTGCCACCGGCGTCACCGACACGTACACGTTGTTGCGAATCTGCGTGATGATCGGCGACGTCTCGGTCGCAATGCGATACACGAGCTCCATCAACATTTCGGATGGCCCCGTTTCGCCGCTGTGCAGTCCGCCCATCAGGTGATAGTGCGGCTTGGTTACGGTGATCAGTTCATGCACCTGCGTCTCGCTCATCCCGCGCGGATCGGCGATCTTGGCGAGATTGGCGCGGTTTTGGGGGAGCTTTTTCATGTTCTCGTCGCTCGACACCCATACCACAACCAGCTCGCGTCCTTCATCGGACTTGCCGATTGTCTCGACTTTCACGCGCGGCGTGGCGGCAGCCAAGGCGCGATAATACTTCAACTGGTCGGCGTAATACGTCAGCGTCTTGGGCGCACCCACGTGGTGGCCAAGTACATCCTTCGGCGTCGGGATGCCGTTCACCAACGGCAGGTGATCAACCAGCGGGCTCCCGTGCTTGGGATTGGCGAGCCAGGCCTTGTAGTCTTTTTCAAAGCCCGCGTCCTGCTTCTGCTTGGCGTCGCGAGTCTCGGTCGTGAACTGTTGAGCACCCACTATGGGCGCGGCAAAGGCGAGCATCCCGAGCAGCGGGAGGGAGCGATGCAGCGTGGATAACAGGGTCGCGCGACGTGACATAGCGGGCCTTCGCACCGGAAAATGGGGAAAGATGGAGACAACTATTAATACGCTCCGGCCAGCGGCGCCGCTGTAGTCCGCTCAAAGCGTGTGAAACAGTCGCCTACGGGGCAACGTATCAAAGCATACCCCTGAGTGCTACTATACTCTGGCTCCTGGCCCCGTAACCGGAGCCAGACTCCGACCGTGTCCTCCGTTAGGAGAAGCTATGCCCCGTATCCGTTCTGGCCTCGTGCTGGCGGCTATCGTTGTCGCCGCTTCGTCTGCCGCCGCCCAGGGCGCCGCTGGTAGTTCGGCGCCCTCACCCGCTCGGCAAAAGAGCGACGCCGTGGCCAGGGCCAAGGCCCGCGCCGACAGCGCTCGGCTCCCCTACACCGAAGCCGACGTCGATTTCATGTCCGGCATGATCAGCCACCACGCGCAGGCCATCGTGATGGCCAAGTGGGCGCCCACGCACGGGGCAAGCCCGGCGGTGCAAACGCTCTGCGCGCGCATCATCAATGCCCAGACCGACGAAATCGCACTGATGCAGCAGTGGCTCCGCGACCGCAACCAGACGGTGCCCGAAGCCAAGCCCGTGCCGATGAAGATGAAGATGAACGGTATGACGATGGTCATGTTGATGCCGGGGATGCTGAGCGACGCGCAGCTCAAAGAACTCGACGCCGCGCGCGGTGCTGATTTTGACCGGCTGTTCCTCACCTTCATGATTCAGCACCACTCGGGCGCGGTGACCATGGTGAAAGATCTCTTCGCCACCGAGGGTGCTGGGCAAGATGAACTCACGTTCAAGTTTGCTTCGGACGTGAACGTCGATCAGACCACTGAGATTGCCCGCATGCGGGACATGCTCGCGCGCGTGGTGTTCAACAAGCGCGCCCCGTGAATCACTTTCCGCTCGGCCGTAACACTCCCCCCATTTCCCCAGCAGAGGATTTCGCAATGGCATCAGGTGTAGAACCCAGTCGTTCGAGCACGCGCACGGCGTTCGCGCGACGCGCGTCGCTCGCGATCGCCACGCTCGTGCTTGCGTCGTCGGTGAGCGCGCAGTCGGCGCCGAGCCCGGACCCACGCGTTGGACTTAAGGCGGGGCTTCTGGACGCCGCCGAGGCCGCGTGGAACATGAAGGTGCTCTCCAAGACGCCGTCGCCAGACAAGTTTTTCGGCAGCACCAACTCCGACTTGGCCTTCACGGGCAAGTACGTGATTCAGGGGAACTACAACGGCTATCAGGTGTGGGACATCACCAACCCGAGCAAGCCGTCGCTGAAGACCACGAACTACTGCCCGGCCTCGCAGAGCGACGTGTCGGTGTACAAGAACCTCTTGTTCGTCTCGGGTGAAGGCAACTCGGGCCGCATTGACTGCGGCGACCAGGGTGTCAAGGAAACGGTGAGCACGGTGCGTCTCCGCGGCATCCGCATTTTTGATATCACCGATATCACCAAGCCCAAGAACATCGCCAACGTGCAAACGTGCCGCGGGTCGCACACGCACACGCTGCTCGTGGACCCGAAGGACAAGGACAATGTTTACATCTACGTCTCTGGATCAGCGGGCGTGCGCCCAGCGGACGAGCTCCCGGGCTGCGTGAATGCCACGCCGGAAAAAGATCCGAACTCGGCGCTCTTCCGCATTGAAGTCATCAAGGTACCGCTCGCGCACCCGGAGCAGGCGGCGATTGTCAGTTCGCCGCGCATCTTCAACGACCTCACCGCCCCGGCACGTCACGGCGAAGCGCCGGAAGACATCGCTGCTGCTGCAAAGATGGCTGCTGAAGCGCGTGCGCGCGGCGCATTCACGGTCAACATTCAGGGCACGGAACTGGTCGCACCCGATCAATTCATTAAGCCGATGCTCGACAGCGTCGTCGGAGCGCGTCACGGTACCGGTGCCGCAACCGGCGCCGACAGTGCGGCGCTCCGTGCCGCCCTTCCAGGCATCGTTGCCAAGATGTTTGGTGAGGCGCCCGGTGCCGCAGATCACGGTCCGCGCCCGGGTCCGACGCAGTGCCATGACATTACGGTGTACCCCGGCATCGGTCTCGCCGGTGGCGCGTGCGAAGGCTACGGCCTGCTGCTCGACATCAAGGATCCAGCCCACCCAGTGCGCATTGCCGCCGTGGCCGATTCGAACTTCAGCTACTGGCACTCCGCCACGTTCAATAACGACGGCAGCAAAGTGCTCTTCTCTGACGAATGGGGCGGCGGCGGTGCACCGAAGTGCCGCGCCACCGATAAGAAGGAATGGGGCGCCGACGCGTTGTTTACGATCGAGAAGGGCCAGATGACGTTTCAGGGCTACCATAAGTTGTCGGCCGCGCAGACGGTCAATGAGAATTGCGTCGCGCACAATGGGTCGCTCATCCCGATTCCGGGACGCGACATCATGGTGCAGGCGTTCTACCAGGGCGGGCTGACGGTGTTCGATTGGACGGACCCGACGCACGTCAAGGAAATCGGTTACTTCGACCGCGGCCCCATCGACTCCACCCGCTTCGTGATGGGCGGATCGTGGTCCGTGTACTGGTATAACGGCGTGATCGTGAGCTCCGAGATTGCGCGCGGACTCGACGTCCTTGAGCTGCAGCCGAGCGCGTTCATTTCGCAGAACGAGATTGACGCCGCCAAGTCGGTGAAGCTTGAGTACCTCAACGCACAGGGGCAGCCAAAGTTCGTGTGGCCGGCGAGCTTCGCTATGCCGCGTGCCTATCTCGACCAGCTCGAACGCAACAAGGGTTTCGATGGCGCGAAGATTGCCTCGACGCGTGCCGCGCTGTCGGCCGCAGAGAAGCTCTCGGGTACGGCGCGCACGGATGCACTGAACACGCTCGCAACGCAGTTGCACACCGACGCGCGGAGCGCAGCGGACGCACCGAAGGCGCACACATTGGCCTCCTCGGTTGGGGAGCTCGCGAAGGTAAAGTAAGAGACGTTCGCTCAACAGAAGCGCGCCGGGAGATGCGGAAGGTCGCATCCCCCGGCGCGCTTTTTTGTTTTTGATTACGGGACTTTTTTTGCGGCAGGATTCTCGACAGGAAATTCAACGTACCGCGACCAGTCCTGAAATGATCCATCGTACAGCATGATCGGATGGCCGAGCGATCGCGCCGCCACGAGCACCGCCGTGGCGAGTTGACCGGACTGGCAGTAGCCAATGACGACGTCGTGCGGCCCGATGCCCGCTTTGGTGAAGAGGGCCTCCAGTTCCCGAACGGAACGAAAGTGCCGCGCTTCGTCTGTCACCAAATTATACGGAACGCTCTTGGCCCCAGCGATATGCCCCGCGCGTTGTGGACCGCTGACATCATTCCCGACCTGCACCCCATCGTAAAACGCCGACGCACGACCATCGACGATCGACACACCTTTCCTACCGATCATCGATTGTACGTAGGCACCGGTGACTACGAAGTTGTTAATCTTGAGCGGCGACAACGTACCAACCGTGGATGGAGACGCCGCGCTGGTTGTCGCACCGCCGTGCGTGGTCCAGGCCGAGAGTCCGCCGTCGAGGATGGAGCTGTTGTCCCCCAGCCCAGCGTACGCGAGCGTGAGCGCCACCCGCGTTGCCTGTGTGATCCAGTCGCCCGCAGAGTAAACCACAATGCGCGAATGATCAGAAATTCCGAGTGCCGCGAGTCGGACTCTCAAAGAATCCGCGCTCGGCATTTCGAGCATGAGTCCGGTGGCTGAGCGATCAGACACCGACACGTCCTGCGTTCCGACGGCGCGCGCTCCCGGAATGTGTGCCGCGGCATAGTCACGGGGATCGCCCACCTGCAGCAAGACGAGGTTCGGATCGCGCAGCTGTTGACTCAGCCATTCCGCCGTCACGAACTGTGCGCCACGGGGATCGCGAGAGGCAGGCGCCAGCGCCTGTGCGTGCAAGACTATCGGAATGGTCGCAAAGAGGGCGAACATGGAACGGAATACGTGCATGCCAACCTCGATGAGCTACGGTGGTTCAGAATCCGATTGCGCCGCCAACGGTGGCGGTCACTTGCGAGAACACAGGGAAGTCCGAAGGGGTGGGTCGGCGCGACTGGTCGATCAGATCGTACGGATAACCCTAGCGCAACTGTTGCACGAGCGCCCGTTCCCCGTGACCTGGATGTACATCCTCCGCTACCGTGCCGTTTTTCACCACGGGTATTCCGTTCACCAGCACCCACCGAAAGCCAATGGACGGCGTGGCGGGCCGCTGATACGTGGACTGGTCGATCACGGTCGCTGGATCGAATACCGCAATATCGGCGTCGGCACCGACTTTTATCCGTCCTTTGTTGCGAAACTGGGGCGCGATCTTCTCGAGGCGCTGCGCAGGCATCAGCGCGAGTTTGCGAATCGCCTCAGTTAGTGACAGCTGTTTGGTTTCGCGCACGTAGTAACCGAGCGTCCGGCCACTCGTGCCCGTGGTGCGAGGATGCCCAAGGCCGTTTTCGATTCGGCCGTCGCTCGCAATCGACGTCAGCGGGCTCGTCATGGCCATCGCTTCCATCTCCGGCGTGTTCAAGAACAGGATCACCATGCCGCCGGGTTTCCGGTTCGCGGTAAAGGTCGCGCGGGTGAGCCGTTCGCCAGTGCTCACCAGCATCAGCTTCGAAAACATGCTGTCGGGGCCATTCACAAACTGATCGAGCAGCGGAGAGCTGATCTCCGTCATGCCCGCCGAGTATGGGTAAGCTTCGGCGGTCACATCGAGGCCGCGGCTACGGGCCTCCTGCACGAGCGCCAGTGTCTTGGGCGTGGAGGTGAGGCTCATGCTATTGAGATGCACAAGATGCACGGGTGCGCCGCTGATGGCGCTGGCCGCGATGACTTCCATGAACGATTCCACAGAACTGCCAGGATCGTTCGTGCCAAAGGCGCGGCTGTGCACAAAGACCGGCGCGTGATATTTGGCGGCGCTCCGAAACGCTTCGAGAACCTCGTACTTACTCGCGGCCGGCGTGTACTGCAGTCCCATCCCTACGCCGATAGCGCCCGCAGCGAGTCCGGTTTCGATGTGCCGGCGGATGGCCGCGATTTGTTCGTCGGAGGCGACATCGTGCCCCGCATGATCGAGCGGGAGAAATGAACCACCGTCTTTCATCACTGCCATGCGCGCCTTGATGTGCCCCGCGGACGCACCAAAGTTGATGAGCGCTTTTCCTTCACGTTCCGCATACCACGAGGGCACATCCGCCGCGCCCACCTCCAGTTCGAGCGCGGTGGTTACCCCGCCGAGTGCATACAGCCGATAGTTCTCATCATTCTGGCCGTGCACGTGGAGATCGATGAAACCCGGCGCTACCACCAGCCCCTTGGCATCGATCACTTGCTTGCCCGACAACGGTCCAGCGGAAATGGCCACAATCTTGCCATTGGTAATCCCAACGGACCGCACCGCATCCAGCTTGGTTTCCGGGTCGATCACTCGACCATCGGCAATGACCACGTCGTAGCGGGCAGACTGCGCCGAGAGAGGGCGGGCGAGGAGCGGCAACGCCGCGAGCGACACCAAGAGCGGACACAGCGCGAACATGGCACGGGAACGAATCACGTCGGGGCTCCGAATGGGCTGAGCAAGGGAGAGATTGGAGAACGAAAAGCCCCACAATCATACGGTGTTGCTGGCCGGTGAGCTATCGGCGCGTCCCTCGCGCGGGGGGCGGCAAAAGCAAGCAGCCACCCGTTATATCCCGACCGATCACCTTGCGCCGTCCGTTGGAGCCCCTGATACTCCAATCGCCACCGTCGATTCATCCCCTTGGCCCCTCTTCCGATGACACACCGCCCCATCCACGCACCGAACCTTCCCAAGCCTGTCGGTCCCTATTCACCGGGGATGGGCTTTGAACGACTGGTTTTTGTCTCCGGCCAAGGCTCGACCGATCCGGCCACCGGCCAGCTCGCGGGCGCCGACGCCGCGACGCAGACGGAGCAGTGCCTCAAGAATGTGCGCACCATTCTGCAGGCGGCGGGGTCGGACCTTCAGTACGTGCTCCGCTGCGGCGTCTTTTTACTCGACATGAAAGAGTTCGAGGAAATGAACGGCGTCTATCAGCGTATGTTCGGCGAGCATCGTCCAGCGCGCACCACCATCCAGGCCGCCGCGTTGCCAGGTGTGGGTTTGCGCGTCGAGATCGACTGTATCGCCTACAAGCCCTAAAGGCGCGCTGCCGCCTCCCGCGGCACCCGAGCGGGAGGCAAAGCGGCGTCCGTGGTCGGCGACGATCGCACCGACTACATTTTCTGGTGATCGTTTTAGGGCACCACCGGACTCACGTTTTATGAAGAGACTCCCCCCGGAGCTCAATGCACCGTGACGCTGAACGCGCGACTGGCGAGCGCATAACCGCCAGCACCACCCAAGCGACGGAACGCCTTGCACTGGCCCATCAGGGCTGGCTCAAAGAGTTCTCGGTCGTCATGCATCGGCGCTACGCCTATCCGCCGCGCCATCCGTCGCGCCTCGCCGCGGAATCCGTCGCGCTCGCCGCGCTCGACCTCGCGCTGACGCAGCGGCCGGAAATCACGATGGCCGTCACCAAACGTCAAATCGTGATCGACGGCGGCTACTCCGATCTTAAGAACCCGGCCCTGTCCGAACTCGCCGAACGGCTCCATCGGCAAGGAATCGGCACAATCACGATTCGCGCGGGCATCACGCATCCGGAGTTCGATCGCCTGCTCGAGCGGATGGTTCATACCAAGCCGCAGGGCGACGCCGAGGATCACGACGACGAGCCGTGGCGCGACGAAGACGACGAACCGTCGCTCGGCCCGCATGTCGGCATTGAGATGCTCTCGTACGACGGCCTCGCGCTCAACGACGAACTCGATGACGACGGCCGTGGACCCGACGCCACCGGTGATCGGCTCTGGCGCGAGCTCGCCCAACTCGCCCTCTCGGGATGGGACGGCACCGACGGCTCTGGTCACGCGGGGGGCGGGGACTCCAAGGAAGCCGGAACGGGACGTCGTGCGAGCGCGGAGTTTGCGTCGCTGAGTCCCACTGGGGAATTCATGACCGCGACGAGCGCCGACCAACTCGCCAAAGTCATCAGCCAGCGCGCCGCCGATAGTCGCTTCGCCCCCGCGGTCCTCAAAGCCATGCTGCGACTCGGCCGTCACACCCGGCGGCGCGGACGCTCCGGGAGCGGCGCGCTCGCGGCTCGGCTGCGTGATGTCATGCAGCGCCTCGAGCCCGGCACGATGCGTTCACTGCTCGACACCGAACTCGATCCCGCCAAACAGCGCGTGCTCTTTCTGCAGGGCGTGGACGCGCTCCCGTTTTCGGTGGTGCTCGACTGGATCGAAGCAGCCGCCGCGAGTGCCGATCAGTCCATCTCGCACCATCTGCTCCGTTTGCTCAGAAAGCTCGCCTCGCAGGCACGGCGGCGGCGCGACAACGGTCCGGATGAAGGCGGCGAAGCGATGCGCGTGGCCGCCCGTCAGCTGATTGATGGATGGACACTCCACGGACGCGATAACCAAGCGCATACCAACTTGCTCGAACGGCTCGCGAGCTACGACCGCAGCGACACACCAGATGATGGCGACGACCTCGCTGGCGCAGACCGCCTTGTGCAGATGGCGCTCGAGATTGACGTGTCGGGCGAAGACGTCCTCGCTGCGGTGGATCATCTCGCCGACAACCGGCAACTGGCGACGTTGCTGTCGTTCCTCGATGAGATCGTGACCTCTGACATCGCGGGCCCCGCCGTTCAGGCGCACCTGCGCACCCCCGAAACGCTCCGTCGCATTCTGCTGACGGAACCCATCGACGCGGACGGTGCGCGCCAGTTGCTCGCACGTTGCGGCGCGGCGCACGCCGACACGATGCTCGACGCGCTCGCGATTTCGGAGTCCAAGGAAACGCGCTTGCTCATCTTGCAGCGACTGCGTGAGATTGGAGACGGTGCCCGCGACGCGATCGTCGCTCGGCTCGCCGGTTCGATTTGGCAAGTCCAGCGCAATCTCCTGTACCTCCTCGCATCGATGCCGACACTTCCGGAAGATCTGCGCATCGAGGGGTTTGCGAAACACGAAGAACCCGCCGTGCGCGTGGAAGCCGTACGCGTACTCGTCCGGATGCCGGCGCGACGTGAAACGGCGATTCACGAGGCCCTGGGCGATCGTGATCCCCGCGTGATCCGCACCGCACTGGACGCTGCGCTACAGGGCGTTCCGCGCCGCGCCGCGCTCCGACTGTTGCAGTGCCTGCAACAGGCCGACAAAGACTCCGACATTCGCCTGCGCGGGATTCCCTTGCTCGGCCAAGTGCCTACCGCAACGGCACGCGAATGGCTGCTGCAAATCACACTCCGACGGCGCGGCCTGTTCCGGCGTTGGGCATTGCAGCCGGTGTCGGAAGAATTGCTCGCCGCCGTGCGCGTGCTCGCCGCGCACTGGGGGCGCGATCCCGCCACCGCGACCGTGTTCAGACTCGCCGCAAAATCTGACGATGCGACAATTCGCGACGCCGCCCGCGTAACGGGGGCCGCATGAACGTCCCCGCTTCCTTCATGGTCTCGCTGGGCCAGTGCCTCTCGACGATGTCGTTGTATCCGAGTGGCCACCCCGCGCGCGAAAAAGTCATCGACGCCTCATTCACACGTTTGCTCGACGTGCTCAGCGACATTCAATTCGCTGACTTCTCCGTGATCGGCGGGGGCGTGGTGTTCCAGGGACGCGTGCTCGACGAACTCCGCTCGTGGGATTGGGCCACACGACTCGCCGCGGTTGGCATCGAACGGCTGGAGATTGACGCCGACGTGTCGCGCGAGGCGTGGTCAGAAGCGCTCAATGAGATGTGGCAGAAACTGAACGGTCACGCCCCGGAATCCAACGACGCGCGGCAGTTGGTGGCGACGTCCATCCGTTTTGGATCACTGCGGGTGATGGGTGGGGAGGGCACCGCAGGCGGCGTGGATGGCGCCGCCAAACCGGCGACGGGTGACACGGACCAGATCCCTGAGGACACCGCGACGTCGCTCGGCTTGACACTCAAGGATGAAATCGCCGCCGTCACTTGGATTCATGAGGAGGTGCTCACCTCTGACCGGCTGCCGATGGCCGAGGTCGAGGCGATTGTCGGGTCGCTCGCGATCGCGATGAAATCGGAGCAGAAGATGCTCCTCCCGCTTGTGATGCTCAAGGATTTTGATCAGTACACCACCACGCACGCCTGTAACGTCTCCGTGCTGTCGATGGGGCTCGCCGAACAGATGGGCTGCTCCCGCTCGGAGATTCGGGCGTTTGGTGTGGCCGGGCTCCTCCACGACATTGGGAAAGTCAGAATTCCCAAGGACATTCTCACCAAACCCGGCCGGCTCACCGAGCAAGAAAAAGAGCTAATGGCAACGCACCCACAGGAAGGTGCGCGCATTCTACTGGAGCGCCACAAGGGACTCCAGATGGCCGCCGTCGTAGCGTACGAACACCACATCTGCATTGACGGAAACGGCTATCCGCATTTTCATTTTGATCGCGGCTGCCATTTTGCGAGTCGGCTCGTGCACGTGTGCGATGTCTACGACGCACTCTCCACCAACCGACCCTACCGCAAGCCGTGGACGTCGGAACAAGCACTCTCGTATATCGAACAGCGCGAAGGCACCGAGGTCGACCCCGCGATCAGTCGCGCGTTCGGCACGATGGTGCGTGGCGCCACCCTTGGGCATGTCCCGATGCCTGAGAATTCGGAGCGCGACGACTAACGTCGCGCACGCGGGGCACCGGACTACGACGCCGATTCTGGCGGGCGCTGGTACAATCCCGGCCGGACGATCTCCATATGGCGGTCGGGCGCAGAGAGCGCCGTGAATCCGAACGGCGCATACAGTCCGTGCGCATCGCGCGTCGTGAGGGCAAACCGGCGAAGCCCCTGTAAATCTGGGTGCGCGAGGATCACTTCAATAAGCCAGCGCCCCAGCCCCTCCCCGCGGTAATCTTCGAGCAGGTAGACATCGGACAAGTACGCGAATGTCGCACGATCCGTGATGACGCGCGCAAAGCCAACCTGCGCATCACCACGAAACATGCTGAAGGGCATCGATCCAGCAATCGCACGGACCAACACATCGCGCGGCATCCCGGTGGCCCAATACGAACGCGAGAGAAAGGCCAACACCGTGTCGACGTCCACCGCTGCCGCATCCCACGTAATGCGAAAGTCGCCGCGCGTGAAGCTGTTGGAATGCACTACGCCGCCAACTCCTTGAGTGCACGCACAAATGCATCCAGTTCCGCCGTGGACGTATACACCGCCGGCGTAATGCGGGCACCGTGCACGCCAGCACCATCAATGGCCACCGTCCAGATCTTGTACTTGTCGAGCAGTACCTTCGCGAACTCGCCGGGCGCCATCCCCTGCACGCCGACGTTCGCAATCGCACACGACCGCGTGGGGTCCACCGGCGTGTTCATCACAATCTTCGGCAGATTGCGCACGCGGCTTGTCCAGTACTGCTGGATATAGCGCAACCGCGCTTCCTTCCGAGCAATGCCAATCATCTCGTGGAACGCGATCGAGTTCTCAATGGTGAGATCGGTGTGGACGGGATGCGTGCCGGTGTGGTTGAGTTTGCCGATGCTTGCCAGCGGCGCGCCCTCGTCACCAAAGATCGGCCAGAGTTTGGCAATCCGATCTTCCCGCACATACAGAATGCCGGCGCCAAGTGGCGTGGCGAGCCATTTATGGAGCGAGGCGCCGTAGTAATCGCAATGCAAGTCGGGAATTCGATAGTCGAGCTGCGCGAAGGCGTGCGCGCCATCGACCATCACCTCCACGCCGCGCGCGTGCGCCATGTCGCAAATCGCCCGTACCGGCAGAATATGGCCGGTGATATTCACCATGTGCGGAATCATCAGCAGCCGCGTGCGCGGGGTGAGCGCGTTGGCATACACCTGCACCACCTCGGCGTCCGTCTTGGGATTCATCGGAATGTCGATGAACCGGTTTACCATGCCGTGGCGGCGCGCTTGGAGTTTGAACATGTCGATCATGGCGCCGTAGTCCTGATTCGCCATCACCGCTTCGTCACCGGCCTTCCATTCAAAGCCGTTGATGACCGTATCGAGGGACTCGGTGGTGTTCCGCGTAATGATCAGCGCGTCGGGCGAACAGCCGGCGAGCGCCGCCAGCTTGGTGCGCACGCGGAGCTTGTCATCATCCTTGCGCGTCCGCATATAGTGCGACGCCTCCACGTTGATTGCCCGCACGTTCTTGATGAACGCCTCGAGCACCTCTTCGGGCTGAAAACAATAAAAACCGTTTTCCAGATTGATGTAGTCGCTCGTCAGCTTGAACTTGCTGCGCACCGCTGCCCAAAACGGCTCGTCTTCAGCGAGTTGTGCCACCGGCATCGCGGCATATCGCGCGAACAACTCCGGCCCAAACACCATTCCCATCGACGCGCCGCCAACGGTCCGCAGAAACTCGCGCTTGTTCATGATATGGCCTCTTAGTTGCCGAACGTGTGGGCGTCGACGTCCTTCAGGAATTTGATGAGCCCGCTGTAAAAGATCGGACCGTCGTCATACATCACCATGTGACCCGCGTTCGGGCACAGCAGAAAGCGCCCCTTCGGCAACTGCTTGGACATCCACTCCATATGCTTGGGGTCCATCGTGTCGTACGCCCCGCCCACCACCAGCGTGGGGACGGTGATCGATTTCAAGTCCGCACTGCGATCCCATTTTTCGAGCTTGCCACTCGCCCCCAGTTCACTGGGCCCCTGCATGGGAATGTAGATGTCGTTATTGACATGCTTCAGTGCGCGATTCACCGGATCGGGCCACTCCGTAGCGGGGCGCCTTAAGAGGTGCTTCTCGTAGTGATTCGGGCCAAGCAACTCCATGTACCGCGGATTCGCATAATCCTTCTTGGCCTCGATCGCCTTGATCTCAGCGAGCACCTTCTGGTCCATCGCCGGCATCAGCACGTTCGTCGCATACTCGTTGTACGCGGGAATGCTCGACATCATACTCGAGATAATGAGCCCCTTGAGGTTCTTGCCATACTTGAGCGCGTATTCCGTGGCCAGCAGGCCGCCCCACGAATGGCCGAGCAAAAAGAAGTTGGTGCTGTCCATGCCGAGGGCTTGGCGCACCTGCTCCACTTCCTCTACAAAACGCTCAGTGCGCCAGAGCGAGGAGTCCTTGGGCTGGTCGCT
>CANIWQ010000071.1 GCA_947471365.1 Gemmatimonadota bacterium | reverse complement strand
TTCGTCGTCGCTCGAGGCATAGAGCGTAACACGCGTGGCGCGCGGCATGAGCAACGGCGCGATTTCGCGGCGGAAGACCCGCGCGTCTAAATCAGGGGCGGCGAAGACGACCTGCTCAAAGCGCGGGAGCGGCGCCTCCACAGCAGTGAGCGACAGCGCTTTGGCGATCACTTCGCTGCCCATCGAGTGGCCGAGCAGGTGGACGTGGTCTGGCTTCGCGAGCGGCAGGACGCGCGTGAGAAGCCGCTGGAGATAGAACCCCGCGTTGCGCGCCGTCTGCTGGTCGCGGACGTAGGCGGTCACCGAGGCCGCGCTGGGCCACGAGAAGAGGATGATGGTGCCGTCGAAGCCGATGTCGGCGGCGACCTGCGCGGCGCGCACGGCCGCGTCTTCGAACGAGACGTTAAAGCCGTGGACAAAGACGAGCACGTCGCGTGCATGCGAGAGCGCGAGATCGTCGGCGACGCGTTGCACGAAGCGGTTGGAATCAGCGGCAATGACGGACGTGACGAAAAATTCTTTCTTGGGGTCTGGGTTATAGCTGATGGCGTTACGCAGCGAGCCTGGGCGTGGGAGTTCGCCGATGCCGCGCACGGTGTAGGGCGGCACATTCACGCCGACGGCGGCGTACTGGAGTTGATCGGCATCGTCGGGGCCGAAGCGGTCGCCTGGGCGCTCAGAACTCACGGAGCGGCGCGAGGTAGCAACGAACACCGTGATGCGCGCCGAGGCGCTGTCGAGCGCCGCATACGACTTTGCGGCGGTGGCGCGCGGCAGGGCTTCGGGAAGTGGTGCGGCAACCGGCGGAACCGGCGCGGCACCGCCACAGGCGGCCACGAGGATGGTGGCGAACAGCAGGCTGCGTGACATTCGGAGGAGTTCGAGCTGGGAATGGTGAGGATTTTGGCCCGCACCGGTTGGCGCACGCCGGATCGGAATGCCGGCCCCTTCGCCTTCAAGATACCGCATTCAAACCTTCGTGTCGGTCCGAGTATCTCACAGCAGGGTAGTGGGGCTCGCTCGGGGCGGTTTAGCGGCCCTACCTCCTCGCGGGGAGCGGCGCGCGCCGGTGCCCCCATCCCCCCGAGAAATAGTGTTCGCTCTCTGTTGGTGCTACATTCGTGCCAGTTGACCGCTCCGTCGCAGCGCTCCCACCTCCTAGGCCCATGTCTATTTCCTATCGTTCCTCTGTTGTGTGCACTGCGGTTCTCGCGCTTCTCGCGTGTGGAAAGAACCAGCGCCCCGCCGCCGCCTCGGCATTTTCGTTGCGCGTGGACAGCCTCGTGGCGGAAGCAATGCGCGACGGCAAAGTCCCTGGGCTCGCTGTGACGATCGTGCGCGGCGATTCCGTGATTCACAGCAAAGGCTACGGGTTCGCCAATCTTGAGCAGAAAGTGCCGATGACGGACACGACGCCCGTTGTGATTGGCTCCACGAGCAAGACCTTCACTTCGTTTGCGATGATGCAGTTGGTGGATTCGGGGCGTGTTTCCCTCGACTCCACGGTCGGGCACTATGTGGCGATGCTCGGCGCACCGGGGCATGCCAACGCGCCGGTGGTCAAAGCGACTGATGCGCGCTTTGGCAAAATCACCGTGCGCCACATGCTGACCAACGTGACGGGCATTCCTGCCGGATTCTCGGGCAACCCGTACGAGGTGCAGGACACGAGCACCGGTGCACTTGAACGTGTTGTGCGTGACGACATGCTCCCGCGGCCGCTCGATTTTGCGCCAGGGTCGGCGTACCGCTATTCGAATCGTGGCTTCTCGTTGGCGTCGCTCGTGGTGCAGGATGCGTCGGGGCAGTCGTATGAGGACTACATCGCGTCGCACATCTTTGCGCCGCTCGGGATGCGTCACAGCACGGGGCGCTTCTGGGAGGGCGCCGCGAAGGGCATGGTGCAAGGCTATCGCGAGTCGGTTGAGGGGAAGCCACTGCCGCGCAATCCGTCGCTTGGCCGCGAATGGACTGGATCGGGGATGATTCTCTCCACGGCGAGTGACGCCGCCCGTTTTCTGCAGACGATCATGGCTGGGGGCAAGGCGCCCAATGGCGCGCGCGTGCTATCAGAGGCGAGTGCCGCTGAACTGCTCCGTGGTCAGCAAAAGGCGGAGTCGGAGCTGGGTGGCCCAACCACGTATGCGCTCGCCTGGGAAATCACCACCGACGAAGGCGGCAAGACGGCGCTGAAAGGAGGAAGCGTCGGGAGTATGGGATCGCTGTTCTTCATGATGCCGGAGCAGAAAGTCGGCATCGTCCTCGTCTTCAACGACATCGACTACGGCAAGGTGCAGCTGCTGCAGAATGTTTTGAAGCTGCTGAAGGGATTGCCGTCGGCGACCTACGCCTCGTTCCCGGCGCACAAGCCCGTGGCCGCCAACGGATATGCGATGAAGCCGGAACGCCTCAGCGCGTTCGCTGGGGACTGGGACACGATGTCGGGACTCATGCATGTGGCCGTGAAGGGCAACGCGCTCGCCGGCCGTCACGAAGGCAATGATATTACGCTCGAGCCAGTGTCGGATTCCTCATTCGTGGTTCGGAGTGTGTTGGCGGAGCAAGAAGGGCGCGCCATCGTGATCAAGCGGTGTGGGGCGCGGATGTGCATGTGGATTAATGGCGACTCGAGCGCGGTGCGGCGGTGAGCCGGGTGCTGGCCGTGCGTCTGCGCGCCGCCGCCGTGGTGGCACTGCTGGGGCTTGCTCGTGTGAGCGGGGCACAATCCGCTCCCGCGTGCACGCCGAGCGATGCATCACATCGCATTGAACAGCGTTTGCAACAGCTGATTGATTCCGTGGTGCGTGCCACGGCGGACGTACCTGGCGTCGCGCTCACCGTGCTCGCGCCGGCGCGGTGTGTTGCGTGGAGCGGTGCGGCGGGTGTTATCGACCGCACCACGCACGCGCCGCTCACGCCGGTAGTTCCGCATCGCATGGCCAGCAACACCAAGACGTACACAGCGGCTGCCATTCTCCGTCTGATGGAAGAAAGACGGTTATCGCTCGATGACCCAATGACGCGCCACCTCCCCGCGGAGGCACTCGCACCGCTCCGCCGCGACGGCTACGACGTAGACCACATCACGCTGCGCCATCTCCTGACACACACCGCTGGCATTTACGACTACGCGATGGACGAACGCTTCGTCTACATCGTGACGCACGATCCGCTCCATCGGTGGACACGCGCCGAACAAGTGGACTCGGCGATGGTCTGGGGACAACCGTATGGTGCCGCAGGTGCGCTGTTTCACTACACGGACACGGGATACATCCTCCTCGGACAAATCGTGGAGCGTTTGACGGCGCAGCCCATGGCAGCGGCCTTCCGTGCGCTACTCCACTTTGAGGCCCTCGGGCTTTCGTCGACCTGGCTCGAGACGATGGAGCCTCGGCCCGCCGGAGTGCCCGATCTCGTCCATCAGTACATGGGCGAGGTGGACACACGCGGCATCGATCCGTCGTTCGATTTGTACGGCGGCGGTGGACTCGCGGCGACCACCCTCGACATGGCGCGCTTTACGCGTGCGTTATTTGCCGGTGGTGTGTTCTCGCGCCCATCCACTATTCAGGCGATGATCACACTGCCCACTGGGATTGTGAGCGAACGCGTGTACGCGCTCGGCATCGGGCGCGCTGTAGTAGGCGGGCACGTGGCGTGGGGACACACCGGATTCTGGAACACGTTCTCGCGACACTTTCCGGCGGAGGATATCACCATTGCCGGATCGGTCACACAACAGGAACGGAACGCGCTGTCGCGCGCGCTCGAACAGGCGGTGATGGCGATCGTCGCGCCGTAGCTCGGCGGTGGTCAGCCGGTGTCGGTGATTGGCGCGCCGGAGCGCGTTAGGCCGAGGGACGCGCGGCCGCTTCCAACGGTTCCATCACCGACTCGTCTGCCTCGGTCGGCACGAGCGAGAACACCTCGCCCGCCGCCCGCACGACCGCGCTCCGGACCTCAGCGCCGAGCGATGCGGTGGGCGATGCGGTGGGCGCACCCGCCGTGGAGCTGCGAAGCAGCTCCTGCTCCACCGACGTCATCGTCACCCCCGCAATACCGCACGGCACCATGAGATCGAAATACGAGAGATCGGTGGTCACGTTGAGCGCGAAGCCGTGCCAGGTGACCCACTGGCGGGCGTGCACGCCGATTGATGCGATCTTGCGGCCGCTTGTCCAGACGCCGGTTTGCCCAACGCTGCGTTCTCCCACGATTCCAAACGTGGCGATCGCGCGAATGACCACTTCCTCGAGCTGCCGGAGATACCAGTGGAGGTCGAGCTTGTGGCGATTGAGATCAACGATGGGATATCCGACGAGCTGTCCTGGGCCGTGAAAGGTCACGTCGCCGCCGCGTTCCACATCGAAGAGTTCGACGCCGCGCGCTGCCAGGAGTTCGGGAGTGGCAAGCAGCGTCGCGGGATCGCGCGCGGCGCGGCCGAGCGTGACGACCGGGGGATGCTCGACGAGCATGAGCAGGTCCTGCTCAAGGGAGCCGTCGAGGCGCGCGCGTGCGGCGGCGCGCTGGAGGGCGAGCACGTCGGAAAAGGCGCGGGTGCCGAGGTCGGCGATGTAGAGGTGGCGCTCGGTGGACACGACTGAAATCTAGCGTGGCCGGGGACGGGAATGTCGGTCGTTCGCGGGTGCGGGGAGCTCGGTCGTTTCCGGACGCGGAGCAAAACGGTAGCTTTCGCGGCACCCCGATCCTGAGCGTCACCATGCGTTTCTATGCAAAGCTCTCATCCGTGCTGCTGGGACTGTTCACCGCGCTGCCGTTGATGGCCCAATCCGGCGTCCCGGCCACCGGCGCCGCCGTGCTCGAAGGGATGCGCAGCGCGTTCGGTGGCCGCTGGTACACGACGCTTACCTTCGTGCAGAAGACGACGCTCCGCCGCCCCGACGGCAGCGACACGGTGCAGACGTGGTATGAGAGTCTGCGCCATACGCCGGAGCGAGGGACGGTGCTACGCATCGACGTCGCGCCGCTCTCCGCTGGCAACGGCTCGCTCTCCACCTGGGACTCGACCTACGCGGTACGCGGCGGAACGCTCGCGGCCACGCGACCGACCGGCAATCCGTTTCTGCCGTTCATCGAGAGCGTCTATCTGCAGCCGGTGGAGCGGACGGTGCGCGAGGTGGCGCCGCTCAAAATCGATCTCGCCAAGGTGCGCGCGGACACGTGGGAAGGGCGCCGAGCCTGGGTGGTGGGTGCTGCTGCCGGCGACTCGGTGAGTCCGCAGTTCTGGGTGGATGTGGAGCGGCAGGTGGTGGTGCGAATGGTCGTCGAATCGGCGCCGGGACGGCCGCCGTTGGACATCCACCTGCTCGGCTACGTGCGCGTGGGAGAAGGATGGCTCGCCACGAAGATCGAGATGTACACGGGCGGGGTGAAGCGGCAGGGGGAGGACTACACGGACTGGAAGGCGGGGGGTTCGCTGGCTCCGGAGCTGTTTGAGGCGTGGGCGTGGAGGCGCGGTGAGCACTGGTCCAGAGAGAAAGGCAACTAGGCGGTAGGCAGGTTCGCGGTAGGCTGTTCGCCTTTCGCTCGAGGGCCGTCCCGAATCGTATGGCGATTCCGGTACCGCCTACTGCAAACGGCCCACAATCTCACCGAAAGGGATGTCCCGGATATCGGCGCTGGGAGGGCACTTGTTGCTGACCAAGCGGTCGTGATTCTTCTTCATGCAACAACCTATGTGATCGGCTTGCTCGCGACCTCGGGGTCGAGGTTTTGGCTTGCCCAATTTGTCGTAGGTCACCGAGTGCGTGGATGCAGGTGCCGCCGATCACATCGGCGAGACCGCGCCGGCCGGTGTTTGCGTAGGCACGCGGGTATGGCGTTTTGTCTTCAGGGCATCTGTCGTCAACGCGGTACGAGGCGTGAAACTGCGTTCGAGCCTGGCTTGTCGCAATGCGCATGCTGCATATCGGAATTGTCGCAGGGGCGAGCATCGCAAGCGCTCGGAGTGGACGGAATCGAGACACCGATCGAACGAAAGGCGCGTGATGTTCGAGGGCAGGGGAGGAGGGGCAGCCTCTGCCCCGTTGCGCAAGCGACATCCTTGGCTAACCTTGCAGATAGGTTCTTCGGCGGAGTTCTCTCGCGCGCCGAAGACATACGCAGCGTGACTGCAGAGCCCCAGACCAGGGACGCTCCGTTCGCCGACGGGAGCAATAATTCGATAATGCAGACTTCGAACTGCTGACCTAGGCGCGCGTCTGGTCCCACGATCGAGGTGGAAAGGGAGCTGGAGAAGGGCGCGCCGTCAACATGGCCGACTCGCGGAGGCCGCACGAATGTGCGTGGCTCGCGCATGCAGGAAACGAGTAGATCTCGACTCCTCTCACCGCACTCCATGCGAATCGTTGCACTGCTTTCCGGTCAACTCTATGGCCGCCTCGTCAGCGCGTTAGGCGGAGAGCATGCCCTCGCGAATGCGCGGAGCGTGGCGGAGGCCTTGACGCTTTGTGAGCGTACAGGAGCCGAACTGCTGGTGTTCGATCCCTCGTCGTTGCCGGATCGGATGATCTCCCGGTTGTTAACTGAGGCCGTACAGTTTCCCCTCGAGATCCTGTTCTATGCGCCAATCACGTTGCGGACAGTCAGGACCGTGCTTGGCGCTGCGAAACAAGGTGTTGGCCAGCTCGCTATTCTCGGCGCGGACGATGACCCAGCGCTGCTGCGCCTGCGGGTCAAAGAAGCCCGCATCCGAACAGCTCCCGCACGGTTGTTGGAGCGACTAGCCCCGTCGCTTCAGGTCTTGCCGCCGGCAATTCAGAAGTCGGCCATCGTACCCCTGACATCGAGCAGCGCATTTCAAAACGCGGTCGACTTCGCTCGTGCAAACTGCCTCTGTCGACGAACCCTAGACCGGCGAATGATTCGCGCCGGCCTTCGGAGCGCGGCTTGCTTGTTGTCCGTGGCTCGGCTGGCGCACGCATGGAATGCTGTTACTGAAAGAGAGGAACGTATCTCCGCCGCTTCACGCACAGCAGGATTTGCAAGTGAAGCGACATATCGCGATCAGCATCGGCAGCACGTGGGCCTCTCGCCGGCCGCTGCGGTCCGTGATCTGACAATTGATGCGTTCATCAATTGCCTCGCTGGAGCTGCGCTCGGCAAGTCAGACCGGCGATAAGCCCCGTAGGTACTTCCGCGGGCCGCTGGCGTCCATAATACACGCGCTCGTGCCCAAGGCAAGGCGATTGATGTCTAGGGCAGGCGTAGCGTTGTTTACGTGGCGCCGCGAACCTTGATCGCAAGGTGGGCCGATACGAGGACATGCGTAGGTGTCCGACGGGTATGCGATTTTCTCGAGAGTAGCCTGCCTTCTATCATCAACGGAGGAGCTTCCATGAACTACCGACGGATTCTCGCGCGTGCATTGCTCGTAACTGTCCTCGGTCTGGTCGCGCTCGCGACGCCGCGTCGAAGCGTCGCCCTGGCTCCTGACGCGTGCGTGTTTTGCGCGAGCACGTGTGATCTGAGTATGTGCAGCGGATGTGGTAAAGGATCCCTTTGCGTCTCGGGAGGTTCCGACGCCTGTCCTGACCCGAATGGGAAGACGATCCTCTGCGGGCTCTACTAGAACTCTCTCTGGCATCTCAGAGCGTCGCGGCAGACATCAATTCATGCGGGCACGGCGTTCTGAGTCCCCAGATGGGTGATCGAATCTCGGATGCCGAGGAGGCCAAGCGACTTTCAATGGGCCTTTCCAACCTGCATCGAGGTGCGATAGTGTCAAAGACCAACCTCTTTCGATCCACCCAATGACCGCCTGCCCTACAAAGTCCCAACTCAACAACAGTGAAACGTCGGTGGGAAAGTTGTGTGTTTCATCCGACCGCTCCACTTCGGCTGGCGCAAGATGAGAGACCGCACAGAGAGGGGACTTTCCGCTGTCCTGACAGTCGCGGCGGTCGTTATCGCTGTGGCGCTCGTTCACCGTGAGTTTTTTCCGGCGGCTGGGGCAAGGGCCAGTGCCGCGCCACAGGGACCTCCGGTTTATCTAGCCGACTGGAAGGACCTGCTCGCGGGTAGCGTCGTGCTCGGCGATTCCAATGCAACGGTTCAGGTCATAGAGTTCACTGACCTTGAGTGCCCGTTCTGCAAACGGTTCAATGCCGTCGTGCGTTCGGTGAGAGCGAAATACGGGCGAGGCGTTTCCCTCGCCGTAGTACATCTTCCACTGGAGATGCACCGCTTCGCCCGACCTGCTGCGCGTGCAGTCGAATGTGCTGGCGCGGAAAGTCGATTCGAATCACTCTTCAACTTGATCTACGAAAAACAGGATTCTCTTGGATTGAAGTCGTGGGGGTCGTTTGCGGCGGAAGCCGGTGTTCGCGACACTGCTGCTTTTCTGCGATGCGCGGCCGTAGCCACCCCGAATCCGCGGATCGAACGCGGTGTAGCGCTAGCAAACAAGGTCGGCGCGACTGGGACTCCAACGGTCTTTGTCAACGGCTGGCGATATGCCAGCCCTCCGGACCAGGCCGAACTTGACCGTGTCGTATCTGTCCTTCTTTCGGGGAAGAATCCGTTCGAGGTAGCGAAATAGCTTGGACCGCGCTTCAAGGTGCATAGGTTTCAAAGGACGGCTGCGACGGGGAAAGCTGCTCTTGGTGCGGATGTCCTATGGTCTACGGAGCAGAAGACTGCATACGGAGTGTTGCTGGAAAACAAGGGCCGGGCGGACAATATCTACCGACTCTTCAACAATGCGGCGCGGTTTGACCTACATTGAGCGGCAACTGCAAGGACATGCAAGTGATCGGAAAGCTCAGTCCGGTCGGGTTCGAAGATAGGGCAAGAACACAGAAGATTCATCGTCAAGACGAGAGGCTAGGCGCTTGAGCATCGCAAGCTGTCTTGCGCCACCGACACTGCCCGTCAGATCGCACGGGAGACTGTCTACCGAACGGATCCAACGGCCCAAGGCGACCCTCAGACAGTTGAGGCGGATGCTCCTCTTGGCGGCTGCGGTGTGCCCGCCGAGTCTTAGTGCGCAACGTGTCCGCGGCGAAGTCATGTATCCGGACAGCACCTCAGCTGCGTCGCAAGTGATTGTGATTGCGGCCGACGCCAACGGAGTGGACGTCGCGCAGACGACGTCCGGGCAATCCGGCGCGTTCGATTTGCAGCTGCCGCGTAGCGGACAGTATCGCATACGCGCTTTGCGGCTCGGGTTCCGGCCGACGCGGGTCGCGCCGGTTGACGTCGCCGCTGACCAGACTCGCTCGATTCGGATTATTCTCTCTCCGTCTATCGTGTCGCTCGCGCAGGTGCGTGTACGGGGCCAGTCAGTGTGCGGCGTACGCGCGGACTCCGGCCAGCTTGTTGCAGATCTCTGGCAGCAGGCGCGCTTCGCGTTGCTGTCGACGGCGCTCGCCCCGGCCGAGCAACAGCTTGTCTGGTCGGCGACATCTTACGAGCGGACGCTCGACCCGTCAGGCAGTGTCGTCCGAGCCGAGTCCGTGACCGTGGTTCGTGGCGCGAGGGCGCGCCCATTCGGTAGCGTTCCCGTCGACGCGCTGGCCGATGCCGGCTACGTCATCGAAGATAAGACCGGTGTCACGTACCGTGCGCCGGATGCCGAGGTGCTGCTCTCGGAGTCGTTTGCAGCCGGGCATTGCTTCACGGCCGTTCCACCCCCTCTGGCTCACCCCGAATGGGTTGGCCTTAACGTTACTCCTGCGCGTGCGCGCGCCAGGCTCAGTGACATTGACGGCGTACTCTGGATCGACCGCGCCACTGCGGAGTTGCGGCTGTTTGAGTACCGATACACAGGCATTCCAGAGGAAGGCGTAAAGGCCGGTGCGGGCGGTCGCGTCGAGTTTGTTCGCATGTCTACAGGGCAGTGGATCGTGAATCGGTTTGAGATCCGCATGCCGTCTTACGTATTGACGCGCTCGCTCGAGGGAGTCGACTCGTGGGCGCTCAGGGTCACTCGAACGTCGGTCCGCGAGATTCGGCTGAAGGGTGGCGAAGTGATCGAGGTCGGCGATCGCGCCGGTAACATGTTGTATCAGTCAACGGAGGGAACTCTTGACGCCTTCCTTATCGCACCGGACTCTGAAAGTAGCGGCGCGGCTGCTCAGCTCGAACTCGCGGACACCCGCTACGCAACTGTGGCTGATTCGACGGGCCGTGCGCGGCTTGAGCATGTGCGGCCCGGCCGCTACATGGCGCGCATCCTCTCGCCGGCGATGTATCGCGCCGGCGTCGCGCCCTCTGAACGCGTTCTAGACGTCGCAGCGGACGCACCGGTGACCACTGTGCGTATCGTGCTTCCGAGCGGAGGCGATCTGCGCCGCGCGGTATGTGGTGATTCCATCGCCGCCGAGCGTGGAGCGCTTCTCTACGGCGTCGTAGCCGATTCGTTGCGCCGATCGTTGCGGGCGATGCGTTTCGCGGTGAACTGGACACGCGCTTCCGCTGCATCGAAGGGGACTCCGGCCCCGCGGGCGAGTACCGAAGAGCACGAGCTTGCATTCGACGAGATCGGCAGATGGAGACTCTGCGGTGTGCCTACGGACCGCGCCCTCAGTCTTGTGGCTCGCGCGATTGGTTTCGAGGAGGCCGGTTTCTCGGTGCGTCTATCTCCCGGGCGCGCATCCGTCGAGGTGAGCCTGCCAGACTCTGTCGTGCGGACAATGCTCTCGGCGGAGGAAGTAAACGCTTCGAATCGGGCGACGGTGCTGCGCGGTCGTGTCACCCAGTTCGGCGATACAGCGTTAGCGGTGGTGGGTGCGGGCGTAGAGCTGATTGGAACCGGCGCGAAGGGGGTCACGAACGATGAAGGTCGCTTCAAGTTCTATGGATCCGTACTGCCGGGTAGCTACGATCTTCGAATCCGCCGTATCGGCTACCTCCCTCTGATCCTACGAGTTGTACTCGATGCCGGACGCCCAGTGGAGCAGAACGTGATGCTCCACCGTCCGCCGAATACGCTGCGAGCCGTGCGTATTCAAGGCCGCAAGGTCGATGTGCCGGCGGGGTTTGAAGATGTGTACGCACGAGCCGCGCGTGGCTTTGCCGATTTCATCACGCGCGAGGAAATCGAGCGGCGCGGTGTCACGGAGACCAGCTCACTCTTGTTCATGATTCCCGGCGTGCACGTATTTCCGGACTCAATCAGCTTCGCTCGGTGCATGAAATCGCCGCTTGATGGCCGGCCGGCCAAAGTCCAGGTGTACCTCGATGGCGTGCGTCTGACACGTGGAGCCAGCGACAAGGAAATCGTCAATGTACTGCACGAGATTCCGGCGTTCACGATTCAGGCGATGGAGGTATATCGCGGAGTATCACGCATCCCGGGTGAGTTCCTCGACGATGCGTGCGCGGTGATCGCAATTTGGACCAAGCAGGGGCGCTGAATCGGGACGTTGTAGATACGGGAGTTGTATCGCCATCCTGCGGGCGTACCCCTTGGAAAGATCGCCGAGCGGTGCACCGCTCGGCGATTCTGACCCGATCAAGAGTGGCGGCCGTCGGCGCTCCTGCCGCCACGACCGTGAACTACGCGTGAATCATCCGCCCCATTGCGTCCAGCGTCGCCTCGGCAATCGCCTCGCTCAACGTCGGATGCGCGTGGATCGCCAGTTCGATCTCTTCGACCGTGAACTCGTTCTCGCGCGCCACGGCCAGCTCGTGAATCATTTCCGTGGCATGCGCGCCCACGATGTGCGCGCCGAGGATCTCGCCGTACTTCACGTCGCGGATGATCTTCACGAAGCCCTCGGTCTCACCCGACGTGCGGGCGCGGCCGTTGGCGCTGAAGGGGAACTTGCCCACCTTGTACTCGAGCTTCTTTTCCTTGCACTGCGCTTCCGTGAGTCCGATGCTCGCGACTTCAGGGTGGCAGTAGGTGGCGTTCGGGATGTTGCCGTAGTTCACCGGGTGGAAGTGCACCCCGGCAATCACCTCGGCGACGATCATCCCTTCGCGCTCGCCCTTGTGCGCGAGCATCGGCGGGCCGGCAACGTCGCCGATGGCGTAGTAGCCCTTGACGCTCGTCTCCATCTTCTCGTTGATCTTGATGAAGCCGCGCTCGTTGGTGGCGATGCCGACTTCCTTGAGGCCGATGTTCTCGATGTTCGGCGCGCGGCCGGCGGCGACGAGCACCTTCTCCGCCTCGATGTCCTGCTTGGCGCCGTTGGCGTCCACGCTGAACGTCACGGATGATTTGCCGATCTTGGCGCCGCTCAACTTGGCGCCGACGATCACGTCGATGCCGCGCTTCTTGAAGCTGCGGCCGACTTCGGCGCTCGAGTCTTCATCTTCGAGCGGAAGAATGCGCGGTGCCACGTCGATGAGCGTGACCTTGGTGCCGAACGCGTTGAACACGTCGGCGAACTCGCAGCCTACGGCACCGGCGCCGACGATGGCAAGCGTCTTCGGTGCCTTCTCAAGCACGAGCGCTTCGTCCGACGATATGACCGTTGTTTTATTGAGTTCGAGCCCGGCCTGCGGGAGCCCCTTCACGCGCGAGCCGGTTCCGATGACTACGCCCTTGGTGGCCGTGTGCGTCTCGCTCTTGCCGTCGGCCGTCGTGACCTTCACCGACTTGTTCGGCCCAAGAAGGCCCGTGCCCTTAATCCAAGTGATCTTGTTCTTCTTGAAGAGGAACTCGACGCCCTTGCTGTTCTTGGTGCTGATGTCGCGCGAGCGCTTCATGGCCACACCAAAGTCGGTCTTCACCTCGCCGACCATCACGCCAAACTCGGCGGCGTGCTTGACGCGGTTGGCGATGCTCGACGCTTCGAGCAGCGCCTTGGCGGGAATGCAGCCCCAGAGCACGCAGGTGCCGCCGAGCCCTTCGCGCTCGATGACGGCCACGGTGAGGCCGAGTTGGGCGGAGCGGATGGCGCCGACATAGCCGGCCGGGCCGCCACCGAGAAAGATCACGTCAAAGGATGCCATGCTAGTGCACCAGCAGCAGAGGGTTCTCAATTAACCGACGAAGCGTCTGTAGAAACTTAGCACCCACCGAGCCGTCAATCACACGGTGGTCGCAGCTCATGGTAACCCGCAGCTTCTTGCGAATCTCAAAACCACCGTCAGCGGCGACCACCGGTTTGTCTTCGATGGCGCCGATGGCCAGAATGCCGACTTCGGGCGGATTGATGATGGCCGTGAACTGATCAATCTGCATCATGCCGAGGTTCGACACGGAGAAGGTCGAGCCCGTGTATTCCTCGGGCTTGAGCTTCCGCTCGCGGGCCTTCTTGGCGAGATCCTTGCTTGCGCGCGAAATGGCGCCGAGTCCCTTCTCGTTGGCGTCAAAAATCACTGGCACAATCAGCCCATCGTCGGTGGCGACGGCCATGCCGAGGTGCACGCGATTGTGATAGCGAATGGAATCGCCGAGCCAGTGCGCATTTACTTCCGGATGCTGCGTGAGTGCGGTGGCGGTGGCTTTGAGAATGATGTCGTTGAACGAGACTTTGAACTCGTCGCCCAGCTCAGCGGCGGCCGCGCGCATTTCGGCGGCGCGGCTCAAATCGAATTCGGCGGTGAGGTAGAACGTTGGGATCGGGCCGATGGATTCCGCGAGACGGCGCGCGATTGTCTTGCGGATCTGCGTGAGCGGAATGTCTTCGAAGTCGGCGCCGCTGGCGGCGCGCGTCGGCGCAGACGGCTTGGCCGGCGCGGATGCAGCGGCGGCGATGGCTTCGATGTCGCGCTTGACGATGCGGCCGTTCGGGCCGGAGCCCGTGACGCCCGAGAGGCTAAGGCCGCGATCATCCGCGAGCTTGCGGGCGAGGGGGCTAGCAATGGTGCGGCTTGCGGCAGACGCAGAACCGAGTGATACGGCGCTGCTCGCGCTTGCCGAGCTTGGTGCCGCCGCGGGTTGCGTAGCGCCAACGGTGGCGCGCGGCGCTGCACTTGCGGCAGGGGCACTCGCCGGAGCTGCGGCCGGAGCCGCAGCACCCGCGCTAGCCACCAATGCGCTCACATCTTCATCTTTGGCGCCAATCACACCCACTAAGGTGCCAACGGCCGCCGCGCTCCCTTCCTGCACGAGCTTGGCGCGCAACACACCGTCGCCGCGGGCGACGAGCTCCATGACCGCCTTATCCGTTTCGACTTCGGCCATCACGTCACCGTGCTTGACGGCATCGCCTTCGTTCTTGAGCCACTTCACCAGTCGCCCTTCTTCCATCGTGGGCGAGAGTGCTTCCATGAAAATCTTGGTCGCCATCGGTTAGGCCTCGAGGTACATGACTTTCTTCACCGCCGCGATGGTCTTGGCGAGATCCGGCTTGGCCGCCTTCTCGAGCGCTTTGGCGTACGGCATGGGGACGTCCGCCTGATGCACGCGCACCACTGGTGCGTCGAGATCGTCAAAGCATTCACGCTGGATGTAGTCCACCACCTGCGCGCCAATGCCGCAGATCTCCCAGCCTTCTTCGAGCACCACGGCGCGATTGGTTTTGCGCACGCTGGCGTAAATCGCCTCGGTGTCCATCGGGCGAATGGTGCGGAGATCCACCACGTCAATGTGAATCCCTTCCTTTGCGAGCTGATCAGCCGCGTTCATGGCCACGAGCACCATCTTGCCGCTGGTGATGATCGAGCAGTCGCCGCCCTCGCGCTTGAGATCGGCCTTGCCGATGGGCACGAGATATTCTTCGTCGGGCACTTCGCCCTTGGTGTTGTAGAGCATTTCGCCTTCGAGAAACACCACCGGGTTGTCGTCGCGGATGGCGCTCTTGAGCAGGCCCTTGGCATCGTACGGCGTCCCTGGCACCACGACCTTGAGCCCCGGGATGTGGGCGAGCCACGACTCAAAGGCCTGCGAGTGCTGCGCGGAGAGCTGCAGCGCAGCGCCGTTGGGGCCGCGAAACACGATCGGCATGGGATACTGGCCGCCGCTCATATACAACATTTTCGCGGCGGCGTTCACCACTTGGTCAATCGCGAGCAGCGCGAAGTTCCAGGTCATGAACTCAATGACCGGGCGCAGTCCAACCATGGCCGATCCGACGCCGACGCCCGCAAAGCCGAGCTCGGTGATGGGCGTGTCCACTACGCGCATCTCGCCGAACTCTTCGAGGAGTCCCTTGGAGACTTTGTACGCGCCGTTGTAGGCCGCGACTTCCTCACCCATGAGGAAGACGCGGTCGTCTTTGTGCATTTCTTCGCGTAGGGCTTGGTTGAGCGCGTCGCGATAGGTGATTACGGGCATGGTATTAGAAGCGAGTAGACGGTAGGCAGTACACAGTAGGCAGTAGACAGCGGGCGGCGCGTGTGATTTGCGAGTGGTGGTCAGTCGTTGACGGTTTACCGTTAACGGTTAACCGTCAACCGATAACTCGCAGTTGTAGTTGCCGTCAGCCCGAGGTTGTTTCCACCAACACATCCTCGTACAACGACTCCAGCGGCGGTTCCGGGCTCGCGTCGGCAAAATCCCACGAGTCCTGCACCACCGCTGCGATGTCCTGTTCCATCTCCTGCAGCATGGCGTCGGAGAGCGTACCCTCTTCCTCCATGACGGCCTTGAGCAAGTTGATCGGGTCGCGCTTCAAGTACTCTTCGAGCTCGGCCTTGGTGCGGTACGTGCCGCTCACCGCGTCGGACATCGAATGGCCGACGTAGCGGTACGTGCGCACTTCGAGCAACGTCGCCTCGGAGTTCGCACGCGCCCGAGCAATAGCCTCAGCGGCCGCGGCGCGCACGGCCAT
>CANIWQ010000070.1 GCA_947471365.1 Gemmatimonadota bacterium | reverse complement strand
GGCCACCAACGCCGCGCACTCCGCACAGTCGAGTCGGTGCGCGTCGGCGGCAGCGCGCTGCTCGGCGGAGAGCGCCTCTTCTCCGAGATAGTCCGTCACGAGCGACTGGAATTCTTGGCAAGTCATGGCAGAGAGGGTCATTGGGTCAACTGTGCGCGTAACAGCATGCGGGCGCGGTGCAACTGTGCCTTGCAGCCCCCCGAGGTGACGCCGAGCATCTCGCCGATCTCCTCGTGGGTATAGCCCTGCACGTCGTGGAGCACGAACACTTTCTTGGCACCAGGCGGGAGCGTGGCGATCGCCCGTTCGAGATCGATCGAGAGTCCCGGAACTTCGGTTGGCCGCACGTCGGCGTAGGCCAAGGAATCCATTTCTTCGATACTGTCGTCGTGCTTGTCGCGGCGGCGGCGTTCCGTTTGCCGTTCGTTGAGCACCACGTTCACCGCGAGTCGGTGGAGCCAGGTGCCAAACGCGCTTTCGCCGCGAAACTGCGTCAACTTTTCCCACGCCCGCACAAACACATCCTGCGTGAGCTCCTCGGCCCGGGCTTTGTCTCCCACCATTCGAGCGCAGAGCGAGTACACGCGGCTGACGTGCGTCCGGTAGAGCCGTTCGAAGGCTCGGCGGTCCCCGCGTGTGGCGCGGGCAACGTCATCTGGTGAATCGGGCTGGGCTACGGAGGGTTGGAGCAAGGCGGGGGAGTTTGAGGTCCGGTCGGGCTCACTGTATCGGACGGATGGACGGACGAAAAGGTTTGAACGGGGGGGGAAGCTGGGGCGGACGGGACGGGAGAAGCTGATGGCAGGGCCGACGAGCGAGGAAGTTGGGACGGTACCGAGGCGGGGTCTGTCCCCCCGCCGTGACACTTTATATATGAACTTGTCGTAGTTTACGGCAGAAGCGCCAACCGGCCGGAGAACTAACCATGCCTGAAGCACTGCAGCAGCAGGGATCGAACGCTCCCTTGCCGCCAATCCCCAAGATGGATGCGGCCCAAACGGCCAAGACTGCCAGAGACGCCGCGCGTTCCGTGCAGGGGAAGGCGCCGGTCGCCGTCGGACAGACGACCGCCGGCACCGAGCAGCCCGTGCCGGCTTTCAAGGTGAACAACAACGATATCCCGCCCGAAGTGGTCCCGATGCTCGCCATCATCTTTGGGTCCATCACCGTGATGGTGCTTGGCTACCCGATCATTCGTTTGTTGACCGGGTTCGTGGACCGCCGGAATCGTGCGGTGGAGAGCGGCGCTCGCAACGTGGAACCGCAACTCCGTCAGTTGCAGGATTCCATCGACGCGATGGCCATTGAGATCGAACGGATTTCGGAGGGGCAGCGGTTTACGTCGAGGCTGCTGTCGGAACGCGCCGACGCGCGCGCACTGGAAGCACCGAAGCAGGGGTAGGGCGCGCCTCGGGCACGAGCAAGAGCAGAGCAATCAGGCGCACGGGCGCGGCGGAATCTTCCGCCGCGCCCGTGTTGCGTTTGGGGCGTGCGAGAGCGGAGACGGTTTCGGTGGTCGTGGTGACCCACTTCAATATTGCCGTGGGAAGGTTCGCACTGGCGTCTGCGTTGATGGCGCGCAAGGCTGCCTCTACGCCAGCGCCGCGCGCGGTGTCGAGCGCGCGGTGCAGTGCGGCGGCCGCAGCGGCCAGCGTGGCGCGCTGATGCGCCGGCGCCTGTGCAACCATCGCATCGACGCGGCGTAACAGCGTCGTGCGTGCCCCAGATCCGCTGCCGTCCGCGCCGGTGAGTTGATGCGCCTGCGCCGCATTGATGTCGCGAATGATGCGGCGCCGCGCACGGTCGAACAGACGGACCGGTGTGGCGACCGGTGCGCATCGTGCCGCGCGGACGAGAGTGAGTAGGTCGGCGGGACGCGGTCCGCGGGAGCTCGTGAGCCAGCGACGCGAGCCATCGAACAAAACGGCAATAAAGCCGGCGTGGTGCGCGGCGCACGCCGCCGAGGGGTACACGCGGTCGCTCTGCCCTTGCCACGCGACGCTCGGCGACGATGCCGGAGCGCGGTCCGGCCTCGGGAGGGAGTCGCCAGGGGCAATGCCAGCGGGTACAACACCGAGCCATGGTCGCACCGCCTCGCACAGCAACGAGGCAGCGGAGGCGCCGCCGACGGCGCCAGTATGCGCGCGACGTTTGCGTGCGAGACGCGCATCGAGTTGCAGGAGATGATTCGCGCTCTGTGGGGCCCGAATACCATAGACCGTGACCACCGAGTGCTGTGCGCCCATTCGCGCCGCTCGTCCGGCGCGTTGCTCCAGCGCGGCGGGCGTCCACGGCGTGTCGAGGTGCACGATCACCGATGTCCCCGTGAGGTTCACGCCTTCGCTCAGCACATCGGTGCTGATGGCGAGTCGGATATCGTCGTGCGTTGCCGTTGGACGTTCGCCGCCGAGTATCTGCAATAACTCGGCGCGCGAACGCGGGCCGCTGACGGTGCGCGCAACGCTCCCCGTGAGTAGCGCTGTTCCGGCCGTGGCGCGTAGCTCACGCCAGAGTGCCATCGCGGTGGCAGCATGCTGCGTAAACGCGACGGCGCGTTCGCCGGGGTGGCGGGCGAGTATCTGGCGCAACCGTGCGGCGCGCGCGCGGGCGTCCGCCGCAACGGCCGGCGTGACGCTGGCGCGCAGCGTTTGCACCGCCTCGATGTGCGCGCGAAGCGCCGTACGATGCTGCTGCACGGAGAACGCGTCGAGAGGCGAGGCTGCGTCCACCTGCAATAGGGGAAACGCCAATTGCACGGCATCATCGCCAATCAGCCAGGCGCGCAACTCGCGCGTGGTCGGAAGATTCCCCGTTGCGAGCGTGTCGTCGAGTGCGAGTCCGCGAGCGATGCGCCGCCGCAGGGTTTCGTCGAGTGCCGCGGCGCTGGACGCCCATGCGCGTGCCAATCCAATTGACACGAGCGCTCGCGTTGAGCGCCCGTCACGGGTGGCGAGGGGAGGAGGGAGGGCGCGAATCATGGTGGCGTAGTCGGTGCCGATCGGCGCGTCTGTCCAGCGCGTTGGAGCGATGCGGGGGCGGTCGCTGAGTGGCGCGTCGCGCCGCACCAATAGGCGTGCACGGTCGGCGTCCTGCATGCGAGCGGCGGCGGGTCCGACGATGAGCGCGAGCAATGCGTCGAGCTCGGTCGCGCGGTTTCGCACGGGCGTCGCGGTGAGCAAGAGTGTTTGCGTGCCGGCACAGAGCGCCGCGAGCGCGCGGTAGCGCCGTGTGGCGGGATTGCTCCCGTGATGCGCTTCGTCCACAATCACGAACGGTGCACGCACAGGCCGAGCGCCCTGGCTCAGTTGCTCGAGCGACACAAAGGTGATGGTGACCTGCGCGCGTTGAGCCGCGTCACGCCACATCGCGCGTAGTGCGGCCGGCGCGGCCACGAGCGCGCCCTCTGCGGAATGTGCGGCCGCGAGCGCTACGAATGTTTTCCCGAGTCCGGGAGGGTCGGCGAGTAGCGCCCCACCGAATTCGTGCAGGGCGGCCTGCACTCGAGCGAGCGACTCCCGTTGCGCCGGCCGCAGGCGGATCTCGCCGAATGTGGCGTCTGCCGCTGACTCGGGTACTGGGTTGTCATTGACCGGCGCCCCGATGAGGACCGCTCGCGCAATACAATCACGCACCACCAGGAGCGATGCGACATCGGCGTTCGGCGGTGTGGGCACTGGCGCTGCGTGGCGGCGTTCCGACGTCATGATCGCAGGCACCACACCAATAACGGTGCGATGTCGCGGTGGCGAACACCGTAGGCGCGCAGCACCAGGTCGGTGAGCGTATGCGCGTCTGGCGGCCGGCCGTCATGCGCCGCTCGGCCAACCGGCGCGAGTCGGGCGCGCGCGGCAGCCCAGTCGCGCGGCACGGGGAGTCGCGCCATGGTCCATCCCAGGTAACGGCGGTATCCGCCACGCGCGGTTTCTGCGAGCGCCGAAAGCCACGCCGCGGCAACGGAGGAGTTGAGGAGTGCGGCGAACGCAAAGGCATCGTCCAGCGTAGCGGCGCGGGCGACGTAACAACTGTTGAGCGGCACGGTGCGATCGCCGCACGGCAAGACCGCCGCGCGTGGCGATTTGCCGATGTCGCTCCACACCACCCGTGCCACATCGTCGCGCGCACTTTCGGTGCGGAAGAGACTCCACCACGTGGTGGTGCCACGCGCATCGGTGCGCGCTTCGAGGCGACGGCGCCACGGTCCAAGATGCGAGCGAAGCGGTTCCGGCAACGTCCGGAGCGGAAGGCCAGCCGCGTCGTGTGTCCACACAATGCGATCGGTACTCGGGACGGTGCCCCATGCGCGCACCTGTTCGCCGCGCAGCACCGGACGCGTCGGAAGCTGCGCGCTACGCGGCGCGTGCGCCGAAATGAGGAACGCGTCGTTGCAGCCAGTTTTCACGCCAAGGAGCGGGCGTCCGACGTTGGACGTGGCCAGCGGCTCCCCGACGCGCGCCAGTGCATCGAATGCGCGTCGCACATCGGAGGGGAGGAGCAGCCAGGGCGCCCCAGGCGACGCGTCGAGCGCGAGCATGTTGGCGGGCATCTGCCACTCGAGTGACTGATCGCGTCGGCGCACCGCGGCGGCGAGTTGCACAGTCCCGCGTTCCGTCGGACCTTCACCGGCTCGCCGCTGGGCCACGACGAGCGACGGATACACCACGGCGTCGAACGTGGTGTCGGACTCCGACCAATCTTCCACGCGGAGCACCGTGGTCTCATCTGTCACCACCTGCCGCACACCGCCTCCGGCGAGGGCGCTCCACAGTTTGGTTGGCGTCAGCAGGGCCACGACGCCGCGTGGGCGGACGAGCGATACGGCGCGTTCCACAAAGAGCGCCGCGAGATCGATCTGCGATCCGAATCCACGCGTCGCGCCGGTGCCGGTCACGCCTGCCACCCACGCGGCATCGCGATAGCTCCGGTAACGCGCACGCAGTGCGTCCCGCGCCGCGGCGGGAATGTGGTGCAGGCGCACCCAGGGTGGGTTCGTCATGATGAGGGTGAAGCCGCCCTGCGCGGCAATGTCGCCAAAGTGCGCGTCAAATGAAAACGGCAGACTCCCGCCCGCGCGCAACGCACGGAGCTGACGGCGCGCCTCACGCGATTCCGTGCGCCACGCTGCGAGCGCGCGACGCTGTTCCGCCGTGGGAGCGGTGCGTGACGCGAAGAGGTCGCGCCCGCGCACGGCACCGAGCAGATCGCGGCGGCGATGCGCGAGTGTTTCGATGCGCGCGGCAGCGAGTGCCACTGCGGCGTGCCGTTCCTCGCGGTCCAGTGCGCGAGCCAGCGTACGTTTTCGCATGCCGGTGGCACGACTGTATCGTCGGCGCAAGCGCTCCACGGTAGACGTCACGGTGGACGACAGCGCGGGCAGTACCACGACGCGCCCCCCATCGCCGAGTCGCATGGCGGCAAAGGCGTCGCCGCTCAGTGAATCGCCGATACGGATATGGCGGTCCAAATTCGGCAACGGCGCAACCGCGAGCGGATTATCGTCGGGCGTGTCGAGCACCACCGAAAGCCACAGGCGCAACTCGCAGAGCCAAACGGCCGTCGGGTTGATGTCGACACCGAAAATGGTGCGTGTGAGCACGTCGCGCCGTCGCTCACCGGTGCCGCGTCCGTCGCCCGCTACTCCCCGAAGCGCAGCGATTCGGTCGAGCGCGTGCACGAGAAACGCACCGGATCCGCATGCAGGATCACACACGCGCATCGACTCCAGCGCGTGCAACAGCGCGCCTCGCGCTCGCCGTGGCACGGTCCCTTGGTGGAGCGCTTCGCGGACGACCAGTGCATCAACGCCCTCAGCGAGGAGCGCGGCCTCCACGCCGGCATTCACCACGCGCTCAATCAACGCGGGCGGTGTGTAGAACGCGCCCGACGCCTGCCGTTCCGGTGCGGCCATCAACGACTCGAACGCGCGGCCAAGCATCTCGGGGTCGACGGCGGCCTCGCTCCATGCGGTGGCATGTTCGTGCGCGGTGACGCGAAACTTGCCCAACACACCGCTGATGACGTTGCCCAGCGCTTCGTCGGTGAAGCGGAGATCGCGCGCTCCTCGCTCCGAGGCGGTGCGTGCGAAGAGGCCGCCATTGAGAAAGGGCACGCGCCCCAATGCGCGCGCGCGCGCCGCACGTTTGGTGAGCGGCGTGTTCAGGGTGCCGAAGAAGAGCGGATCGAGCAGACGCTGATGCACACCGCCCCCAGCGAGGCAACACGCATCGAAGCGACGGCGGAGAAACTCGCGATCACCGTCGAGCCATCCCTTGGCTTCAAGGAACGCGAGAAAGAGCAGGCGCGATGTGCAGAGGAGGGCGAGCTCCCGACGCGTCTGTTCGCGCGCCGAACCGTGCGCCGAACCGTGCGCCGAACCGTGCGCGGAACCGCGCGCCGTGGCGGCGAGATCGCCGACGGTGCGCTCCAGTTCACGGTAAAAACGTTTGGTGAGTGCTTCGCGACCGAGCACTTCGCGCCAGCGCTGATGCACGAGCAAATCCACCCCCTGCGCGGCCGCGGCTAACGCCACGACGGTCTCGGCGTCGGAGTCGGTCACGCGCCGACGGTCTACCACCAGGGCCGCCACCCGCCGATCGCCACCGGGCGCAGGCGCGGCGATCACCACTTCATCGCGCGTGGCGCCCAGCGCCAGCACGAGCCAGAGGAGTTGTGGCGATTCTGCGGCGAGGCGCGCCGCGACGTGCGCTACCAACTCGCGCGTCGCGGTGGAGGCTCCGCATTCAAAGCGCACGGCACGCAACGCGCCGCGTCCGGCACTCACGGCAGCACGGCGCACGCCGGAATGGAGTCCAAGCGCCCGTGCGGTTCGGGCATCGAGCGGCGTTGCGGCGGAAAACCCAAGCTGGCCAGCGATGGTGTCGAGGGCTCGCCCTGAGCGGCAGGTCGCGAGGACGTCGGCGGCGGCGCGGATGGTGGACACGCGCCCAAGCTGATGCCAACGCGACGGGGGTGTGTCATCACCCTGTCGCGAGCATGAGCGATCGCTTGCATCAGGAGATCCGCACAACGATGCCGAGTGTTGTTGGCGCTGTCGTGTCGGCGCCACGCAATGCTGTGCGCGTGCCTAGATGATCGCGAGCAGCCCCGCCACCTCATCGCAATAGGCCGACGGTTTTTCCACCGCGAGCTCCGCGCGCGAAAACGGCCCCCACGTCACTGCAATCGACCGCACCCCGGCCGCATTCCCCGCCGCGATGTCGTGCGGCGAGTCACCAATGAACACCGCCTCCTCCGGTTCCACGCCAAGTTGCGCGAGTGCAAACAACACGGGCTCCGGATGCGGCTTGTGGTTCTCCGTGGACTCAATCCCCACGAGCAGCGGAAAGGCGTCGCCAAACCCGCTGATCGCGAGCCCACGCCGCGCAAACTCTACCCCCTTGGACGTCACGATTGCTGTGGCCAGTCCGCGCGCGCGGAGCGCCGTCACCATGTCCACGGCGCCCGGAAAGGCTTGCACCATGTTGTCGTGGTGCTCTACCTGATACGCGCGATAGCGATCACGCAGCCACTGCAGCTCTTCAGGGCTCCGTGCGTGTTTGCCGAGGCTCGTCACCAGCGGTGTGCCAATGCTCGCGATTAACTCCGATTCGTCGGGGCGCGGGCCTTCGAATTCCGCAAAGGCATGCCGGAACGAGGCAATGATCAATCCAATCGAATCAATGAGAGTGCCGTCGAGGTCGAACAGCACAGCGCGCAGCTCTTTGGCCATGCGCGCAAGTTAGCGGCGCGGCGACTGCGACGTGTAGCGACGTCCCTTCCACTCCACTTCGCTCCCCTTCCAGGCGGCCTTCGCAAAGACGTAAAACAGCACCACACTCGCCACCGGGTGGAGCAGTGCATACCAGACGGGCGCCTTCGCCCACCGATACGCCGCCACCCAAAACAGTGTCGTCAGACCGTACACGGTTGCGCCCCACAGGAGCCATGCGTGCCCAACCACGCCGCTCAGCGCCAACACTACCATCACGGTCGGCACAATCTCCCAGAGCGTGGGCACCGGGTAGACCACGCGCAGCAGCGCTTGCCCAACCGACCCCACGTTGATGGTGTCGCGGCCGCCGGCGTAAATGTTCTTGCCCCAGCCGCGCATGATTTCGCCGAGCCCCTCGTACATGCGCGTGGACATATAGCCCATCCCCAGTACGATCTGCACGCTCAAGCCGAGGCGACACCATTCCTGCGCCATGCGCAGGTCTTCTGCCACATGGTCGCGCACCGCGGCGTGCCCACCGGCACGATCATACGCCTCGCTGCGCATCAGCATGTATTGGCCGTTGCCAATTTTGTCGAGCGGATTCGTGGCGCGGCTTACTTTCTCCAGGCCGCCGTACCGCCCAAAAATGAACGCGAATACATGCAACTGCAGGACGCGCTCCCAGAACGATTCCATCGTCTGGTCACCAGCCACACTCAAGAGATCCGCACCGCGTGCCTGTAACGCATGCACCGCGCGGGCGAGCAACTCGGGGCCGTGACGGGTGTCGGCATCGGTGAATAGCAACAATGTGCCATCGGCCTCGAGCGCCCCGTTATGGCAGGCCCACTGTTTGCCGAACCACCCGTTGATCAACTCTGGTGTGGTGACCACGCGCACGCGCCCGTCTTCGGCGGCAATATGACGGGCAATATCTCCGGTGCCGTCCTGCGACGCGTCATCCATCACGATCACTTCAAAGTCTGGGTAGCGCGAGGCGAGAATGGATCGCACGCACGCTTCGATGTTGCGCGCTTCGTTGCGCGCCGGCACCACGATGCTCACGCGCGGCGCGTTGGGAGCCGGGTCCGCAGCATACGCATCGAGCGACGCAGAATCGCGCATGCGCCACATCAGAACGATCGGCACTACTACCCACGGCACGACCCAGACCCACGGATGCGTCGGTGAGACCTGCGTGAGCATGCCGATCACGAGGAGCGTGATCATCGGAGGTACAGACCGGAAGGGGGGAACCGCTCGATCACTACGTTGTGAGCTGGCGGCCGTTGGCGGTTGGGCGTGGGAGCGCGTTGCCCTCCGTGGGGCCGGCGGCGCGCTCGCGTGCGGCCATCACCGTGACGACAACCATATCGCCCGTCACGTTGGTGGCCGTGCGGAACATATCAGGAATCGTGTCAGCACCGAGCAGCACGCCCACCCCTTCCGCCGGCACGCCGGCGGCGAGGAGAACAGGCACCATCATAATGATGGAACCGCCGGGAATGCCGGGAATGGAAAAACTCGTGACCACGGAGGTCACGGCGATCGTTGCAAGCGACGCGGCACCGAGCGTCACGCCAAAGAGCTTGGCGGCGAACACCGCACCAATCACCTGGCCGATCACGGCACCACACCGGAACATCGCCACCGCCAGCGGCAACACAAAACTCGCCACGCTCGGTGCAATGCCAAGCCGGTCACTCGCACTTTCAAGCAATGCCGGGAGCGCTGCAATCGAGGAGCGCGAGGAGAACGCGACGGCTTGAGGCGGAAACGCCGCGCGCGCGAAAACGGAAAGTTTGGTTTTTCCAAAAATGACTGCCGTCGGATACAGCACGACCGCCGCAAACACCACGGTGACCGTACACACCACCACCACGTACACCGCCAGCGCGCCAGCCGCCGACATGCCGAGCTTTGCGGCGAGGGCGGTGGCCAGCGCAAAGACGCCAATCGGCGCCACCGCGAGCACCGCACGGACCATCACGAGTGACACATCCTGCAGACCCTCAAACACGCGGAGCAAGGCGCGGCGTCGCTCGTCGGCGATCTGTGTGAGCGCCACACCAAAGGCTACTGAGAACAGGATGAGGGGCAGCATCGCCCCATCCGCCGCGGCCTTTACCGGATTGGTCGGCACCAAATCCACCAACCACTGTGCGGCGCTCGGGAGTGTTTTCGCCCCTTCCACGGCCGCGCCCGCCGCACTCACGGCGCTGGCCCGGAGCGCGGCCACGGCATCAGCGGAAATGGCAATGCGGTCAATGATCGGGGGTGCGATCATCACGGACACCAGCGCGCCCGCGCTCAGGAGCACCACAAACCAGATCATGCAGCGCGCACCCAGCCGCCCCACACTCTTGGGGTCGGGCGCGCCGCCCACGCCGACGATGAGCATCGAGACGACGAGCGGTACAATGGTCATGCGAATGGCCGCAATCCAGATCGCGCCCACCGGCTCGAGGAGCGGCACGATGCGCGCCAGCGGCTCACCGCCAATCGAGGAGAGTCCGAGCCCAAGGGCGAGGCCGGCGAGCAGGGCGACGAAAACCTTTAGTGCGAGCGACATAGCGCCAAAGATATGCCGAGGACTCGCCCCGCACGAGTTCAACACCGGTCGGTACGTGCGGAGGCCAGCGCGGTGCTAGAAAACGGAGCATATTTCCCGTACGACGTTCCGTGCTTCCCACCCGCACCCCCTCGCGTGCCGTCTGACAACGATGTGACCGCCAACAACGCCCGCGCTGCGGAGCGTCTCACCCGTATCGCCGCTGCCGTGCGGGCGCGGCCACCCGTGCTCGCCGAACGTGACGGCGAATGGTGGGAAGCGGCCGTGGCGCTCATTTTGCGGCCGGCACCCAAGGGCGGATTGGAACTGCTCTTTATTGAACGGGCCATGCGAGAGGGCGATCCTTGGAGCGGGCAGGTCGCGCTCCCCGGTGGGCGATACGATCCCACCGACACGTCGCTCGAAGACACGGCCGTGCGCGAGACGCTCGAAGAAGTGGCCATCGACCTGCGGGCCCATGGCGCGGTCTTCGGGGCGATCGACGAAATGCGCCCGCGCAATCCAATGTTGCCACCCGTTATCGTGCGGCCGTACGTCGCGCAGGTGGAGGGTGCGCTGTCCGTGGTGCACAGCGACGAAGTCGGGGCACACTTCTGGGCGCCGCTCGACGCGATTCTCGACCCAGCGAATACGAAGAACACTCGCATTCTCGTGCGCGGTTTTCATATGTGGCGCGATGCCATTCACTATGATGGGCGTGTGATCTGGGGGATGACAGAGCAAATCCTCAAACAGTTCGCCGAGGTGATCGCGTGAGCGTGTGGACGCAGTACGCCAAGGCGTCGCTCGCGGTGCGCGCCACGGTCGCGCTCGCCATCACATTATCGTTTCTCCTGATTCCCGCGCTCGCCGATGGCTGGACGTACCATCACGTCTGGCATCGCAACGTGTACGCACTCGACTGGGCGCGCCTCTTGCGCGTGATGGGTTTTTGGCCGACGTGGGTGGTCGTGGCCCTCGCCGTCTGGCTCGTGGAGCGCGAGACCAATGCGCCGCGGGCCACGCGTCGGGCATGGCTACTCGTGGGGTCACCCGCGGTGGCAGGCGCCCTCTGCGAAGTGCTCAAACTCGTCATCCGCCGCGAACGTCCAGCGCCCTACGACGGCGAATGGATATTCCGCCCCTGGAGCGAGCACCCGTGGAGCACCGCGGGACTGGCCACGCCAAGTTCGCATACGATGGTGGCCTTTGGTGCCGCGACCTTGCTGGCGCGGATGTTTCCGCGCGCCAAGTGGGTGTTTTACGCGATGGCGTGGGGATGCGGCATCACGCGACTCCTCGACCACGCACACTTCCTGAGCGACGTGACCTTCGGCGCGCTCCTCGGATGGGCGGTGGGGTGGGGGCTTTGGATGCAGTTCACAACGTCGCAACCCAAGGAATGAAGGAGTAAACAAAGCGGCGCCTCACCAGATGGTGAGGCGCCGCTTTGTTTCTGTCTGCCGATATGCTGAACGAAATTCCGCGTCAGCCGTTCTGCTTCACGCGTTCCATGCGTGTGCCGACTACGGCACTACCTTCGGCGGTTCCGGCGCCACCTTGGGGTCCACCAACGGGCGACGCGCCTTGAGGTGCTCTTCCATCTTCAAGCGCGGCACGCCGTCCTTGAGCCATTCGGGCGCTGGCTGGTCGCGCAGGAAGGTGTCGAACCACTCCGTCATGCGCAGCGCATAATCCTTTTGGTTGGCCGGGCGTGTGAGTCCGTGGTTTTCGCCCACGTACTCGAGCAACACCACGTCCTTCCCCAACTCGCGCAGGTGATTGTAGTAGGTAATCCCCTGATTGAAATCCACGGCGCCGTCACGATCGTTGTGCAGCATCATGAATGGAATCGAGAGATTCTGCGCAAAAGTTTGCGGCGAGTTGCGGGCGTACGCCTCAGGCACTTCGTTGGGGCCACCGGAAAAACGCCCCTGACTCGAAATAAAGATTGAGCCGTCGGTGCTTCCGGAGTTCCAATACACCGAGCCAAACATCGACGTCATGTCGGTGAGCGGCGCGCCGGCGACGGCGGTCTTAAAGATTTTCGTCTGCGTCGTCACGAACGTCGTCTGGTAGCCGCCCCAGCTGTGACCCTGCAGCCCCACCCGATCGGCATCCACAATACCCGTGGCAATCGCGGCCTTCACGGCCGGTACAATGCACCAGGTGGCCGATCGCCCTGGATCGTTGAGGTGATACACGATGTCGGGCTTGAGGAATGCATAGCCGCGCGACGTAAAGACGCTCGGATTGGAATACCGCGTGATGTTCGGTTCCGTGTAGACGTTGTACTCCTGCGAAAGTTTCTCGTAGATGTACGTCAGCATCGGATACTTCTTTCCCTTCTCGTAGCCCGCCGGCAGATAGAGCACCGCCTGGTGCTTGCCGCCGTTGTTGTCGCAGTTGTACTCAATGAGGCGCGCCCCAGGGGTCCACGCCACGTCCTTCTGCTGCGGATTGGCGTCGGTGAGACGACGTTCGTTCGTGAGTCCATCATCCGCCGCATAGAAGTCGGGATACTTCACGACCGTCTGCCGCTGATACACCCAGGTGTTGCCATCGCGGGCGCGGCGGTAATCCACCTTCGCGTTCTCGTTGGCGATCATCTTCACGCCGCCCTTCACGGCGTCTACCTGTGCGAGCCCTTCTTTCTTGGTCCACTCGCCAAAGGTCTCAAAGTACAGCGGCTTGGCCGAATCAATCGTCCCGCGGTCACGCGGATCGAACAGCACACGATTCTGATAGTGCACCTGATCCTTCAACCCGTTGCCCGTGACGTTCACTGCCGCGCCGCCAGCGGCCGCGAGCTTCCACACGTCCCAGTTGTCCTTCACGTACACGCTGGCGTTGTCCGTCGACCAGCCCACAAGGCCGCCAGGAATGGCCGGCTTCACCTGATTGTGATCGTCCTCGGTATTCCAGAACTTCGCCGGCACTCCGGCGGTGATGGTCTTGGTGGCGCCCGACGCAAAGTCGTACGACTTCCATTCACCCACATCGTAGTAGACGTACTTGCCGTTGTCCGGCGAAAACGCGAGCGCGCCACCGCCGCCGCGTCCGCCACCACCACCACCAGGCAACTTCTTCTGAATGAGCTTGCGTTCGCCGGTCGCGACATTCACCGCATACATATCACGAAACGCATACCCCTTAATCCCCGCGTCCCGTTCATACTCGGCGGCGTCATTGCCAATCGCCCACGTGTCCTTGGGGCCCACGGCCACGTCGCGCATTTTGTCGTCGGAGAGCTTCACCACGTTGTTCGCCGCCATGTGATACGCGGCGAGATAGCTGAACGCCTTGTCGGCGGCTTCCTGCACTTGCTGCTGCGCCTGCAGGCGCGCGTCCTTGTAATGCCAGAGAATGAGCGACGGCACTTCGGCGTCGGTCTGCGGCGCTGCGGCCACCTGCCCAGTGTTGCCAGCGCCAGGCGCTGTGCCACCGGGGCTCGGTGCCGTGAAGGTCGCGCCCGTGGCCCGTGCGCGCGGCGGACGGGGTTCGCGCAATCCAAAGTAGAGCACCTTTTGATTGTCGCCCCATTCCAGCGCGCGATCGGAACTCACCACGAGTCCGCCGCTCACGCCGTTGCTCTTGGCGCTCACTTCCATCGTTTTGGGCGTGCTACTCGACGCATGCTGCCACGCGAGCACCACCGCGTCTTCGTCGCCACTCGCCGTGTCGCTCACCACACGGAGCACGGCGAGCGCATCACTCGAGTCGCCCCACGTGAGTCGACGATACCCGGCCTTCTGCGCGTCGAGCGACCGCGAAATGCCAGTCGACAGTTGACGCAACTGCACACTGTTGCCGAGTTGATCGGCTACGCCAATCGCGTAGGCAATCCAGTCACCGTTGTCGTCAAACGCGAACTCCGTGACGTCACTCACCGGAACGGTGGTGCCGCCGGCGAGGTTTACGAGTTCGAGCGTCGTGCCTGTGGCGGATCCACCGGCGCCACCGGCGCCACCGCGTCCGCCAGCGGCACCCGCCGCCGCCGTCGCGCCAGACGTCGGCGCATTGTGATGCACGGCAATCCAATCCGACTTATCGCCGGAGAACTTGAAGGCGCGCACATTCTCGAACTCGCGCTTCACGCCGTCGGCGAGATTCACCACCGCGAGCTTCACCGGCGTCGTCGCGGACGCCGCCGCGGCCGGCGCCGCACCCCCGCGTCCACCGCGCCCACCACGTCCGCCCGTATTCGATGACGCATACACGAGGAATGCCGCCCAGCGATTATTGCCGGAAATCGCAATGCTTGTCGCACCACCCGCGCCGCCGCGGCCACCACCACCACCGCCCGCCGCGCCCGAGGCATTGCCGATCGGGAACTTCCATTCCTTGCCGTTCGCCGACGTCGGACGAAGAATCGCCTCGGCGTCGCCCTCGTTGGGCGCGATCACGTACGCGAACCATTTGCCGTCGTTCGAGAGCTGTGGCGTCCGGATCCCCTTCCAACTCAGGAGATCGTTCAACGTGAGCTGGCGCCCAGCGGAGGCCGGCGGCGTCCATTTAGAGACGGGCTTGTCGCTCGTCGCGCCGTAGGGGAGGGTGGTCTGCGGATTCGCCGCAGCGGCGGTCACCGGCGTCTGCTGCGCCTGCGCAGCGAACGTGGTGATCGCGAGGGCCGCCGTAGCGGCAGAGAGTGAAAAACGAGTGCGCATCGATTGGCTCGGGAAAGCGGTCAACGGACGTTACCGCTCCAAGCTACGCTCGGCCAGCACCTGTCGTTCAGTTTCTGCGTCTACTGCCCGCCACCCCAGAGCCGTCCGACGTTATACGTCACGCTACCGTACAGCGCATGTGGCTGCCCGCCCTGCACCGGTACGATCAACCCCACGTCGAGCACCAGCGTGTTCCGTACCACGAAGGTGGGTCCTGCCAGCACCGCGACGATCGGCGGCGCCCCAGACGCTCCCCCAGTTCCTGGGTACCCGTACGCCTCAACGGTCCACCCCAACGGCCCGCTCACTGCGCCGCCAAACGACGCCGTCCACACCCACGCGTCGCGCGGTGCTGCCTCGCCATTCCCGCTGCGATGCGTCCACCCGGCGTTGAGATCGATGTGCACCGGACCCACATCGCGACTCGAGATGAGCAACAGCGACGCGTCGGTGGTCCCCGTGCGGGTGCCCTGGTCCACGGATCCCGTGGCGAACTTCACCGATGGCCACAGCGCAAAATCCCCAAGCCACGGATGATCTTCGAGCCATCGCCATTTCACGCCGAGGGCAACGTCGCCCACGCCGAACGAGGCGTTGCCCGGGGCCGACGCATTGGTAGAGATCGACAGCTACATGTTCGGCGCGATCCCACTCTTGGCCTCGAAGGCGCCAATCAGGTTGCGCGCGTCACCCGGCCCGCGGTCGCGTTCCACGCCCGTCTCGATTTCGCGAAAGCCACGAGCCACTGTCCCTGCGTGCGTGGCGACGGTAGGGCGTTCCGGCTGCGCGTCGCGCGGCGAACGGGTGGAGTCCTGCGCGCGGAGCGCAGACGCCGCGAACAGGACGAGCGCGCCGGCGCTCGCCATCGTGGCGCGCCACCACCGCGCGCTCAGTGG
>CANIWQ010000069.1 GCA_947471365.1 Gemmatimonadota bacterium | reverse complement strand
GTTGTTGCTAAGGCGCGCAACGCTCGAGCGTTAGTTTCGTTTCGGCGCCGGCACGAGGAGCATCAGCGCCACGGCGGCGGCACCCGCGAGCGCGGCGCCCATCCCGAACGCCACCTGTGCGCCCCATCGCTCCCAGACGACGCCAAACACCACCGACGCCGGGAGCGCGGCAATGCCCACCGTGAAGTTGAACAAGCCAAAGGCGCGTCCGCGCCGTTCCGCTGGCACGAGGTCCGCGACCAGCGCCTTCTCCACCCCCTCCACCAATCCGAGATACAGCGCATAGGCCCCAAACAATGCCCACGCGTGCCAGGCCTGCGTCGCCTGCGCAAAGAGGAGGTACACGGCCGCATACACGAGCCACCCAGCCACGATCACCGGTTTTCGTCCAATACGGTCGGAGAGCGAACCGGCCGGCGTACTCGCGGCGGATTTGAGGAGATTGTGCATGGCCCAGAGCACCGGAATGAGCGCGGTGGCCACGCCGAGTTGCCCCGCACGCATCAACAAAAAGGCGTCGCTTGAGCAGCCGAGCGTGAACACACCGAGCACCGCGAGATAGCGCCAGAACGCCGGACTCAGCGACGGGCCGTTCGGCGCGTCACTCGTCTTCGCTTGCATCGACGCGCGGCGCACGGGCTCGGCCGCGCGCACGGGTTCACGCACAAACCAAGCGAGCACCATCAACGACAGCACCCCAGGCACTGCGGCCCACAGGAACACCGACCGCAACGGCATCCCCGCACCTTGCAACAGGAACCACGCGACCATCGGCCCCACAAAGGCACCGAGGTTGTCGGCAGCACGGTGAAATCCAAAGGCGCGTCCCCGTGAGTCCGGAGAGACCGACGCCGCGAGCAACGCGTCGCGTGGAGAGGAGCGCAACCCCTTCCCGACACGATCGGACATCCGTACCACCAGCACGTGCCACGGGGCCGCGGCAAATCCCATCAGCGGCCGAGCCAACGACGACACGCCATACCCGAACAACACGAGCGGTTTGCGCCGCACGCGATCGCTCCACCAGCCACTCGCCAGCTTCAGTAGCGATGCCGTCGTCTCCGCGAGTCCTTCGATGGCACCGAGCATGGTCGCGCTTCCGCCCAGCACGGTCGTCACGAAGAGCGGCAGCAGCGGATAAATCATTTCGCTCGACACATCGGCCAGCAGGCTCACCGCGCCGAGCGCCTTGACGTTTGGCTCAAGCGATGCCCTTGGCACGACCGGCGGCGTTGGCCCTGTCGACGGCGGCTCCGGCAACGCCGCGCCTGAGGGAACCCGCGCGCTCACGCCGTCTCCTCACGCACCGGCGGCCCCGGCTTCGTCACAAGCCACTTCGACTTCTCGGCGTACTGCGGAAACTGTGCCGCGTAGCCGGTTCGCCACTCGGCTTCAAACCGCTCAGCATCTGAGGCAGGCACCATCGCCCACACCGCTCCGCCGAAGCCGGCGCCAAACGCACTCGCCGCCACCGCACCAAGCGTGCGCGCACTGCGCGCCAAATGAATGGTCTGCGGCACCTGATTCCCCAGCGCGCGCTCCGCGAGTTCCTGCGACCGATCCACAAAACGTCCGAGCGCCGCGTAGTCGCCACGCGCCAGCGCGTCGCCAACACTCGGCACAATCACTTCACACTCTTCGCGGAATTGATCAAAGCGCGGCGCGAGATAGCGTCCCTCAAAGCCGCCACCGCCCGCCTTCGCGAGTCGTTCAATGATCGTGCTCGCTGCCGTGTCTGCAGCCAACGCGGCGGCCACCGTGGCGTCGTCGCGCCGCGTCTCCGTATTCCAGCGCGCCACGAGCCACCGCATGGCGTCCGACGCACGATTGTATTGCCGTCGCGCATTGCCCGTCTTCGTGGCCTTCACACCACTCACGCCAATCACCAGCACCATCTCGATCGGCCACGGCACGCGCCGCTCGAGGCGCGCCGGGATGTAGCTGAACTGCGAAGCCGCATGATCCGCACCGCAAATCATTGCAATCGGGTCCTGCGCACCACCGCGAACCCCCACGCCCTCGTCACCCGCGAAGGGGCCGAAGGGTGCGCCTGTTTCCATCGCCGCAAAATATTCCGCGCGCGCCAAGAGATCCGGCACCGCCTCACGCCAGCGCGCGTCCTGCTCCATCTCATTGGCATCCACCAGCGCCGTCGCCATCGCCACAATGAATGCGCTTGAACTGCTCAGCCCCGCCGACGGAGGCAGGTCACTCCGGAGTTTGACCTGCACACCGCGCCGCGCGTGGGGGAAGTCTCGCGCAAAGCGCCGCGCCACCGCCGACACATAGGTGGCCCAGCGAGGCCAACCACTCTTCGCGTTCGGAGACAAGGGCATCACCACTCGTCCGCGCCGGCCACCGTCACCCACCTTGAGGACCGGCTCGTCAATCGCCGTGGCGCGCACGTGAATCGCCCGATCTACCGCGCAGGTCAGCGAGCGCCCACCGGCATAGTCCACATGTTTGCCGACGAGCTCCACGCGCCCCGGAACGACGTAGCGGCGCGACCGCGACGGTTCGCTCACGATCCCTCCCTCGCGCGTGCGAACACGATAGGGCTAAACGTCATGGCCGAACGTCCACGCCAGCGAGGCGCGCGGCCACCGCGAACACATCGTCACGACTCGATAGATCGAGCACGCCCTCGCGCCGTCGTACCACACGGAACTGCGCACCCTGCTCGCGCATCGCGAGCGTCACGGCATCTTGCAGTTCCAACTCTCCACGCGGCGACGGCGTCACCCGCGCACACGCCGCAAAGAACGACGGCTCAAACGACCACAGGTTCATCGACACCCATCGCTCGGCGCGTAGCGCCAATGGATCATCGGCCGCCGGCTTTTCCCGAATGTCGCAGAGCAAATCATCGGCTCCGATATCGAGGAGTGCGAACCGCAACACGCGCGCCTCCTCCAACCCACTGTCTCGAACGAGCGCGTCGGCCTCGTACGCCACGAGGCCATACCCGCCGAGCGCAGCCAACTCCCGAATGGCGATTGGCGAATAGAGATTGTCGCTGTTGAGTACCAGGAACGGCGCATCCCGCACCGCTCCGCGCGCGGCCAGCACCGCGTGCGCCGTACCGCGCGGCTCGTCCTGCACCGCAAAGCGAACGGCGACGCGCGCTGGAGGCGCGGTCGCCGTAAAATAATGGTGCATCGCCTCGTGTTCTGGCGCTACCACGAACGTGACCTCACGAATGCCACCATCGGCCAGCGCCGACAACACATAATCCAAGAAGGGGCGCCCCACCGGCATCATCCCCTTCTGTCCGGCATCAGCGGCGCGCGCCTGTTCACTGCTCAGCGCGCCCGCCGCCGCTTGCTTCATCCGCGTGCCAAGCCCGCGGGCGAGAATCACCGCCTGCGAGGTCGGCACCGCGGAGGTCACTCGGCCTTCGACCAGAATCCGCTCAACACGCGCGACAACCAGAAGCCGCTAATGAGGAACGACGCCAGCCAGAGATAGAACTGCGGCATACGACCATACAGCAGACTGCCGGTGCCAAAGAGCCCCGAATACACGAACGTGCACCCCAACACCCACGCGAGCATGGCCGCTGCAATGGAATCACCCGCCGGCACAACGCCGGAGGTTGCCGCAATCGGCTTCCACCCCGGCCCAGCCGGCCGCACGAGCTTATAGAACGACTCAAGCGTCGCTCGTTCGGCCGGTGGCGCCACGAGCGTCGTCACAATCCAGACGACCGTTGTCGTCGCCACCGTCACGAGCAGCGCCACGTGCGAGGCCACTTCAAATCCATTTTTGCGCGCAATAAAGAACCCGAGCGCTACAATAAACGAACTCGCCATCGCCGCGATCTCACTCCACGCACTCACACGCCACCAGAACCAGCGCAGTAGATACAACAGACCCGTACCGGCGCCGATCGACAGAATAAGATCGAAGGCTTCCTTGGCTGTGCCGAGCGCGTAGGTCATCAACGCGGCACACACCATCAGCGCGGCCGTGGTCAAACGTCCCATCAGCACGTAGTGCTTCTCGCTCTTCCCCGGCTTCAGGAACCGCCGGTAGAAATCGTGCACGAGATAGCTCGTGCCCCAGTTGAGATGCGTTTCGATCGTGGAGCGATATGCCGCGAGCGTGCCCGCGACCACCAGCCCAAGGAACCCAGCCGGCAGGAACTTCATCATCGCCGGATAGGCCATATCGTTGCCAATGAGCGACGGCTTTACGTAGGGCATGGCCGACGCGATGTCGCTGAGCTGCGGATACACCAACGTCGATGCGAGCGCGACAATGATCCACGGCCACGGACGCAACGCGTAGTGCATGACGTTGAACAACAGCGTGCCGATCACCGCGTCCTTTTCCGTCTTGCTCGCCAGCATGCGCTGCGCGATGTAGCTACCGCCGCCGGGCTCGGCGCCAGGATACCAGACGCTCCACCACTGCACCGTCAACGGAATCACGAATACCGTAGCCGCCACCGTCCAATCGCCGAAGTCCGGGAGCAACGCCAGCGTGCGCGCCGGCACCTTGGCCATGAGCCCCGCCAAACCGCCCACCTCCGGCTGTTGCAGCGCAAAGTACGCCACCGCAAAGGTGCCGGTCATGGTAATGCCGAACTGAATCGTGTCGGTCACGAGCACGCCCCACAGCCCGCTCACCGAGGCAAAGAAGATCGTCATCACGGCGCAGACCACCAGAGTGCGCTCCATCGGCCAGCCCAGCACCACGTTACCGATCTTGGCGGCGGCGAGGTTCACCGTGGCCATAATCACGCAGTTGAAAAACAGGCCGAGGTACACGGCGCGGAAGCCGCGCAGGATCTTGGCCGGCTTGCCGGAATAGCGGATCTCATAGAACTCAAGATCCGTCAGCACGCCCGACCGACGCCAGAGCCGCGCGTAGAAGAACACCGTCATCATGCCGGTGAGCAGAAACGACCACCAAAGCCAGTTTTCGCTCACGCCACGTTCGCGCACCATGTTCGTGACGAGGTTCGGCGTGTCCGTGCTGAAGGTCGTCGCCACCATCGAGATACCGACGAGCCACCACGGCGCGGCACGCCCCGCCGTAAAGAACTCCCCCGTCCCCGAACTCGCGCGCCGCCAAAAGAAGAGCGCTGGCAAAAAACTCACCGCGATCGACACCGCGATAATGACCCAGTCGATCGTCGCAAAATGAAAGCCCGCCGCAACGGCGGCCGTCTGCGCCAAGAGGTGCGTCATACGCCCTTCCGTTGCCAATCACCACGCGTGAAATCGGGGAACTTCATGGGTGCGCTGCCTTTCGCCACGCTCATCTCCGAAAGAGGGAATGGCGCGCTCCAGGCCGCCGCGTCGTACACATCGTAGTCCGGCGCGAGCCCTTCGCGCAGGCACTCCACCAGCCGGTACGCCATCACAAAGTCCATCCCGCCATGCCCGCCGGTGCGCGCCCGCTCTCCGAGCTTCGTCCAGAGCGGATGCTCGAACTTCGCTTTCAGATCGTCAATCGTGTTCCAGCGCTCGCCGCCCTTCATCCCTTCGAGATAAATGCGCGGCGGATAGTCCTCAAACGCACCTTTGGTCCCCTGCAGGCGATTGTGGCGTGTGTACGGACGCGGGCTCGAGACATCGTGCTGCAACATCACGGTCTTCCCCTTCACCGTCTTGAGGATGCTCGTGTTGAGGTCGCCCGTGAGGTATTTCTCTTGCCACTTCGCGTCGGCGTGATCGGACACTTTGTCTTCACGATGGAGCGTGAGCCCGCGCTCAGGCGAACTCATGCTCACCATGTAGTCGAACCGGTCGCCGTTGTGCACGTCGAGATACCAACTCACCGGCCCGAGCCCGTGCGTCGGATAGAGGTTGGCGTTGGCACGCGTGTGCCATGCGCGGCGCCAGAGTCCTTCGTCGCGATTTTCAAACAAAATGTCGCGGAGGTCGTGCAGATACGCAGCCTCCGCGTGCAGCACCTCGCCAAAGGCACCCTCGTGCACCATCCGGTTCACCATCATCTCGGTGTAGCCGTAGTTGCAGTTCTCCAGGTGCAGGCAGTGCTTGTGCGCCTTCTCACTCGCATCCACCAACGCCCAGAGATCTTTCAAGGTGGTCCCAATGGGGCACTCGCTCCCGCAGTGCTTGCCGTGCGCCAGCGCCGCCAGCATCACCGGCACGTGCCATTCCCAAGGCGTCGCCGTGTACACGAAGTCGATGTCATCGCGCGCCACGAGCTTCTCAAAACCGTGATCGCCATTCGTATACAATTCCGGAGCGGCCTGCCCCGCATCGGTCACCATCTTCTGTGCCTTCTGCGCTTTGTCGGCCACCACGTCCGCCAGCGCGACGATCTTCACCCCTTCAATCGCCAGCAGCTCGTGCAGCACCGACCGCCCACGCAGCCCGGTGCCGACAATCCCCACGCGCACCGTCTCGTGTCGCTCGAACGGCACCCGGTGCATCGATTGGCGCCCCTTGGGCGCCACCGGCTGCTGCTCGGGATGGTGCACCGCGTCCACGGACTCTGCGATCGCCGGAGAAAATGCGCCGCTCGTCGCTGAGGCGGCCAATGCGGCACCCGCGAGCGCCGCTCCCTTCAACAAATCCCGCCGCGAAAACTCGGTCATTCACGCGCCCCGAAGTTCGGTGTGATCGCCAATGGACACTTCCCCACGATATCCCTCAAGCACCACGTGATCGCCAATCATCGAGTTGGTGAGCGTGCACCGCTCGACCGTACTCTTCACGCCAACGATCACATTGCGCAACGTCGAATCGCGAATCACCGACCCGGCGCCAATCGTCACATTCGGCCCAACGGAGCAGCGCTCCAGCACCGCGCCTTCCTCAATGCGCACCGGCTCCGTAATGCGCAGCCCAGCGGCCTCGGCTTTGCTGCCGGTATACTCCAACGGACGCGACGCCCGTCCACGCCCCAGCATCACGCGGTTCGTGTCGAGCAACGTGTCGAGCTTGCCGGCGTCGTACCATCCGTCCACATCAATCACGCGGAGCTTCGCCCCGTGATCGATCATGTACTGGAAAGCGTCCGTGAGGTAGTACTCGCCCTTGTTCGCCGGCTGCTTGAGCGTGTGTTCTATTCCCTCAAAAAGCAGTTGCCAGTTCTTTATATAGTAGAGCCCAATGTTCGCCCGTTTCGAGATGGGCGTGCTTGGCTTCTCCACAATCTGCGTCATATGGCCGTTCGCGTCGGTCACTACCACACCGAAGCGCTGGTAGTCTTCGACTTCCTTGGTCCAGATGATGCCGTCGTCATCGCTCGACGTGATCACGGACAAATCGGTGTCGAAGATCGTGTCCACAAAAATGATCAGCACCGGCGCATCGACGCGATCGCGCGCCAGCGCCACCGCGCCAGCCGTGCCGTCCTGCACCTTCTGCTCCACGAACGTCGCGCCGAGGTCGGCGTAGTTCGCCAGCACGTGGCGTTCGACTGTCTCTTTGAGATGGCCGGTGATGTACACCACGTCATCCACATTCCCAAGCCGACGCACATCGTCAAGCACGTAGTCCATCACCGGCTTCCCTGCCACCTTGAGCATGGGCTTTGGCACGGTGTGCGTGTGCGGGCGAAGGCGCGTTCCTTTGCCGGCCAGCGGAATGATCACCTTCACGGCGCGCTCGTTCCCTGACGCCCGTAACGGTCCTGCAGGCGCACCACGTCATCGAGGTGCGGCGTGCTCGCCTCGAGCAAGTCGCAGTCGGTGACCGCCTGCATCTGATGCACGTGGCCGGGCTCGTTCCGGTACGACTCCCCCTCGCGCAAAATCACGTCGCGCAGCGGCGCGCCCGGCGCGTCCCCCACCCGGTAAATCATCTCGCCGCGGAGCACGAAAATCGTCTCGTCTTTCAGCTCGTGATACTGCAGCGACAACGATTCTCCCGCCTTGATGTGCAGCACCTTGCCCACGTACTGGCTCGTGTGCGCCCAAATCGTCTCGTGCCCCCACGGCTTCTGCACCGTGCGCACGGTGGACTTTCCGCTCATGAATTCGATCCCATTGGTTTGTGTAACATGGAAGTCGGGCTCGTAATACAGGCATTGATACAGCTCCCACAGCCCGTGCACGCCGCACCGAGCACCGGATGCCCGTCGGCGTCGATGCGGAGCGCCTCGTCCCCAGCGGGGCAAACCCGCGCACACACCCCGCACGACACGCCGCGCCAGGTCACGCAACGCTCTGCATCAATGGTGATGCGCGCGATCTGCACATCGCGCCACGACTCCGGCACGTCGAGCGCTGGCGTGGGGCAACTCCGCGCACAGGCAATATCCACGCACATCGCGCACGCCTGCACATCGATCCGCAGCGCCGGCGTCCCCGCCGCAAAGCCGTACTCGGTGGTCAGCGGATGGATGGCTTGCACGGGGCAAGCCTTTTCGCACTCGCCGCACCGCGTACACGCCGCCAGAAACGCGGCCTCGGAGATCGCCCCAGGCGGCCTAATGTGATCACCGCCGGAAAGCCGTGCGCCCACGGCGTCAGCGGCCTTCGCCACGACCTGGCGAAACCCCTGGGTAAAGAACGCGCGACGATCGACTGGACTGTCTGCCATTCTGGGGAAAATGCAGGCTGGAGCGCCCGAATACCAGCACTTGCACCGGTTCGCCCCCACGACCCCCGCCCTGACCCTGACCGTGGTCCCCGTGGTCCCCGCAGGGGCCCCCCGGCCCTACGCTGGAGCCGTCACACCTCGCCGAGGGAACCTCACGCCAAACACACGGGGCCGCTCAAGTGAGCGGCCCCAGCGCGTTTCTCGTGCAGCACAATCCGCGCGTGACCTATCGACCCGCCATCTGCGCGCGCAGCCGCTCCAAACGACGCTTGACGGATCCGTCCATCACCGTATCACCCACGCGCACCACCACGCCCCCGAGAATCTTCGGGTTTACCGTCACATGGCTCACCACCGTTTTGCCGAGCGCCTTTCCGAGCGCCGCGCTGATCGCCTGCACCTCCACCTCTGGCGTCTCACGCGACACCGTCACGCGTGCGTGCACACGTCCCTCAGCGAGGTCGACCAGATTGTTGTACTCAGTGGCGATGTGCGGAATGAGCGTCTGCCGGCGGTTCATCACCAGCTTCTGCAAAAAGCGCACGAACAGCGGCGGCACCTTGCCATCGAGTCCCTTCGACAACCAGGCGATCTTGGCTTCTTGGCTCACCTGCGGCGCCGAGAGATAGCGCTGCAGCGTCGCACTCTGCTCGACGGCCCCAGCAATGGCGTTGATGTGCCCCGCCCACTCCGTTGCCGCGTTCGCCTTTTTGGCGAGCGCCAGCAACGCTTCGGCGTAGTTGCGGGCAATGGATTCGTCGCGCATTAGCGCGTCCCGATGGAGCCGAGGTACTTCTCGACGATCGCGCGGTTCTGCGCGTTATCGAGATTCTGTTCGATCACCTTGCTCGCGCCAGCCAACGCAAGGTCAATCGCCTCGCGGCGGAGCGCGTCAACGGCCTTGGTCTTTTCGGCTTCGATGTCGCGTTTGGCGCGATCCATCATCTGCTCCTGCTGCACCCGCGTCTGCTCCAGCAAGTCAGCGCGCATCGACTCGGCGGTCTTGCGGCCGTCGGCAATGAGCTGCTGCGCTTCGCCGCGCGCCGATTCAATCGCGGCACGATGCTCCGCGAGGAGCGTGGCGGCTTCTTCACGATCGGCCTTGGCCATCGCCGTCGCGTCTTCGAGCGCCTTCTCGCGCGCCGACACGGCGGCCACGATCGGGCCAAACGCGAACTTGGCGAGCACAAAGAAAACGACGAGGAAGATGACCAACGTCCAGAACATCAGTCCGGTCGCTGGGCTGAGCAGATCCACCTTGGCGGCCTCGTGCTCCTGCGCGAGCAGGGGCGAGGCAATGGCGAGCAGCGCAACAGCGCGGGAGAACATCGAACGCATGGGAAATCCTTTCGGAGAATAGAGTGTGGTGGGTGCGCACCCCGGGGCGCGCACCCACCGACGACTTAGAACTTGCCCTGAATGGCGAACGCGACGACGACGGCGAACAGCGCGGCGCCTTCGATGAACGCCGCAAAGATCAACGCGGCCGTCTGGATCTTGCCCGCGATTTCCGGCTGACGCGCCATGCCTTCCACGGCCTGGCCGCCCACGCGGCCGATGCCAAGACCGGCACCGATGATCGCCAGACCAGCGCCGATGCCGGCACCCATCATGGCCCACGCGCCCATGTAGCTCTTGTTGAACTCGCCAGCGACCTGCAGAAGCGGATACATCGTCATGATCGAACTCCAATGGTGAAACGTAGAACTGCACTTGCCGCTACCGGCCTTCGTGTCGCTGGGCCGTGTTCCGTCAGCGAGCCCCCGGGGCTCAACGGATTTCGCCGAACGCTCATTCGGCTACTACGCGATTCGGACGAGCGGATCCCGAGCCGCGACCTGCAATGTTTTCAGCCGTTAACGGTTGACCGTTATCGGTTAACCGTAAACCGTCAGCGACTGACAACGCCACACAACCCTAGTGGTGCGACTCCCGCACCAACCCAATGAACACACTCGACAGCAGCGTAAAAATGAATGCCTGCAAAAACGCCACCATCAACTCCAAGAACATGATCGCGACGGCCATTGCCAACGGCAGCGGCGCCACGACAAACGAATGGAACGTGAAGATCATTCCCACAAAGGCCAGCACCACGATATGTCCCGCCGTCATGTTGGCGAACAAACGAATCGTCAGCGCGAACGGCTTGGTGAACTTGCCGAGCAGTTCCACCGGCGAGAGGATCATCGACATCGGCACACGCATCATCAGTGGCATGTCGTGCGGCCAGAAGATGATCGTGTTGATGTAGCCCTTGCCGAGCGCCTTCATCCCGGCGATCTCAATCACGAGGAAGGTGAGGATCGCGAGCGTCGCCGTCACGGCAATATTGCCCGTCGCCGTGCTCATGTAGGGCACGAGCCCGAGCAGGTTGGCGAAGAGAATGAAAAAGAAGATCGTGAGCAGATACGGCACGAACCCTTCCCCGTGATGTCCCACGTTCGGAAGGATCACTTCGTTGCGGATGTACAGCACCATCGCTTCAATAGCATTGGCGTAGCCCTTGGGCGGCCGTCCCGTGCGCGCGCTGCGCGCCTGACTCCGCGCGGCGCCAACGAGGATCACGCAGGCCAGCATCGCGGCCACCAGCAGCATCACCACGTGCTTCGTCGGCGAGAGGTCGACTTCCACCGAACCGATGTGCACCGGCGCCCACCGCGGCAGCTCGATCTCCTTGGTGAGGAACCCCTCTTCAAGGCTCGGCCACGGCACTTCAATGGCGTGCGCGTCCGTGATGTGCGGCGTGATGATGTCGATCTTGGCCGCCGCCGGCGCCTCAGCAGCCTTGGCCTGCGACTCGGCGGCGCCCTGCGGCTCCTGCGCACGTAGCACAGGCGCGGCAGCAACACAGACAGAGGCAAGGAGCGCGAACAGAATGGAACGGGATTTCATGGCGTGAGCAGTATCGGTTCGACGAGCGTCGTGACGAAGAAGAATCCAGCCAGACTCAGTAACGCCGGCGCCAGCGTGAGCCCCAGCACCCGCACTCCTACCAACGCGTACACGGCCAGCGATACGAACCGGAGCATCATTCCCATGCCCCAGCCCAGCATCACGTGCTCTTTGCGCAACGACCAGGCAAAACCAAACCCGATCCCCTGCACGACAATCGCGATCCACGCGCTGGTCCAAATCGCGCGCGCCGCCTCTGGGCCCGGCACGAGCCGCGTCAACAGCGCCGCTCCACCTACCGCGACCAAAAGCAGCGTCACCACGAATATCAGGATCTTGTTCATTTGCGGCGCGACGCCTCCTCATCCTGAATCCGGTTCTCCTCCACCATCGCCCGGTACAGGGAGTAGAAGCCCGCCCCCGCCCCAACAAAGGTCCCCAACAGCATCATCCACGGAGCCGTCCCAAACTTCCGGTCCAGCCACGTTCCCAGGTACAGAAAGAGCAGAATCGCGACCACGAACTGGACACCCAGCCCCATCAGTCGCTGCCCCCCGCCCCCCACACTCGGCGCCTCCCCCCGCGCCCGAGCCAGTAGCTCGTCGCGCCGCCGCGCCACGTCCTTTTCATCAAAGGAGGCGCGATCGTCCTTCAGAGGCCCACCGGTACCCGTCACAGCCACGAAAGTTAGAGGCTTGTGAAAAAAAGCGCAAGCAAACTCCCCCAATGAAAAGCCAGCCCGCGCTGCAGTCCTAAGCCCCCTTTTTTCAGCGTCAAATTTGACGGAAAAACAGCCGAAATGGCCCAAACAACCCACATTTCAACGTCTCTAAAAAGAGACCCAAATCGCGCCATTCCGGCACCACCAAATCAGGCCAGCCGTAGCAACCGAATACCCCCCTTACACTTAGCTGTTGCCTATGGTTTGACGAATCGTCCTCATGTTGATATGTTTCACTCTCTGATAAAGCCAGTGTGACATTTGTGATGTTTGGCTGACCTGCCAGCCGTAGTACTCTTCATTGTCCTCCCCACCTCGATGAACGGAAGATTGGTCTTCGCGTCGCTCTCGTTCACGGCACTCGGTGTCGCATTCGCCTGTGGCCCGCGACCGCGAAACGCCGATGTGCCGCGCGCATTGCGCGCACGAGCCAAGAGCGAAGCGAAACTCACGCCGACGCTCGACATCAACGTGAAAGACGGTGTGCAGTTTGCTTTCCGCGTCACGAACACCGGCGACGCGAAGGTCGAACTCAATTTTCCGAGTGGCCTCACGCACGACGTCGTCGTCGTCGACAGCACGGGCCGCGAAGTGTGGCGCTGGAGTCAGGGGCGCTTCTTCACGCAGTCGCTCCAAAGCCGAGTCCTGCGCTCGAGCGATGCACTGGATTACGACGCCCGCTGGGACGCGATCCCCCACGGCCGCTACACCGCCATCGCCACGCTGGTGAGCGTCAACTACCCCGTCGTCCAGCGCGCAGACTTCGTCGTCCGCTAGGCGCCGCGCGTACGCGGCCCCAGAAATCTCAGCGTTCTTCCCTGCGGCGCCGTTACCCAACGGCGCCGTTGTGCTATCTTTTCCTCCCGCGGCATTCCGCCGCGCGCACTCTGTGGAGATTCCTGCGTGGCCCAATCGCTAGCTGACGAACGCGACCTCGAACTCCTCGGCAAACTGGCCAAGGCCCGCACGGCGCTGAGTGACCAGATCGCCCGCCGCATTGTCGGACAGGCCGATGTCGTGGAGAACCTCACGGGCGCCATTCTTGCCGGCGGCCACGTCATTCTTATTGGCGTACCAGGTCTCGCCAAGACGCTCCTGATTCAAACACTCGCGCAGGCCCTCGATCTCAAGTTCTCGCGCGTGCAGTTTACCCCTGACTTGATGCCGAGCGACATCACCGGCACGGAACTGCTCGAAGAAGATCACGGCACCGGCAAGCGGAGCTTCAAGTTCCAGCCGGGCCCGATTTTTGGAAACATCGTCTTGGCTGACGAAATCAACCGAGCCCCACCGAAAACGCAGGCCGCCCTCCTCGAGGCGATGCAGGAACACCGCGTCACGGCGGCTGGCAAAACGTACCAGCTTCCGGAACCGTTCTTCGTACTTGCCACGCAGAACCCCATCGAACACGACGGCACCTACTCGCTTCCCGAAGCGCAGCTCGACCGTTTCATGTTCGAGTTGAAGGTGGGCTATCCGAGTCGCGAAGAAGAAGAACGCATTGTCAACACGACGACCTCCGACAAAAGCCTCACCATCTCCCCGGTCCTCACGGGCCAGGAGATTCTCGACATGCAACAACTCGTGCGCCGCATTCCCGCGCCGCCGAGTGTCGTGAGCTATGCGGTGAACCTCGCGCGCAGCACGCGCCCCAGCGAGCCGGGCGTCACGGCCGCCGTCAAGAAGTTCGTGTCCTACGGAGCAGGACCACGCGCGAGTCAGTACCTCACGCTGGGCGCCAAGGCGCGCGCGGCGATGAACGGACGGAGCGTGCCGGACATCGACGATGTGAAGGCGATCGCCAACATCGTGCTCGGCCATCGCGTGACGCTCAACTTCCAGGCCGAAGCCGAGAGCGTCACCGTCGCGGATTTGTTGCAACTCTAGTCGCGACTCGTGGACTACCACACAACCCAAACGCCGCCGAGCTTTGCTCAGCGGCGTTTGGGCTTAATGACCGCCAGCGAATCCACCCAGTCGCGGTAGCGCGGCGTCGCCCCATCGAGTTCGAGCGCGATGCCCGCCTCGCGGCGACTCTCGCTCAGCCACGCATCGGCCGAGTCGGCGTCGGGCGTGGCGGTCAGGCGATCGTACAGCAGACGACTGCGATCGAAGCGTACACTCGGTTCAATCGGATTGCGCACCAGCGCCTTCTCCATCGCGGCGGTCGCGGCGGCAATGTCGCCGGCCCCACGCTGCGCACGACCGAGCGCGGCGTGAAAGCGCCAGTCGTCCCCAACCGAGAGCGCCGTTTGTGCCGCGTCGGTGGCGGTCACAAAGTCGCCGCGGGCCGCCGCGTCGCGCGATTCCACCCACGAAAGAAATCCACGCACCGCGCGGAGTCGCGGCTCCTCGGCCAGACGGGAGTCCGCTTGATCAGCGAGTGTGCCGAGCGCTTTCAGCGATCCGCCAGACTGCGGATCGAGCACCAGCGCATACAGGATGTAGCTCCGCAGACTGTGCGGTTGAATCATCAGCGCGCGCCGAAATGCTTCGGCGGCACCCACCGCGTCTCCACGCGCTTGCGCCATCGAGAGCAAGAGCCAGTAGCCGCCAATCGCCATCGGGTCGCTGCGCAGCGCCGACGTAATCTCGAGTTCGGCTCGACGAAACTCACGCTTCATGCCGTCGAGTTGCGGACGCGTGGTGGTTTTGATCGGTTGATCGCCGCGCAGCAACAGCCCCGACCGCACAAAGGCTGACGCGCGCACCAAGTGCGCCAGGTGGCTCGCCGGGCGCGCGGCGAGCCACGCGTCCATTTGCACTTCGGCGTCTGGTCCAGCATAGCCGAGCGCTTTGAGGGTGGTCCCCCACCGAATTTCGGAGCGGGGATGGGTCAGCGCGTCGCGTTCGAGGCGGCCGAGCACGAGTTCCAATGAATCGAACTGCGCGCGCTCGAGCGCGCCGCGCAACACCATGAGTGTGTCGGCGTCCTGCGGCGCCACGGTGACGTCGCTGGCGGCGGCCGTACGGCCGTTATCGTCCCTGGGGAGTGGCAAACTCGTAATGAGATCCGCCATCGGACTGCTGACGACGCTGTTGAATACATGATTGAGGGTCCGATAGCCACCGATCGCCGCTCCACTCATCGCGACCACGGCCGCAAGCCGTGCAATGGGCTGCTGCCAACCGCGCAGGAGTAAGCAGTTGATCACGCTCGCCATGATTCCCATGAGGACACCAGGAAGCGTGGCGGTGAATGCGAGGCCAATCGGCACGACACCCAGCGCCCACTCCCACCATCGCATGGGAGGAACGAGTGCAATCGGCTGATCGCGGAACTGTACGCGCGGCACGGGATCGAGGAAGACTTTCCGTACCAGAATTTTTTCGGTGGTCCCGTCCGCCATCGGCACCACAAACGGCTCACCGTCTTCGTACGAGAGCCGCTCCAGATGCACGCCGCGCAATGCTATTGCGGTGCGACCGTCCCAACCGCGCGAGAGCACGAGCACGGGTCCGCCGCTCAGAGGAACCTTGAAGGTCCAACTCGCCATCGTTGGTACTCGCTCACGGGGGGAAGGCGCCATTCAGGCCGGATCGTCCCAACACGCGGACGTCCGCAGGCACCCCTAATAGTGCGTCAAAAGCCGCGAGAACGCGAATGGTGGTGCGCCCCCGTCCCGCGGCCTTCGTGGGGGCTTGCCGAACCGGTTACGATTGGGGATTCTCGTGGCCGACGGCGCACGAGTGACGTTGCGGTGACGGCACTCGCGTTCGTATGGTACGGCGGTTTTCTGATTTTCACCATGTCAGGGGAGCTCGT
>CANIWQ010000068.1 GCA_947471365.1 Gemmatimonadota bacterium | reverse complement strand
CAATGCTCGCCGCACTCGACGCCATGCGCGCGAATGGCATTGCCCCCACGGTCAATCTCAAGTTCTTCTTTGAGGGCGAAGAAGAAGCGGGCTCCGAGCATCTGCGCGACCTTCTCACCAAATACAAGGATGTGCTCAGCGGCGACGTGTGGCTGATTGTGGACGGCCCGGTACACCAGAGCCGGAAGCAGCTCCTGAGTTTTGGCGTGCGCGGCGTGCTCGGGCTCGAGCTGGCCACGTACGGCCCGGCGCGCGCCCTGCACTCCGGGCATTACGGAAACTGGGCGCCGAACCCTGGCATGTTGATGGTGGAACTCTTAGCGTCGCTCCGCGACGGCGAGGGGAACATCCTGATTGATCATTTCATGGATGACATCGCCAAGCCGACGGCCGCCGAGTTGGCTGCGGTGCGCGCGTTACCGTCCGTTGATGCGCAACTGCGGCGCGATCTCCTGTTGGCACGGAGCGAGGCCAACGACGCGCCGCTCAGCGAACGCGTTATGCTCCCGGCGCTCAACCTGCGTGGCATTCGCGTGGGCAATGTGGCGCCGACGGCCGCGAACGCCATTTCCCCGGAAGCCAAGGCGTCGATTGATTTTCGACTCGTGCCAAACCAGACGCCGCAGCGCATCAAGCAACTCTTTGAAGCGCATCTCACCAAACGCGGTTGGTGGATTACGCACGATTCGGTGACTGCCGAGATGCGACTCGCCCACGCGCGCGTGGTGCGACTCGCTTGGGAAGACGGATATCCGGCGACGAGAACGGCTATGGATCTCCCGGTGTCGCAGGCGCTGCGCTCCGTGATCACGGAAGCGCGCGGAGAGGCGGTGCTGATGTCTCCGACGTCTGGCGCGAGCCTCGGGCAGTACATCTTCACCGATGTGCTGCGTTCGCCGACCATCAGCTTGCCGATTGTGAACCACGACAACGATCAGCACGCCAAGAACGAGAATGTGCGCTTGCAGAACTTGTGGGATGGCATTGAGACGCTCGCCGGCGTGATGGCGAACCTCGGCAAGGCGTGGCCGAGCGTGGTGCCGTAGCGGTCAGCCCCCCGCTACTTGACCAACTGAAACTCCACCGGCTGTCCTGTCATGGCCAGCTTGAGCAGCCGGTGGGCCCCGCCCTTCTCCACCCACACGCTGATCGGCGAATCGCCGCCCGTGATGTCGGCCTTCCAGGCCGCAAAAGTGCCGGCAATCACCGTCACCGACTCTTCGGCTACGACAGAGATGGTCAGCGCGGTCGCCGTTCCCTTGCCGGACTGGAACACGGGGAGCACGAAGCGCGCGCCGCTGGCCCATCGGAACGTTGGGAGCAGCGTCGCGATGAGATTGTCATCCACGGCGCCGGCAGGCAGATCAGTGTCCACATTCACGGTCTTGATGGCGCCCTGTTGCGGCGCGACCGCCGTGCCAGTGGCGTGACCATTCGCGTACGTCACGTCGATTTTGGTGTCCTGCCCCTGCGCCTTTCCGGACTGCGACACCGACTGCATAACCAGTGCCCATGAAAAGCGGACGGTGGTGTTCTGCTGCACCACCGTGGCGAGCCGGGTCACGTCCTGCAGCTCCCAGCCAGCCGCGGTGCGCGCGAGCGTGGTGCGCTGATATCCCAAGGGGCGCCCCTGCACCAGAATAGAAAAACTGTCGGTGCGCGGCACCAGGTGCGTGAGGTCGAGATCGAGCGCGGCGGCTTTCACCACGAGATCTTCTGGGCGAAGCGGTGTGCCGTCAACAGACACAATGCGCACGGGCGCGATTTTCTCAAGCTGGGCACGCACCTTGAGCGCATCGCCCACCACCACAATGAAGAGGGACGACGAACGCATCCCGTCGCGCGCGGCGCGCTGCACCTGCTCTGGCGTCACCGCTGCCAGTTTTTGCCGGTAGCTCTGCACGAAATCCGCGGGAAGGCCAAGCAGTTTCGCGTTGGCAATCTCGGCGGCGACTTGTCCCGCGGTTTCGATCGACAGCGGGAACGCTCCCGTCATGGCGTTGCGCGTGCGATCGAACTCCGCGCGGTCCAACGGCTCAGTGCCCAACCGGTCGATTTGCGCGAGCAGCTCGACCAGCGCCGAGTCGGTGACCGAGTTGCGCACTTCGGTCGCGGCTTCGAAGCTCCCCATCTCGCGACGCGACGCGATGGACGAGCGCGCGCTGTAGGTCCAACTCTTCTTCTCGCGTAAGGTGAGGAAGAGCCGAGAATCGGCGCCGCCACCCAACAGGCGATTCGCGATTGCCGCGGCATACGCGCGCGGATCATTCGGCCGCCACGTGGCATTGCCAACGAGGATATTCGACTGTACCGAGCCCGGCCGGTGCACAAGCACAATCTCGCGCGCCGAGCGCACGGGGATCGCCGTGCGCGGCAAAGGCGAAGCGGCGGCGCCGGTCCAGGAGCCGAACGCTTGCTCCGCGAGTTTCTTTGCTTGCTCAAACGAAAGACTGCCCGCCACCACCAGCAATGCACCCGCGGGACGCAGGCGCGCGTCGTGAAATGCTACGAGGTCGGCGCGCGTCATGCGGCGCACGCTGGTTGGATCGGCACGACGCGCGTACGGATGTTCACCGAACACGCCGCGCACGAAGGTGCGCTCGGCGAGACTCGTCGGCTGCGAGAGCTCGACAGTGAGCGCGGAGAGCAACTGCGTGCGCAACAGTTCGACTTCTTTGTCGGGAAATGTCGGCCGCCGCGCTGCGTCGGCGAGGAGTGAAAAAGCCAGCGGCGCGGCATCGGTGAGCGCGTCCGCGCGGAGCGTTACAACATCCGCGCTGGCCGACGCTGTGAGTTGCCCGCCCACGTTCTCGATTGCCGCGGAGAACTCCTCCGCGGTGCGCGCGCCGGCGCCGCGCGTGAGCAGCGTGGCCATCATGTCGGCGAGCCCCGCTTTGGCTGGCGGATCATAGGCCGCACCAGCCGCAAAGGTGAGCGAGACGGCGACCACGGGTTGCTTGTTGCTCTGCACGACCACGAGCCGCATGCCGTTCGCGAGCGTGGCTTCGCGGGTCGGTGGGAACTGGGCGGCGCGAATCGGGGCAGCGGGAGGCGCCGCGGCGGGACGTTGTGCGCTGGCGAAGAGCGGCGTCAACGCGGCCACAAGCATTAGCGCGCCCGCGGCCGTGGCGCCTTCGGCAAATCGTACGCGGCGCGGCATCATTTGCCCCCCGGCACAATCAACAGCGTGAGCGAATTATCGGGACGCAAGTACGTGGCGGCGACGCGTCGCAAGTCCGCGACGGTCACCGCGTCGTAGCGCCGAATATCGTCGTTGACGCGATTGGCGCTTCCCAAAAAAAGATCGGCAAACTGAATGGCCTCGGCGAGTCCGAGTGCGTGCTGACGCTGCGACACCGCGGTGCTCTTGCGATACGCCTTTGCTTTCGCGAGTTCGCCTTCGGTGATTCCACTGACGAGTTGTGCCGCCTGCGCCACGACCGCGCGTTCGACCGAGTCCACCGCGACTCCCTGATTGGCAATCGCCAGTACGCCAAAAATCCCAGGGCCGCGCGTGGGTCCAATAGGATTGAGCACGGACTGCGAGATAGCCGCGACTTTCTGCTCGCGAACGATCGTTCGGTTGAGGCGCGAACTCTCACCCTGCCCAAAGATCGTGCTGAGCAGATCGAGGGCCGGGTAGTCGGCGTGCGACACAGCCGGAATGCGCCAGAACGCCAGCACCGCACCGATCGTCGCATTGGCATCGGCCACGTTACGGCGCAGCACACCGGTGTTGTACGGCTGGTCGCAGGCCACTGAGGGCGGCGCGGGGACGGCGGGAATCTGGTTGAAGTACTGCGCAATCAGCGCGGTCGCTTCCGCCGAGTTGAAGTCGCCGACGAGCACGAGCGTGGCGTTGTTGGGGGCGTAGTACTGCCGGAAGAACGCCTGCACGTCTTCGACCTTTGCGGCGTTGAGGTCGGTCATCGACCCCACCAGCGAGTGGCTGTAGGCAAAGCAGCGTTCGCGGTCATACAGGAGGCCAATCGAATCGACGAGGGCCCCGACGAACGGCTGATTGTCGAAGCGCAGTCGCCGCTCTTCCTTTACGGCTTCGCGTTGATTGTCGAGGTTGGCCTGCGTGACGGCCAACGACTGCATGCGTTCGGCTTCGAGCCAGAGGCCGAGGTTGAGCCGGTTGGACGGCAGCACTTCCCAGTAGTTCGTGCGGTCGGCCTGCGTGGAACCGTTGAGCGTGCCACCGGCGCGTTCGATGAACTGAAAATGCTCGGCCTTTTGCACATGTGCCGACCCTTGGAACATCATGTGCTCAAAGAGGTGGGCAAAACCGGTGTGGCCGAGCAGTTCATCGCGCGCGCCCACGCGGTACCAGAGGTTCACCGCGACGACCTGCGCCGAGTGATCTTCCACGAGATGGACGCGCAACCCGTTAGGGAGCGTGTAGCTCTTGATAGGGATGTCGCGCGGCTCTTGCGACGCCAACGCGGAGGCGCTGAGTACGGCGGCGAGCGCGGCTCGGAGGACGGGCTTCACGAAGGCTCCCCGGGGGAAGAGTAAATATCCACCATGCGTTCAAAGCTATGGAGCGCCCTCAGCCCGTGGACCCGAACCCGCCTGCCCGATCGGTGGTCTGCGCCACGGAGCCGGTGGTGAAATCGAGCACTTCAAAGCGGGCAATGACCATTTGGGCAATGCGGTCGCCGTGGCGAATGACCAGCGGGGCCGGTCCACCATTTTTGACCGGCACGCACCATTCGTCGGGGTAATCCGCGTCCACCGTGCCTGGCGCGTTCGCGATGACGAGGTCGGTTTTGACGCTCGTGCCAGAACGGGGGCGGATCTGGGCCTCAAAGCCAGCGGGGAGGCGAGCCTTGAAGCCCAAGGGCACCAACGCCTTTTCGCCGGGCGCGAGGGTGAGGGCGCCATCGGCGGAGGCGGCGCGCTCGGCCATGGTAGGGCCGGTCCAGACGCGAGCGGTGCGCCCCGCGAGGCAGGCGGCCAAATCGTAGCCAGCGCTGCCGGCAGTTCCGCGGGCCGGAGGCGCGACATCCGGGTGGAGCGACTCAAAGAGGATGGAGGACATCGCACAAAGATAGTGTGGCGCAATTATCCTTGTGGAGTGTATAACCTCCCCATGCGCCCACTCATCGCCTTTCTGCTGCTCGCCGCCATCGGCACGGCCGCGCCCGCACAGATCATCCGCCAGCCGGGGGCCGCCTCGGCTACCGGCGACACCATCTTTGGGAATCCCGTCGCTGAGGGGCATCGCGCTCAAGCGATGTTCGAGCAGTATCGGGTACAGCACCTCCCCACCTCGCGCGTGAGCGCACCGGCCAACTGCGACGAACGTGTTGGCAGTTGGTGCTATTGGTACGACGAGCGCCCCGGCCCCACGGAGCCGAAGGACATTGCCGATTCGCGGTCGCGGCTGATCGGAGAACTCGACACCCTCGCACGGCAAGCACCCGAAGACCGGTGGCTCTCCGCGCAGCGGGTGCGCTATCTCACGGAAGCCGAGCGCCCGGCGGATGCGGTGACCGCCGCCAAGGAATGCCGAACCGGCGGATGGTGGTGCGACATCTTGATCGGCTTTGCGCTTCACATGGCCGGCGACGATGTGCACAGCGACAGCACATTTTCCGTAGCACTGAGTCGCATGTTGCCGCGTGATCGCTGCCAGTGGCGCGACATTTCGATGCTCGTGGATGACGACACGCGCCAGCAGTATCGGCGCTTTGGCTGCGACGACCCCAAGCGCACGGCGTTCGAAGACCGCGTGTGGGCGTTTTCGCGCACGCTGTTCTCGCGCCCCGGCAACGACACGCGCACCGAGTGGTATTCGCGCATGACGATGAGCTTGATGTTGCAGGACGCCGCCTCGCCGCACCAGAATGGTTTTAGCGACGACGAACGCGAACTGCTGCTCCGTTTTGGCTGGCCACGCTGGTGGTCGCGTTCGCCCGGTCGCCCGAGTTTTGGGCGCGGGGGACGTCAGGGCGGCGGCGTCGATATTATCTCGGCGGAGCCGGTGCCGGCCTACCGGATGGTTCCGGCTGGATTTGTGTTGAACAATCCTTCGCTCTCAGATTCCGCGAACTGGCGATTGCATTTGCCGCCGGTGATCGGCCGATACGCGCCGGCGTATGCCAAGTCGCTCACGCCGCTCGAACACCAGAAGGCGGTCTTCAAGCGTGGTGATACGGCGCTGGTGGTCATGGCCTACGACGCGAATGTGACCAAGCAGCTCGCCGGCGCGCCGGTGGACGCCGCGCTGATTGTGACGCCGAACTCAGGCGCGGCGGACTACGGTGTGATTCGGCGCAACACGTCTCGTACCGGGGTGCTGACCGCCAAGGCGCCGTGGGGACCCCTGCTGATGAGCGCCGAAGTGTCGGCACCGTCCAAGGGCGCGGTGGCTCGGGCCCGATATGGTGCGAACCCACCCTTCTCGGTTGGCACGCGCGTCACGCTGAGCGACCTGTTGTTCTATAAACCGTACGGCTCGATCCCCACGACCATTGAAGAGGCCGCGCCGCACGCCCATCCCACGGAACGGCTACGCGCCGACGAGAAACTCGGCGTGTACTGGGAGTCGTATGGCACCGATCCGCAGGGGGAGAACATTCATATTTCCCTGACGGTGGTGAAGGAAGTTGAAGAGAGCGGCTTCCTGCGCCGTCAGGCCAAGGCGCTCAAACTTGTTCGGGAAGCGACGCCAGTGAGCGTGGCGGTCAACGACATGTCCGCGCGCGGCAGCAGCGTAACGCAACGGGCGCTGGAGCTCGACGTGTCCACCCTGCGGAAGGGATCGTACATCGTGCAGCTCGAGGTGACGGTGGCCGGCCAGTACACGGTGCGAGCCGATCACCGCATTGAGGTAATCACCCCGTGACGGGGGCGCGGGGGCGTCAGCCGGTGATCTCGCCGTGACGAGACGTGCTGGCGGGTCGTCTCCGCGCGAGATGATGAATTCCAGCCGCACCCTCGCCCTCGCGTTGTTCCTGCCCGCCTTCCTCGTGGCGCAGCAGGACACCGTCCGTACCCCTGCCGATACAGCGCCCCAAAAAGGCGCCGCGCAGGCGGCGAAAGCTGGGGCAAAAAAGAGCCCGAAAGCCGCCGCTGGGGCGAAAACGACGAAGGCCGCGAAGAAGGGATCGTGGAAGACCCAACTGGCCGATCCGGACAGCTTCGCGCACGCGCGTGAAGATTCGATCCTGAACGCGAAGTGGCCCGTCAAAGGCCCCGAGCCGCTGCCGGGGTCGATTCTCCCCGCCAAGCGCATCATCGCCTATTACGGCAATCCGCTGTCCACGCGGATGGGCGTGCTCGGCGAGTATCACCCAGACGAAATGCTTCGTATGCTCGACGCCGAAGTCGCCGCGTGGAACAAGGCCGACCCCACCACGCCAGTGCAGCCGGCGCTGCACCTCATTGCCGTCGTGGCGCAGGGTGGCCCAGGGCGCGACGGTCGGTATCGGTTGCGTATGGATTCGTCGCTCATTGAGAAGGTGGCTGGCTGGGCGGCCAATCGGAACGCGTTGGTATTTCTGGACATTCAGGTGGGCCAAAGCAATCTGCGCGACGAACTGCCGCGGCTCGCCAAGTTCCTGATGCGACCGAACTTTCACCTTGGAATCGACCCCGAGTTCTCGATGAAGGACGGCACGGTCCCAGGGAAAAAAATTGGCACCTTTGATGCGGCCGACGTGAATATTGCGCGCGATTTTCTCGCCGACCTCGTCACGCAGTACAAGCTGCCGCCAAAGGTGTTGGTCGTGCATCGCTTTACACAGCGCGGCGTCACCAACTCGCATCTGATCAAGCTCGACCCGCGCGTGCAGATCGTGATGGACATGGATGGCTTTGGACCGCCATGGCTCAAGCGCAACACGTTCATGAAATGGATCAAAGCGGAGCCGGTCCAGTTTGCGGGGTGGAAGCAGTTCTACAAGGAACGCAACGACAATCCGCGCACGACCATTGCCCAGATACTCAAGCTGAATCCGCGGCCGCTCTACATTCAGTACCAATAGCGTCAGCACCGCGATGGCCGGTCGGCCATCGCGACCTCCTGTCCGGTTTTCCTCTGTTGCGCGTACGTGACCGAGCGTTAGTGTGAAAGCATGTTCGAATCCGCCGAGCTCGGCCACACCGTAGACAAGAAGCGTTGGGACGCAGAGGTTCCCGCCCTGCGGGAGGCGCTGTTGCAGGCGCAGTTTGCTCTCTCGCAGCAGAAACGCTGCCCCGTCATTCTGCTCATTGGCGGCGTGGACGGCGCCACCAGCGGCGAGACGGTCAAGCGCCTGCTCGAGTGGATGGATCCGCGGCACATATCGGTGCGCGCGTTTCCAGAGCCGACCGACGACGAACGCCAACGCCCGCCGATGTGGCGCTTTTGGCAATCGCTGCCGCCCAAAGGCAAGATCGGCATTTTGTTTGGCGGCTGGCACACCACGCCGATTGTCGATCGCGCCGAAGGGCGCTCCACCGCGGCTGAACTCGATCAAAATATTCAGCGTATTGTGCGATTCGAGCGGATGCTCGTCGCCGAAGGCGCGTTATTGCTCAAGTATTGGTTGCACATTCCCAAGGAAGCGCAGCGGCTACGCCTCAAGGCGCTGGCCAAGGATCCGGAGACAGCGTGGCGCGTCACCGCACTGGATCGCCAACGGTTCAAACGGTACGACGCCTTTCGCAAAGTGGCGGAGCACTTCATTCGGCAAACCAGCAGCGGCGAAGCGCCTTGGCTCATTACCGAAGCCACGGACGAGCGCTATCGCGACCTCACGGTGGGCCAGAGTGTGCTCGCCGCTGTACAGGAACGTGTGGCGGAAAAGACATCCGCCCACACGCCCGACCGGACGCCACCGTTACTACCCCCGATCGACGCCAAAGATGTTCTAAGCGAACTCGATTTCTCCAAGACGATCACCAAGGCCAAGTACGAGACGCAACTCGAACGGTGGCAAGGACAATTGGCGACGCTTACCCGTGACCGCCGGTTTCGCGATCGTGCGCTCGTTGCAGTATTCGAAGGGAATGATGCCGCCGGCAAGGGAGGCGCGATCCGACGCCTGGTCGGACCGCTCGACCCGCGTCAGTATGACATCATCCCCATTGCGGCGCCCACCGAAGAAGAGCGCGCACAACCGTATCTCTGGCGATTCTGGCGGCACGTGCCAAAACTCCGCGCCGCCACGATCTTTGACCGGTCGTGGTACGGACGGGTGTTGGTGGAACGCGTCGAGGGACTTGCCCCAGAGTCCGAGTGGATGCGCGCGTACGATGAGATCAACGACTTTGAGCACCAGCTGGCGCGCTTTGGCGTTGTGGTCGTAAAATTCTGGCTCGCCGTGACCAAGGACGAACAGCTCAAGCGATTCAAGGATCGCGAGCGGACACCGTTCAAGCAGTTCAAGATCACCGACGACGACTGGCGCAATCGCAAGAAGTGGGACGCGTATCGTCAGGCGGCGTGTGACATGGTAGATCGGACGAGCACCACCAAGGCGCCGTGGACGTTGGTCCCCTCAAACGACAAGCATTGGTCGCGCATCCACGTACTCAAGACGGTATGCCGGGCCGTTGAGCGGTCGTTGGAACGGTAGCACGCGGGCACGCGCCTCCGAAACCCACCGCGCGCCACCGCGCGCCACCTAACGCGCTGCGCGTACCGGCACGAACCGCACCTCGCGCCCGCGGAACCGCGCGCGCATCACGCGAATGGCCTCGGCGCTTTCGTCTACCAATGTCACGTCGCGTCCGTGCCGGTCTGCGGCATCGCCAAACGAACCGCTCCCCGCAAAAAAGTCGAGCAGTTGGTCGCCCGGCGACGAATGCACCTTCACAATGCGCTCGAGAATCGCGAGCGGCTTTTGTGTGGGGTAGCCTGTTTTTTCCTTGCCGGTTGGACTGACGATGGTGTTCCACCAGGTATCGGTCGGCATCTTGCCGCGCGCACGTTTCTCCGGCGTCACCAGCCCCGGCGCCATATACGGCAGCCGATCGCTGGCGGCCGCATTGAAGGTGTACCGCTCCGGATCCTTCGCGTACCAGAGAATGGTGTCGTGCTTGGCCGACCACCGCTTGGTGGAGCGAGCGCCATAATCGTACGCCCACACGATCTCATTAATGAAACTCGATCGGCCGAACAGCGTATCCATCCACACTTTCACGTAATGCACCTCGCGCGCGTCGAGGTGCACGAACAGGCTCCCGGTGGCGCTGAGCAGTCGGCGTGCTTCCTCAAGCCGAGGGCCGAGGAAGCCGAGGTAATCTCCGAAGCTGTCGCCGTAGGCGCCGCTGGCCACGTTTTCCACCGCGTAGCGGCGGCCGCCAAACCCAGTGCGGGAGCCGTCGACATCGGCGCGCGTCCGCACGCGGCTCCGGCGCTGCACGCGCCCCGTATTGAACGGGGGATCAATGTAGATGAGATCAAAGGCGCCGTCCGCGAACGGACGGAGCACCTTCAGGTTGTCGCCGCGGTGGACGGTTATCACGGACACAAGATAGCGCGCAGTTGCCACCGAGCGCGCCGGAGCGGACATTCTAGTGTCCACAGCCCCCCCCGCCCCGTGCCGGAGATTGCCCGCCATGCACCCGATCCGCGCGGCCCAGATTACCGCGCTTCTGCTAGCGGCCGCGTCCGTGCGTGCGCAGCGCCCAAATCGTCCCGTGCCCGCAGCACCCACAGCGCCGCCGTCCGCCGCGGCGCCGCGACTCAACATTGCCACGGACTACTGGACTCTCGGCAACGGCCTCCGGGTGGTCTTTTCACGCGACACCACCGCGCCCACCGTGGGCGTGGGGGTCTACTATAAAGTTGGATTCCGAACCGAACCGCGCGACCGCACCGGCTTTGCCCACCTGTTTGAGCACCTGATGTTCCAGGGCTCGCGGCAGATGGGGAAAATGCAGTTCGTCAAGCTCATCGAAAACAACGGCGGCATTCTCAACGGCTCCACGCGCTTCGACTTCACCAACTATTACGAAGTTGTCCCTTCACACGTCCTCGAGACCATTCTGTGGGCCGAAGCGGACCGCATGCGCGGCCTGCAGATTGACCAGACCAACGTCGACAACCAGCGCGACGTGGTGAAGAACGAAGTCCGCGTGAACGTCAAGAATCAGCCCTATGGCGGCTTTCCGTGGATCGACTTGCCGATGACCGCCAACACCAACTGGGCCAACGCGCACGATTTTTACGGCGACTTCACGGATCTCGACGCCGCCACCCTCGAGAATGCGCAGACCTTTTTCCGCACGTACTACGCTCCCAACAACGCGGTGCTTGCCGTGGTCGGCGATTTCAATCCGGCCGATGCGCGCGCGTGGGTGCTCAAGTACTTCGGCGACATCAAGGCCAGCGAGCCGCCTCCGCCGATCGATGTGGGCGAGCCGCACCAAGCCGTGGAGCGGCTCCATTCTCGCGTGGATGCCCTGGCCACGCGGCCCGCGATCGGAGTGGCGTGGCACATGCCACCGCGCTGGACCCCCGCCTGGTTTGCGATGGGGCTGATCGATCAACTCCTCGCGCAAGGGCGCGACAGTCGGCTCTACGACGCCCTCGTACAGCGCACAAGCCTCACGGGCGAGATCAACGCGGGCATCAACTGGGGACTCGGCAACCAGTTCAACTATGAAGGTCCCATGCTCTGGTTGGTGACCGTGTATCATGATACCAACAAGCCCGCGAGCGCGCTGCTCAGTGTGATCGACAAAGAGCTGGACCTGCTCCGCGCCAAGCCCGTGGATGCCGCCACCCTGACGCGCACCAAAACCAAGATGCGCTCGCAACTGTATGGAATTGCCGACGAAAGTTTCGGACTCGGCAAACTCGATCTGCTGGCCAGTTTCGCGCTGTTCGATGGCGACCCTGCGCGCATCAATTTTCTCGAACGCGGATTTGACGCAGTGACACCCGCGTTGATTCAGAAGGTGGCCAAAGAGTGGCTCCAGAAGGAAAATCGCACGGTGTACACGATTGTCCCCGGTGCCAAGACGTCAGGAGGTGCACCATGAGGCCGTCCCACGCATGCATGGCACTCACGGTAGCCACGATGGCGATGGCGACGGCGATAACGCCCTCCCGGCTCAACGCGCAAGCACCAACGCCCGGTACACCCAAGCCGTATACCCTCCCGGCGCACCGGACCTTTACGCTGCGCAACGGTTTGAAGGTGACGTTCGTGCACTATGGCTCCGTCCCCAAAGCCGTCGTGTCGCTGGCCATTGCAACGGGTGCTATCGACGAGCCGCCCTTTGGGCCGGGGCTTGCCGCGCTCACCACCGATCTGCTGCTCGAAGGGACGATCATGCATTCCTCCCAACAGCTATCGCGCGAGGCCGCGGATATGGGTGGAAGCATTGGTGCGACGGCCGGCGCGGTGCAGTCTACGGTGGGCGGCGAGGTGTTGAGCGCACACGCGGCCAAGTTCGTCGCGCTCGTCTCGGATGTGGCGCATCATCCGCGGTTCGAGAAAGCCGATTTTGAGCGCGTGCGCCAGAATGCGCTGCGCAATCTGGCCATGACGATGCAACAGGCCGGCGATCAGGCGCGGCAACGTTGGCGTGGCCTGCTCTTTCCGGACCATCCGTTTGGCCGCCCCTATTCCACCGAAGCCACACTCCAGGCGCTTGAGATTGGGCATGTGCGCAACTTCTTCGACGACAACTTCGGCGCCGTGCGCGCCCACTTGTACGTCAGCGGTGTGTTTGACGATGCCGCCGTGGAAAAAGCCGCGCGCGAATCGTTCTCAGATTGGGATGCCGGCACGCCGGCCAAAGACCGACCCGCCGTGGGGAGCACCCGTCGTCAACTGGCGCTCGAAGACCGTCCCGGCGCGCCACAGAGCACCATCTGGATTGGCCTGCCCGTCATCGGTCCCTCGAATCCTGACTTCACAAAACTCGAGGTCACGGACGCGCTCCTCGGCGGCGCCTTTGGTTCGCGCATCACCGCCAACATCCGCGAAGACAAAGGCTACGCGTACTCGCCCAACTCGATGCTCTGGCAGCACCGCGACGCGAGCTACTGGGTGGAGACGGCGGATGTCACCACCCAGGACACCGGGAACTCGCTGAAGGAAATTCTGCGCGAGGTCGAGCGACTGCGCGCCGAGGCGCCCCCCGCGGCGGAGCTCGACGGCATCAAGCAAAACCTGATAGGACTATTCGTCATGCAGAACAGTTCGCGGGCGGGGGTAGTGAGCCGGCTACAGTACCTTGATGAGTTCCGGTTGGGAGATTTGCACCTCACCGGCTACGTACAACGGGTACTGGCCGTGACACCGCAGGACGTGCGGCGAATGGCGCAGGAGCAACTCGATCCGGCGCACATGACGATCACCGTCATAGGGGACAAAATGTCCGTTCAGTCGCAACTCGCGCCATTCCGGTAGATACCCCCGCCGCCTTGGTGCTGGATGGATTAGACTAAAACCCGTACTATTGCACCTGCGTTTTTCATGAAACATCACCTAACCGACGAGGTCGTTCGATGCGCACGAGATTCTCACCAGCCATTGCCGCAGTGGCGCTGACGGCGTTTGCTGGCGCGATCACACCGCGAGCTGTCCGTGCCCAGACCGCCACGCAGACGGCGGCGACGGTCAACGTGACCACCAGCGTCGCCGCCGCATCCGCCCCGCGCTCCATCGTGGAGCGCTACACCCGCGCCGAGCAGATGCTGCCGTGGAACACGAGCAAACTTGTGTACGGCGATGTCGTGCAGCCGCAGTGGTACAAAGACGGCTCGCGCTTTTGGTTCCGCAACAAAACCAAGAGCGGTGCGGACTTCCTCTACGTCGATGCGGCCACAAACACGATCCGTCCGCTTTTCGAGAACGCTCGCCTCGCGGCGGCCATTACCGTGGCCACCGACTCCGCCGTTGACGGCAATAAGCTGCCGTTTCAGTCGTTCCGGTTTACCAAAGACAACGAAGACGAACGGAACATTGAGTTCCGCGTCGGCCGCAAGCGCGTGACCTGTGACATCACCGCGTATAGCTGCGTGGCTGGCGACACGATCCCGACTGAAACGCAGTTCGTGCTCTCCCCGGACAAAAAGTGGGAAGCATTCGTGACGAATTTCAACGTCTTTGTGCGCCCGCGTCACGGCGGCGACACCACCCAGCTCACCACCGACGGCGTGGTCGGCTGGGGCTACGGACAAGGCGAACCCACGCCGCAGCAAATGATGGCTCCACGACTCGCACCGCGCCGTCCGCAGATTCAGTGGGCGCCGGATTCCAAGCGGTTGCTCGTCGCCCGAACGGATACGCGCGGCGTCGGCACCATGCCCTATATCAGCTACACGCCCCAGCGGCCGCGCGCCTTCTCGCAGCCGTATGCGCTGCCGGGCGACTCGATCATTCCGGTGCCGGGCGCGCACATTCTCGACCGCGTCACCAAGACCAACGTCGTGGTGCAGCTCCCGCTGAAGGTGGCCTCGCTCACGACCAGCAACTCCCTGCGCGACTCGGTCTGGACGCCGAATTCCGACAAGGTGAAGCTCTCGGGCATCACCCGCGCCTCCAAGAGCGCGTACCTGTGGGAAGTGGACGCCGCCACCGGAAAGTCCACGCTGCTCGCGCGCGACACCACAAAGACGTTCGTGGAAACCGCCCCGCCATCGGATCCCACGAGCTGGTACGTGACCAAGGACGGCCAGGACGTCATCTGGTGGTCCGAGCGTGACGGCTGGGGACACCTCTACCGCCTCGGCCCCGACGCGAAGGTCAAGAACCAGATCACCAGCGGTCCGTGGCAGGTGGGTAAGGTCGTCAACGTTGATGAGAAGCTCAAACAGATTTGGTTCACCGCGCGCGGCCGCGAAGCCGATCACTTCGTGTACTATCAGGCGCTCTACAAGGTGAACTTCGACGGCACGGGACTGACCCTGCTCACCCCAGAAGACTCGTACCACGACGTGGATGTGAGCCCGAGCGGCAAGTACATCGTCGACCGCATGAGCCGCATCGAAAAGCCCACCGAGACGGTGCTCCGCGACATCACGACGGGCCGCATCATCAACACGCTGGCCAAGGCGAACATCACGCAACTCACCGCGCTTGGCTTCAAGAACGCCCGCACCTTTGCGGCGAAGGCGCGCGACGGTGTCACCGATATTTACGGTGTGATGTACCTGCCGTCGAATCTCGACGAAACCAAGAAGTATCCGATCATCTCCAACATCTACCCGGGTCCGCAGGTGGGTTCGGTGGGCTCGTGGACGTACAAGAGCGGCGGCGAACCGTTTTCACTCGCCGAGCTCGGCTTTATCGTCGTGCAGATTGACCACATCGGCACGCCGAACCGCTCCAAAGCGTTCCATGATAACTACTACGGCAACTTCACCGACAACGGGCTCCCCGATCACATCACCGCGATCAAGCAGCTCGCCGCGCAGTACAGCTTTATTGACATCGAACGCGTTGGCATCTATGGCCACTCGGGCGGCGCCTTTGCCAGCACCGACGCCATGTTGCGCTTCCCCGATTTCTTCAAGGTCGCCGTCAGCAGCTCCGGCAATCACGACAACCGGAGCTACAATATTTACTGGGGCGAGAAGTATCAGGGGCTGCTCAAAAAGGACACCGCTCGTCGCGGCGAAGACAACTACACGGCCTCGGCGAACAAAACGTACGCGGCGAACCTGAAGGGCAAGTTGATGCTGATGCACGGCGACATGGACGACAACGTGCATCCGGCCAACACCGTGCAGCTCATTGACGAGCTCACCAAGGCCAACAAGCAGTACGATCTCGTGTGGGCGCCCAACCGGGCCCACGGACTCAACGAGCCGTACTTTATTCGCCGTCGCTGGGACTACTTCGTGCAGTACCTGCTTGGCCAGGCGCCGCCGGACAACTACAAAATCACCCCGCCAGACGGATCGATGGGTACTGGCGACGGTAGCTCGCCAGTTGATCCGGACGATCCGGACGTCCTCGGCCT
>CANIWQ010000067.1 GCA_947471365.1 Gemmatimonadota bacterium | reverse complement strand
GTCTGGTTGGTGGTGACGGAATAGGTGGAGCCGGTCGCCGTGGCCGAGGTCGGCGCGCTGCCGGCCGTCGCCGCGTTGATCAAGAGACTCGGGGAGCCCGAGACGCTGATTTGATTGATGGCATCTACCTGGAACGTCACAGTCTGCGTCGCGGTCTGCGCGAACGCTGTACGGCTGCCGAGAACCAGGAGGGTCGCGATCACAAACGTAGTGTTCATGTGCTTGTGCACGGTTTCTCCTCGTAAAATGTTGGATCGGTTTTGACCCACGAAGAAGCATCGCGGGTTTTGGTTTATCGTGGGTTACACTACCCACACAAAATCATTACACCTCTGTCATAATCCCAAGTGCCGCCAATGGCGATCGCGATTAGCAGAAGGCGATGTCGGTGCGGACAAAGGACATACCGTGGCCCCTACACCGTGTCGGTCATGAGTGAACAGCGCCTCCCGCTACGCGCTGTCCGTGACGGGTGCGGCACCGAGCGTTGCGGCGATGCTCCGAAGGTCACGCTGCACCTCACGGTCGCCCGTATAGCCGCGCTGGTCGTCGTACCCGTCGAACCACAGCGCCACTACGTAGAGTTTCAGCGCATCAGGTAACGCTTCCCGCTCCGCGCTGGCCGTGGCGAGGTTTGCCCACGGCCTGCAAACAAATTCCGGCACGCACTGATGCACGGCGCTGGTGAGCGATGCGCCGCACGCGTGGCAACGAATCTGGTCAGTCACTTGGTGCCTCCGTTGAGCGCACGGTGGCGAATGCGCTCGGCTTTGCGTTGCTGGAATGTCATCGCCAGTAGGCGCGTTCTCTCCTTCGCCCGACGCATCTTTTCAGCGCACTCCACGCCATAGCCTGTAGTGGGCATCGTCGGCCTGCCTCGCGGCGTCGAGGGCGGCGAGCGCGCGGGCGGAGTCGCGGGCGGCACGGAAACAATCACGAAGGTTCATCACAACGGCGAGACGGCCGTGCTTCGGACAGGTGCCGTCGAGGAGATCCCCGCCGCAGAGGGTGCAGTACGTTTGCATCCCGCGGCACGAATGGCCGAGACTGCCGAACGACTGCAGCTTCGCACAGACGCCACAGTAAAACGTGATTCCGTCAGTCACTGGGTGCCTCCGTAGAGCGCATCGTCGCGCTCCGGTTTGGGGGTCTGCCTCGCGGCGCCGGCTGGCGGCACGAGCGGTGACCGAGAGCGTCAGGCCGGCTGTCGGCGCGTTGATCAAGAGACTCGGGGAGCCCGAGACGCTGAGTTGATTGATGGCATCTACCTGGAACGTCACAGACTGCGTCGCGGTCTGCGCGAACGCTGTACGGCTACCGAGAACCAGGAGGGCCGCGATCACAAACCTTGTGTTTATGTGCTTGTGCACGGCGTCTCCTCGTACGGGGGTTGGGTCGGCTTTGACCCACGAGTAAGCATCGCGTGTTTTGGTTTATCGTGGGTTACACTACCCACACAAAATCATTACACCTCTGTCATCATTCCAAGTGCCGTCAAAGGCGATCACGAATAGCAGAAGGCGATGTTGGAGCGGACAAAGGACATGCCGTGGCCCCTACACCGTGTCGGTCATGGTTTGTGTTTGACTGGCGATCGTACATGCGTGGGGAGTCGCACGACTACCACTCTCGGCGTGTGAGCCATCCGACAGTACAGCGCTGGCCCAGCGTGATTCATTGCGCGATCACAACCGTCATGTTCCTACTCTTGTACGCGTTTTCTTCTTGGACAGGGGATGGACCGGTCTTGACCACGAGGGAAGCATCGTCGGGTGGAGTTGCACATCCATACGACACTGTGTGTATCATTCTCTGAGGAGCCCCCCAGCTTTCTTCGAAGATGGAACGTCAGTGCGCGCGCTTATCGTTGATGATGATCGGACTATGCGAATACTCATGGAGCGACTGCTCCGTGAGATCGGGTTCTCAGTGGTCGAGGACGTCGAAACGGCGACCGGCGCGCGCGCGCGCATGCTGACGACGCCGTACAGCGTCGTCGTTCTCGATCTTCAACTCCCCGATGGCAACGGTGTGCCGCTCCTTAATGCGCTGCGCCGCGCGGGCCGCGATACCCCAGTACTCGTTGTCGCGGGAACGCTGAACAACGACGTGGCCGTGCTCGCGCTCGACGCCGGCGCCGACGATGCCATTAGAAAACCGATTGAGCCGAATGTCTTCAAAGCGCGCGTGCGCGCGCTCGTGCGCCGCGGTGGCGCCAAGCGCACCGAACAGCTCATCGCAGGGAGCGTGGCGCTCAACCGACTCGCACACGAGGTGTACGTGGGCACCGAGCTGGTGTGCTTTTCCGCCCGCGAGTTTGCCTTTCTCGAATATTTTCTGATGCACGTGGGCGAAGTGGTGCCGCGCAGCGCGCTCCTTGCGCATGTGCTCGAGTTGGCCCACGACCCGGGCACCAACGTCATCGACGTCAACATCGCGCGGCTCCGCCGTAAGCTTGCCTCTGCCCGTGCCACCGTGTGGATCTCCTCGCTGCGCGGCGTGGGTTTTGTCCTCTCGGCGGGCAAAAAAAAGTAGCGGCGCGCGAGCGCCGCTACTTTCCCTGCGTCACCGTTACTTCTTGACGATCGTCACGCCCGTGAGCTGACCCAGTGCGCCGAGCGTGGTCTGCGCCGCGTTGAGCCCGAGCCTGAAGTCTTTGTCCGAGAACGTCGAGAACATGTCCGTCACCTGATGCCAGTGCGGATCCCAACCGTTGCCGATCTGTGCGCCGCGCTCGTTCTCGCGCAGGCTCACCGAAGGCACGATGTCCTGAAACGGTCCTGAGTCGGTGTTCGTCATGTGGCTTCCCACCGAAGCGGGGTAGTCGGTGGCGTACTTTTCGTTGGATGCGTGCAGTACCCACGCCAGCGCTTGCGATCCGCTCGCCATTTTCGACGCCACCTGAAACTCCACATTCACGTCGGCTTCGGGGCGCTGCTCTTTCGGAATGGTGCCATCGGGGTTCGGCATGCCGTGATCAAACAGCATCATGTCGTGCTGGATCATGCCAAGCCATTTTGGCTCCGGATACTTGCCCGATCCCGCTGGGCTTTCTTTGCCCTGCAGCGCCTGGCGCTGGTCGATGTAGGCGCGCGCGCCGTTGAGCCCCGTTTCTTCGTTGTTCCAGAGGGCAAAACGAATCGTGCGCTCGGTGCGCACCTCAGGATTGCTGAAGATGCGCGCCAGTTCCATGACGATTGCCGTGCCGGAGCCGTCGTCGTTGGCGGCCTCACCCCAGCCGTGGCCATCCATGTGCGCGCCCACGATGTACATCTCCTCGGGGTGCGTGCTGCCCACTTTGGTGCACACCACTTCCTGACGCTTGCCGGGCGTGGTGGGCTGTGCATTGAGCGCGCGCAACTTGGGATCAGTTTGCGCGAGCGAATCGCTGTTCACGCCGGTGCGCGTGCGCACCCCGCGCGGCCGCCCGCCGCCCTGCGCCACCAAGGGCGCGCCACCGCGACCACCGGCCGCGCCACCCGCACGCCCAGCGGCCCCTGCTGCACCCGCACCACCAGCGCGCGGAGCCGGCGGCTGAAAATCATAGGTAAGCCGTTCGACGTCAGCGCAGCCATAGCTCTTGAGCTGTTTCTCAATCCATTCCACCGCGGCCTGATTGCGGTCGGTGCCCTGACGGCGATCACCGAACTGCGTGAGCCCCTTGATCGTCGCCTTGTACCGCTCGAGGTCGAGTTGCGCCACCATCGACTTGATGGGGTCGGTGGAATCGGCGGCGGCGGGCGCCGTCTGCGCCGGCAGCGAGGAAGCGATAACGGCAACCAAACTGGTCGCCCAGATCGAGCAGGGGACGCGCATCGAACAACTCCCGGAGTGTGGGGACGATCGGACTTCGGCCATCAACTATTAACGCGCGGCTACCGGTGCTTCGCTGAACGGGGCACCCTCACGGCAGGTGCTCGCGAATCCACTTCGCCGAGTAGTAGAGTGCCACGCCGCTCGCGATGGTGCTCAGAAAAAACGCCGTCATAATGCCGACCTTCGCGCCGAGCCACCACGCGATTCCGCCGGCAAACGAGGCCGCGAGCGTGTTGATGAGCCATTTCACTTTCGGCGTACCGATTTGGCCATGGCGATGTAGTCTGCCATTGGCGTCGCGGCGACGATGGCGCCGATGACATCGAGCGCGAGGTCGTCAGCGCGTTTGAAGCGCAGGCAGGCCTTACCCATGTTCAGTTTTTTCCCCGCCGCTTTGAACCCAGCGGCCAGTTTCTGCTGGAGCGGCTTGCTCCCGTACACATTCACCAAGTGGAGCGACAAATAGTTCTTTTGCGGACCCATCGCCACATACCAGAGCGGGTGCCCATTGTAGCTGTCTGGGTAGGCGGTCAGCGGCACGACCCAGCAGGTGAGGCTCCCCTGCGCCACCTCCTTGTACCCCTTCGGGAGGTGCTCCTTCACGACCCGCTTCACTTTGGCCAGTTCCGCTGCCGGATCCACCGCCGCCGCCTTGGCCTTAGACATCGGCGCCGCCTTGGAGGCGGGGCCTTTTTTCGGCGTTACCTTTGCGCGAGCCGATGCACTACCCGCAACTTTCTTTCTCATGGCGTGCCTCCTGCCGCAAAGCTACGGCTCGGCGGGGGGGCTGTCACGCCAGCAACGGCCAGCAACGGCCAGCAACGGCCAGCAACGGCCAGTAACGGCCAGTAACGGCCAGTAACGCTTCGGCATTTGTCTCGTGCGCGCGACCTGCCGATACTTGGCTAGGCACCTCGAATAGCTTACCCGTCCTGTGGCAGACATCTTTCTAGTTCGTCAGCCGGTCTACGACAAGACCGAAACAGCTGTTGGTTACGAACTCCGGTTCCGCGAGAGCGACGACGGGGGCGACGCCTTTGCGCGCTCTTTTCTGAGTGGGGGGTTCGACGTCGTCCGGGGAGGACTCCCGGCGTGGGTGCGCGCCAGCGAACGTGAGCTCGAAAGCGAAATCTTCATGTTGCCGGATCCGAAATCCCTCGTCGTGCTCCTCCCGCCCGACCTGCCGGCCACCGACGATCTCATCACCAACATCGCCAAACTCGCCGCCCGCGGCATTGTGGTGGCACTCGACGAGTTTCAGCGCCCGCAGAGCTCCACCGACCCGGTCCTCAAGTTGCTGCCGCACGCAGGCATTGTTCGCATCGATCTCCGCGCGCATGACGTCGAGACCATTGAGCTGCTCGTTTCGGCGCTCAAGAAGCAGCACAAAATGGTCGTGGCCGACCACGTGTTCGACGCCAAGACCTATGGCGCGTGCGTCGCCGCCGGATTCGACGGATTTCAGGGCCCGCACTTCGCGCGCCCAGAGCCGCTGCCGTCGTCCGAACTCCCGACGTCCACTGTCGCGGCACTTCGCGTGATTGCGATGGCCCGCAACCCCAACGTCACTGAGCACGAACTCGAACGCGCCATCTCCTCTGACCCCGCGATCACCTTCCAGCTCCTGCGCATCGTCAACTCGGCGTCGGAGGGCGGGCGCGGGATTTCATCGATTGCGCATGCGCTCCGACTCGCGGGGCGCGCCACCCTCGTGCGCTGGCTGGCGCTCGCGGCCTACGCCTCGCGTGCGGGCAAGTCGGGCATCACCGACGAACTCACCCGCCAAGCGGTGCAGCGTGGCTTTTTCTCCGAAGAACTCGCCAAGCGCTCGCCGGGTCACGATGCTGGCACGGCCTTCCTTGTTGGGCTCTTCTCGCTGCTCGATGCCGTCTTCCGTGTGCCGCTCTCCGACGTGCTCGAGCGCATCAATCTGGCGGGCGAGGTCAAATCCGCGCTGCTGGATCGACAGGGCCCCTACGCAGGCACCCTCCAGGTGATCGAGTCGTACGAACTGGGACTCTGGGAAAGCGCGGGCGAAGGTGCGCGCGCACTCGGGATTGACCCGAGTGCGCTCCCCGAGATCTATACGGTCTCGCTCACGGCGGCCGAAGAGCTTGTTCCCTCCGCAAGAACCGCCGACGCGTAATGGACGCGGCGGCGGTTCTTGGGTTGCTGCTTACGGAACCAGCGGCTTGGGCGGCTTGGCCGGCTTGCTGCCGTTCATGCGCGGACGCGGACCGTTGGCCACTTCGATCGTCAACTGCTCGATGTAGTTGGTGATCTTGGCGTAGTGCGGATAATCAATGAACTCCGCCTCGTCAGTCTTTTGGTGGTAGTCGCCGTGCAATCCCGTAAAGAAGAAGGCAATCGGCACGCCCTGCAGCGCGTAGTTGTAGTGATCGCTGCGGCCGTAGATGTTGTTGTACCCCGACCACGAAATGGGATCGTCAAACTTGTAGTCGAGCGCGAGTGGCTTGGCCGTCTTCTTATTCACTGCGGCCACCGTCTCGCCGAGATCCTTCGAGTCAAAGAACGACCCGACGACGCCGAGGTAATCCGGCCCGCCACCTGGTAGATCTTCGGCACGGCCACGGCCGATCATGTCGATGTTGAGCTGCGCGACAATCGAATCCATCGGTACCGTCGGATTGCGGGTGTAGAACGCGGAGCCCACGAGTCCCGCTTCTTCACCGGTGTGCCAGACAAAGAGCACCGAACGCTTTGGCTTTACCTTCATCGCCTGAATCGCTTCGGCAATTTCGAGCACGGCCATCGAACCGGAGCCGTCGTCGTCGGCGCCGTTGTTGATGGAGTCGAGGCGCGGCTTCGGCACGAGTTTGCGGATGCTGTCCATGTTCACATGAATCGTCGCCATCTGCGCCGGCGTGAGCGCCGTCATATTGTTGGCGAGGAGGAGCTTGTTGCGTTCGTTGTTGAACGCCTTGAGCGAGTCCTTGTCTACCGGCGTGTTGAAGCCGACGTGGTCGTTGTGACCGCCAATGGCCACGTACTGGCCACGCAGCGCCGGATCGCTTCCAGGAATAATCGCGACCACATTGCGCGCCCACTCACTCGGCAGTTCGGTGTAATCGAGCGACGCGTTGACCGTGCCACCCTTGATGCCGAGGGTGAGGCCGTCAATCGCGCGACCACCAAAGAGGGCCGCTGCGGCGCTCTTGGTCACGCGGATCTCAGCGGCGGGAGCCATGGCACCGAGTTGCGTGCGCAGAATCGCCATCGAGTCCACGGGGGCATTCGGTGCGGCTCCACCGGCGCGCCCACCGCGCCCTGCGCCACCGGCCGACGCAATCGTCGGCGTGTTGATGGCCGCACGCTGTGAATCAGTCAGCGCGTCGAGATCAATCGTGGCCACGGCGGCCGCATCCACAAAGCGTGACGGCGCCGGCGGGGCAAAGCCACCACGTCCACCGCCACCCGCGCCACGTCCAGCGCCCGGCGCAATCGGAGCGGCCGGCAACAGCACAACAAACTTGCCCGCGGCCTGCGCGGCTGAAATCTGCTTGGTGGTGTCGCCAGCGGTGCCGCCGAAAATCACTTCTGCACTTGCCACGGCGCGCGGTGCACGCGCGCCCGGGACGCCCACCCAATCTTTTTCCCACGCGAGCGGATTGCCGTTGGCCGTCAGCCGCGAGTGGTTGGTGAACTGGCGCGTGTGGTACGGGAGCACCTGAAAGAAGGTGCCGTTGTCGCCAGCGGGCACGAGGCCGAGTCGCTTGGCTTCGGCGGCGATGTAGGTCGTCCCCTTCATGTTGCCGACGCGGCCGACCTGCCGGCCCATCATGGAATCGTCGGAAAACTGATAAAGGCGAATTTGGAGATCGCGCACCGAGATCGCGGCCGTGGTCGGCGCGGGCTTCATTTTTTCGGGATTGCCGAAGGCGTTGAGCTTGCCCGCGGCCTGCGATGTGGCGGTGGCCGGAATCGCGATCGCCAACAGGCAGGCGAGCTTCGTCGAAATGCGACGCATTCATGCTCCAAGGTGAAGGATCAAACGACGGCAACGGGCCCCAGCGCTCACGCGCTGGCCCCGAGGTGCCTGCTGGCTGTACGCACCGTGCATGCGGGCCGTTGCCGGCCCGAGGGAGACCCAAATCAGGCCACTAACCGGTCTGGTGCCACCTCTCTGAGTCGCTCCTGGGTCGCTCCTGAGTGGCCCCTGAGTCGCCCCTGAGTCGCCCCTGAGTCGCCCCTGAGTCGCCCCTGAGTCGCCGAGCCAGCGACCGGTTTGACGGAACCGGCGATATACCATAGTGTACAAGATGACGCACCCTGCTTTGGAGCGCCAATGACCAACTTCGTTCGGGCCCTCTGCATTGCCTCGGCGTTCGCGGTGGCGTCCCCCGCGTACGGCCAGGAAAACTCGGGCAACGGTTTTCTCTTCCACACGCCCACCGTGACGTTCACGCTCACGGGCGGCTACGCCATGCCCACGGCGGCGAGCGACATTTTTACACAGTTCCGCCAAGATCTCACGCTGAATCAGCGCTCCTTCGACGCTTTTAATTTGGCGGGAGAGCTCGCGTTCCGGCTGACGGCGCGCACGGACGTGGTGGTGAGTATCGCGTACGCGGAGGCCGACAAGCCGTCGGAGTTCCGGCATTGGACCGACAACCTCGATCTGCCCATTCAGCAGCACACGAGTCTCGCGCGCTGGCCGGTGACCGTCGGCGCCAAATATTATCTCACGGGCCGCGGCCGCTCGCTCGGTGACTTCGCGTGGGTGCCGGCACGGTATTCGGTGTTCGTCGGCGCCGGTGCCGGTTTGATGGGATACAATTTTCGCCAAGAAGGCGACTTCATCGACGCTAAGTCATTGCATGTGTTTCATGACAGCTTCAACACCGAAGGCTGGACCCCCACGGGCTACGCCTCCGGCGGTATGGATTACGCGCTCTCGCCCAAGTGGGCGCTCACGACTGAGCTCAAGTACCACATCGCCAGTGGCGATCCGGGCACCAGCTTTGTCGGGTTCAATCGCATCGACCTGTCGGGGCTCAATGCCTCGGTGGGATTCACCGTTCGTTACTGAACCGGATGGTCCACATGACATACCTCCCACTGTTCGTTCGTCGTGCTTTCTCGCTGCTCACGCTGACCGCGCTGCTGTTGCCCGCGCGCACCGTCGCGGCGCAGGCCGCCGGTGACTCCCGTTGGCAGCCGTTCTTCGGTTGCTGGGAAGCGCCGGCGCCGACCATTCGTGTCGTGGGCGCGACCACCGCGCCGCGTTCGCCATTGCGGTGCGTGGTGCCGAGTGGCGGCGGTGCCGATGTGTTGACCGTGTCGTCCGATGGTAAGGTCACCGATCGTCAGCACTTTGTGGCGGACGGTAGCGAGCAGCAGGTTACGCGCGACGGGTGCACGGGCGTGGAAGGTGCGGGCTTCTCGAAGACCGGCTTCGTGGTGTACGTCCACAGCAGCTTCGCGTGCGAAGGCAATCTGCATCGCTCGGCGAGTGGGCTGTTCTCGATGACCCCCAAGGGTGAGTGGATCGACATCGAAGGGGTCACTTCCGGCAAGAGCACCGGGGTGCGCGTGCTTCGGTTTGTGTCGACGGATGACCTCAAGGGTGTGCCGAGCGAAATCACCGATGCACTCAAGGGGCGCACGTTGCCGGTGAGCGCCGCACGCACGGCGGCCATCGAACTGACAGCGGTCGACATTGCAGACGCCTCCATTCGGCTTCCCGAAGGTGTGGTACAGGCGTGGTTGATGGAGCGCGAGCGCGGCTACGTGATCAAGGTCAATGCGGCGATGCTGACGGCGCTCGCTGATCAGGGCGTGCCACCGAAGACGGTGGATGTGCTCGTGGCGCTTGCCTATCCGCGGGTGTTCGCGCTCGATCCCAGAACCAACGACGCCTCGTTGCGTCCCGCCGAGGGCGGCCCGGGTGGTGGGGAATCGTCGCTCGCCAGCGGCAGTCGCATTCTTGGCTACGACGCCTACGGCATGCCGATCTACGACTACAGCGATCTGCGGCGTTGCCTCGCGTACTCGATGTCGTATCTGACGATGTGTGATCGCTTCGGCATGCTCGGCTACTCGGCGTATGGGTACGGTGGGTATGGCCAATACGGCTACGGCAATAACTACGGCTATCCCTGGGGCGGCGGCTATCCCGGTGGCGGTTGGTATGCGCCGTCCGGGCCGGTGGTCGTCACGGTACGGCCAACGGATACCGGGATTGTCGGTACGCCGGGGCATGTCGTGAAGGGTCGCGGCTATTCGGAAGGCTCGTCGACGAAGTCAGGGAATCCTAGCGCATCGGCTACGTCCGGTTCGTCTGGGTCCGCCGGTGCTTCTGGCTCCAGTTCGGGTGCGGCATCGCCCGCCGCAAGCACTGAACGCACCGCGAAACCGAAGCCATAAACCAAACGGCAGGACGACATACAAAAGACGGGTCGCCGGAACACCGGCGACCCGTCTTTCTTTTTCGCGTGCGTTACTTGCCGGCGGCCTTCGGTACGAGCTTGATCGAGCCCGCCGTTGCTCTCGCCTTCAGCACGGCCATCACGTCGCTCAGCGGCAGCGGCGTGAACTCACCGCTGAGGAAATCGCGAATCTGCAACACCGTCATCTTCTTCGGGAGCAGCAAACCAAACTCGGCGTTGAACTCGTCGGGGAGCGACGGGCCACCAGCGGCGCCACGTCCTCCACCGCCGCCTCCACCGCCTCCACCAGCACCGCGTCCGCCCGCGCCAGCAGCCTGCGGGACCGCTTCCACCACGATGTTCGCCGCTTCCTTCTCCTCGGCGGTCATCACTGGCTCAGCGGCCGGTACATTGCGCTGCGCGGCCTGCATCTGATACGCGGCCTTCACTTCGTTGAGTAGCGCGTTGGCGCGCGCGTCAATCAGCGGCTCAAAGCCGGCCACACGCTTCTTGCCCACGTCGACGTTGGTCCAGAGCACGCTCGCGGTGCGCACCACCGCCTTTTCGATTCCGGCTTGGTGCACAATGGCGTTCTTGGCTTCTTTGTACGCGGTCGTCAACGCGGACGCATCGGTGGCGTCGGCGAGATAGCCGAGCCCCTTGGTGTGCGACTCGCCCATGCGCGAGAGTCCGCGACCGAGGTTGTCATTTACCACGCGGGCGGCCATTTCGTCGGTGCCAATTGCGAGCACGGAGAGGGCGCCGAGCCCAACAGCGGCCGCGCGCTTGTACTGCGTCGGATCTTGTTTGTCGGGCGTGTCTTCGGAAGAGTGATACCACATGTCCGGCCAGGTAATGAACATTACCGCCGGAATCCCGTGCTGCATGTAGGTGACGTGATCGCTCGAGCCGTAGTGCTTGTCAATCTTGATATAGAAGGCATCCTTGCTGCCGTGCGGCGACTCCACCGGCTGCGTGGGCGCGTAGCCGCTCAGCGAGCGACGGAAGCGCACACGTTCGCGCGAGATGTCGGCGATGTACTCCATCACGCTCTGCGCGATGTCGTTGAGATAGCTCGGAAAGGTGTCCGGTGTGCGCTGCAGCACCCAGAAGCTCCGGCTGTCGGCAATGCGAATCGCTTCCATGTCGAAGTTGAGCGTGCCAATAATCACCGCCTTTTTTTCGGGATGCGCGGTGAGATACGCATTGGTGCCCTGAATTTCCGGCACCCACTGGAAGTTAATGGTGCGCTTTGGGCGCGGCAGTTTGCCTTCGGCAATCAGCTTGATGTAGGCGCGGCCAATTTCGAGCGTCAGCGCGCAGCCCGAGTTGTCGTCGTTGGCGCCCTGTTTGATCACGCCTTCGTAGAGGTGGCCACTGATCGCCACTTCCTGCGTCGTGCTGCCATCACCAGGAATTTCGGCGTGCACGTACTCGGCTTTGCTCGGTACCTGAACGCTTTTGGTGATGGAGCGGATGGTGATCTTCTCGCCGCGGAAGAGTAGGGCCTGCAGGTTGTGATGCGCTTCGGGCGTGACTGACCACGCGACCGTCCCCGGCTGCGCGTTGACGGTGCTCGAAACAATCTGCGTCGGGAAGTCGATGGCGCGCTGATAGCCAATGGCGCTCACCCCAAGCACACCAATAGCGCCGCGCTGAATGGCGAGCGAATAGGTGGACGAGGTGGAGCCGGAGGAGAGGACGAACTTTCCTTTCACGTCCTTGCCTTCAAAGTCCTGTGCTCGGCCGGCGGACACATCCACGAGTTCGGCGCTGAAATCGCCATTGGCATTCAGCGAGGCGAGCGCGAGCGCGATGTCATGAATGTCAAAGAGTTTCGTATTTTTCGGCGTTGTCATCCAGAGCTCGCCCTGCGTGGGTTGCCACGCGGTGCCGCCGCTCTGGTACACCTCAATGGAGACGTTGCTGAACCCATACTGTTTGGCGAAGTCCGCCATCACGCGGCTCTCTCGGTACGGTCCGCTGTACTCCTCGGGGAGTCGCACGCGCTGGTAGGGCACGAGTTCAAGGATATGGTGCATCGCCCGCTCGCCCGAGACCTCATTGATGATCGCCGTCATCTGGGCCTGCGTGAGTAGCGTACGGTCCTCGCGTTCCTGCGCGGCGAGGAAAGCGGGGAGGGCCATCGCGATCGCGGCGATCGCGCGCGTCGTGCGTCTCATGGTGGTTACGCCTGTCTAAGGGTGAAAGCCTGTCTCTCATCATACGACTTTCTGGCTCGAGCCGCTGAGTAGGGTAGCGCCGGCCGCAGCAAAAAGGCCCCCCGCAGGAGGCGCTCGCTGTGCGCGACGCCGGATGCGGGGGGCCTTTTGCGAAGGCCGGGTCGGCACGGAGCAACTCCGCGCCGAGGACAGAACCACCTACGGCTTCATCATCTTCTCACGCGCCGCGCGGAACTCGTTCCCCACGCGCCACTCCGGGAACTTCTCCGCGCCCGCCAACCGGTAGCCCATCGAGAGCAACAGCTTGGCATCCAGCACTGCGCCGGTGAGGTCCCAATCCTTCTTGATCTCGTCGGTCGGCTTGTGGTAGTCGTTATTGGTGTACTCATCACGCTTCTGCCGACCGTAGCCGTCGGGCTTGCCGGTGTAATCAATGCCGCCTTCGGGATCAAAGGCCGGCACGCCCACCTTCGCAAAATTGAAGTGGTCGCTGCGGTAGTAAAAGCCTTTCTCCGGCTCTGCATCCGGCCGCAGTACGCGCCCCTGTTCGCCAGCGGCGGCTTTGGCGTAATCGTCGAGCTCCGACGCGCCCAATCCGATCACCGTCAGATCCTTGGTGGGTCCCCACTGCTGTGCGCCATCGATATTGATGACCGCCACCGTTTTGGCGAGCGGATACACGGGCGTGACCGCGTAGTAGGCGGAGCCGAGCAGCCCCTGTTCCTCGGCCGTCACCGACAGGAAGAGGATGGAGCGCTTGGGCGGCGTCGTCATCGCGGCGTAGCCCTTGGCGATGGTCAGCAGCGCGGCCACGCCGCTCGCGTTGTCGAGCGCGCCGTTGTAAATGGAGTCGCCATTCACTTTGGCGCCCACGCCGAAGTGATCCCAGTGCGCCGTGTAGATGACGTACTCATCCTTCAACTTCGGATCGCTCCCTTCGAGTTTCGCCATGGCGTTGTGCGAATCGACCGTGCGCAGCGAGTTCTCAAGCGAGACACTGGCGGTGATGCCAAATGGCACGGGCTTGAACTCTTTGGTCGCGGCCTTCGCCTTGAGTGAATCAAAGTTCTGGCCGGCCATCGTGAACAACGCTTTCGCCTGCTCGAGCGTGATCCAGCCTTCCACCTCGCTGCGCGCCATATTCTTGTCGGGCGTCACGAGGTCGAACTGCTCAGACACTCGGCCCTGCACCACGGCAAAGGGATAGCCCGCGCGTTCCGTCTCGTGCACAATCAGTACGCCGGCCGCTTTGTGGCGCATCCCCTGTTCGTACTTGTAGGTCCAGCGGCCGTAGTACGTCATGCGCGGGCCGCCAAACTGCGTGGTGTCGGCGAGCGGCGGATCGTTCACAAGCACCACGATCGTCTTGCCCGTCACGTCCACGCCCTTGAAGTCATCCCACTGGAACTCGGGCGCTTCCACGCCATAGCCGACGAATACCAATTCCGAGTTCTTGAGCGCGGCGGTCGGCGCGACATGCTTGGTCCACGCCACAAAATCGTCGCGCCACTTGAGCGCCTTCGTCACGCCGCCCTTGGTGAAGGTCAGCGAAGGTACGTTCTTTACCGTGATGCCGACGAGCGGCACGTTCTGCACGTACGTGCCATCCGTGTTGCCGGGCTTGAGGCCAAGCGCTTGGAACTGCGAGGTGAGATACACGAGCGTCTTGGTCTCGCCGAGGCTTCCGGGCTGGCGCCCGAGAAGGGAATCGGCGGCTAGCACGCGGATATGCTGCATGATGGTCGCGGTATCAATCGCGGCAATGGCCTCAGCAGGCACCGACGCCGCGAGAGCGGCGTTCGCGTTGGATGCACTCTCTTTGGGCCCGCACGCCGCGAGGGCGAGCAGGGCAGGGACGAGCAACGGAAATGCGCTGCGCTTCATGATGGAGTCCTCTCAAAGAGCCCGGGTACATCGGGGATTGAACGGCGTGTGCTACTCAACGGACGGCCAAACGATCGGTCGCAGTTAGCGCGACCGACCGCCGCCGGAACCACCGCGTCCGGAACCGCCCGAGTTCGAGCCACCCGGCCCGCGTGCTCCGCGTGCCCCGCGGCTCGGTCCGCTGCCACGGTGCGGCGCTACGCCACGGCTTGGCCCAGCAGACGAACTGGTGTTACCACTGCGCGGCGCCCCAGCATCACGCTGCGGACCCGCGCTCCGGCTCGATTCCGAGCGCCCGGACTCGGCGCGGCTCGCGCCACCACCACGTGCCGGGCTACTCCCAGGACGCCCGCCGCCCGAGGACGGCGCACCACCACGACGCTTTGCCTTCTCCGCCGCGCGTCCGCGCTCTTCGGCTTTCCGCTTGCGTATCTCGGCAATGCGCTCGGCAATCGGAATTTCGAGACGTCCTTCGGGTTTCGCCGAATAGTTGAAGTCGGGGAGCGTGACGCGCGGGAGGCGCTTGCCGATCGCTTTTTCGATGGCGCGCAAATCCGCTTCTTCGTCCGGCGCCACAAAGGTGAAGGCGTCCCCGGTGAGTTCCGCTCGTGCGGTGCGTCCCACGCGGTGGATGTAATCCTCGGGCACCGCTGGTACGTCGAGGTTCACCACGTGACCGAGCGCTTCCACGTCGATGCCGCGTGCGGCAATGTCGGTGGCCACCAGCACGCGGTACGTGCCGTTTTTGAATCCCGCGAGCGCCGCCGTGCGGGCCGACTGCGAACGGTTGCCGTGAATACGTTCGGCATTAATGCCGTGCTTTACGAGATAGTCAGCCAGACGATTGGCGCGATGCTTGGTGCGCGTGAACACCAGCGCTTCCTTCATCACGTCCTTGGTGAGCAACGCCACGAGCAACGCGGACTTCAGCTCCTGCGTCACCGGATACACCGCCTGCGTGATTCCAACGGCTGGCTTGGACTGCCGCTCGACGTTGATCGTGACGGGCGACTTGAGCATCTCGCGCGTGAGCTGCGCGATGGGCGGCGGCATGGTGGCGCTGAAGAACAGCGTCTGACGCTTGACCGGGAGATGCTTGATCACGCGACGGATGTCAGGCAGAAAGCCCATGTCGAGCATCCGGTCGGCTTCGTCAAACACGAGATGTTCAATGCCGGTGAGCTTGGCGTACGGCTGCCGGAAATGGTCGAGCAGGCGTCCCGGGGTGGCGATGATGATGTCCACGCCGCTGCGGAACGCATGTTCCTGCGGTCCCATGCCGACGCCGCCATACACGGCGGCGGCGGTGATGCCGGTGTGCACGGCCACGTCGTTGATGCTTTCGAGAATCTGCGCGGCCAGTTCACGCGTCGGTGTGAGAATCAGCGCGCGTGTCGTGCCGCGCGGCTTCTCAATCAGCTTTTCGAGAATCGGGAGCACAAAGGCGATCGTCTTGCCGCTGCCAGTCATGGCGCAGGCGAGCACGTCGTGTCCTTCGAGCGCCGGCGGAATAGCGTCGGCCTGAATTTGGGTGGGGCGGGTAAAGCCGAGTTCTTTCAGCCCACGCTGGAGGCTGGCGTGCAACTTGAGGGTTCCGAACGACAGAGTGGCATCCTGCGAAAAGAGAGGTGTCGGGGGTCGCTGGAGTCACTCTCCAGCGTGCGTCCCACCCTCGGAATCTAACCCTTTTGGGCTGCAGATGCGGGCAGTTTTGAGGGATCCGAACAGGCAGACCGGTTGCCTCGCGCCCTCCGCGAGTCGAGGTTTCCGTGCGGCGCGGGCGGTTCGCACTGCGATGACCCCTCAGGAGCACTCGTGAGCACTCTCGAACAGCACTTTGCCCCCTTTCGGGCCAACACGATCGGCCAGGAC
>CANIWQ010000066.1 GCA_947471365.1 Gemmatimonadota bacterium | reverse complement strand
TGTAGTTTCGGACGACGAAGCCGTTCCGTTCACTTCCAATGCATCGGTCATAACTACCCTCGGGGGGAGGGGCGGGGAGTGCGAACTAGTTACAGGAAGCATCCGGTTCGCAGCGAACGACGATCAGGGCATACATAATCAATAGAGACGGCTCCCATTGCACGCGACTCATCCGCGCGAAACCTTAGTCGAGTCCCGCCAGCCAGCGATCAAGTTGCAACGCTCTCAAGGCAGGCCAAAACTCCGGCCCTTCTCGCCACATAGATAAGAAATGCAATAATTTGGCAGTGTCAAGAAAACTATCGCTTTGAACGGTTAGTTTTGCAGATCGACCGGTAACCCTCTCCCGTACATCAGCTTCCGTTACTTCCCCCATCGCCCGTAGTGGGGTTTTCGGCCGAGCGAGCACCTCATCCGGCAGCTCGCCCTGAAATGCTACCCTGATCAAGGTTTTTCGCTGACACCACGGGATCGGCGGAATCGAGAACACGAACGCCAGCAGGCGCGAATCCCGGAAGGGCCACACGGTCTCCACCGGCGCGCCAGTCCACGAGGGGCGCGACAGCTCAATAAGATTTTGCCAGAACGTGCTCGATAAATACTCCACCGCCTCAGGTCGGGTGGGATGCCGCAACGCCGTGACGATCGGCACCTCTCCCACCCTGCGCGCCACGTCACGACGCACGAACGACGGCGGCGCGGCCCCGCGCTCACGCCACGCGTCGCGGACGCGGCGACGGAGCCACAGCCCGGTATGCGGCACGCGACCGTACGAGGCGGCATACCGCACCGTGCTCCCGAGCACCGAGCCCCACCCCCACGCGCGCGCCATGGTCAGGAGCCCAGGCGGCGCGAACAGCGCGTCCCCATCCTCGCCGTTGATCACCACGGACGACACCGCCGCGAGACGCGCCGCTTCGCGCCGCACTTCGGCAAAATCCAGTGCGTCGAGCGGCTCCGGGAACCGTAACGATGCATCATCGACATACTCCAGCGGCGGGCTCCACCCGTTGTGGACCTGATGCCTCATCCCGAGTTGGTGCGCGACGAGCGACGCGAGTCGCGCCTCATCATCGGCCATGCGCGAGGAGTAGTCGATGGTGAACCCGTCGAGCCGCACCTCGGGCGCCACCCGTCGCGCGGTGGCGGCGAGACTGGGGGAGTCGAGCCCTCCGCTCAGCTGAATCCCCACGCGTGGCAGGCGGAGTCGGTCGCGCACCACGTCCCCGAGCAGCGCGCGAAAGTGCTCCACGTAGTCCCGAGCATCGGCGTAGCGAAGGGGCGCTGGGTTGGGGAACGTCCAGTGCTCGCGCTCACCATGAATCCCGCGCTCGGCGGATACCGAAAACTGCTGCGCCGACGGCACACGTCTGATCTGCGCGAAGGTCGTGCGCCGAGGATCGACATTGAACCCGTGCTGCAGAAACGAGACGACCGCCGGTTCGTAGAGCGCCGCGCTGACCTGCGGGTGCGCACGCACCGCCAACAGCACGTTACTGCACACGAACGTGCCGTCCACGTGCGCAAAGAAGAGCGGGCGCATGCCGAGTCCGTCACGCGCACAGAGGAGCGTGTGCGTGTCGCTGTCCCAGAGGGCAAAACTGTAATCGCCGAGCAGGTGATCGACGGCGCCGTCGCCCCACGCGTCGTAGGCACGCAGGACTAAGAGATCGTCGCACTCATCGCCGCGAAGCGGGGACCCCGCCGCGCGGAGCGCCGCACGGAGTTCGTCTTGTGCGTCGAGGCGCACGTCACCCACCAGCCACCGTCGCTGATCGAGCGTGTGTGGCCCGAGCGTCGCGCCCGTGCGCGTCCGCAGGAGTCCGTGCGCCATCGCGGCCTCACCCGGGGTGTCTCCCACCGCCCGCATCTCCACACCATGCGGAGCCTCCATCCCCCACGACTGCACCATCGCGGGCAGGAGTGCGACCGCCGGTTGGTTCGCCGATGGTGAGGCGACGATCACCGCAAAAGCGCTCACCGAACGGTGCCGTAGCGAATGAGCACGGCGTAGCGCTCGTAGTCGAGTTCGCCGGCGACAATCACGCCCTGCGATTCCACCCAGGCATGCGCGTCAAGCGGTGGCGCCTGCGGCTCCACGCGAGCGACACCAATATTGAGCGTGGCTTCGAGCCCTGCCGTGCGCAGGAGGCGTTCGGCGGCCATCGCCTGCACGAGGCAACTGGCCTCCACAGGCAGCGTTCGCACGGCGCGCGCCACAGCGCGGCGCACAGCACTCGGCGTGATGGAATCGGCAACCAGCGGGGTGCGCGCGGCCGGCGCCGCCCTGTGCGTGCCGGAAGGCAGTGGCACCGTGGACGTGCTGACGCTCACCGCCGGCGATGCCCCGCCAACAAGCGGAGCGGTTCCCTTATAAAACCAGCCGCGCAACCGGCGAAACGGAAGGAGCGGCAATGCGAGACGCATGAACGCCAACCAGCCGATGGCGCGCAACGTTAGCCGTTGCTCCGCCACGGGTAGCGCCCAATACCTACGCAGTCGGCGCAGGCAAAACCTCGAGGAGACCGGCCTCGCGCAACTGGTCGGCCAACACCAAGAGATCGGCGAGGGCGCGGGAGCCCTCCACGTCGTACTCGGAGACGACGGTATTCGCGATTTCGCCGAGCGTGCGTGGTTCGTGCATGAGCGCCCAGATCCGCGCTCCCACCGGATCGAGGCCGAAGTACACGCTGTCCCGAACAGACAGAATGACCTCCTCCCCCGACAGATTCGTGGAGACTTGGTCTTGACTGACAACCACGCGGGTCGCGGCGGAGAGTGGGGTGGCCATCCTGCAGTTTACCGGAACAGCTTCCCCCTCCGCAATCGGCACTCGGTGATTCCCATGGCCCGCCGCTTGACCCTGCCCTCCTGGTGAGCTAAGTTACGTGGCTGTCCATATATGGCTCTTTTCAAGCGCGTGCGGCGCCTGCCGCACCGGAGCCACTCTCTTCTTGCGTCGGCAACCCGCAAGAGGCGATCAGACCAAAGGGAGGATTGCCGCATTGTCTCGTAACTATGAGGCGGTGTACATCTTCGATTCTGCACTCGAAGACGCCGCCATCAACGAAAAGATCGCGAAGCATCACGCGCTCCTCAGCGCCGAGGGTGAGATCACCCTCGATCATTGGGGCCGCCGCCAGCTCGCCTACAAAATCGGCGCCAAGGAGTCGGGCTATTACGTCATCGCCCGCTTCACCGCCGACGGCAAGGCGTTGCCAGAGTTCGAGCGTTCGCTCAAGCTCGACGACAGTGTAGTGCGCTACCTCATCTCGGTGCACGAGCACGAGCTTGGTGCCCCGCCGATGACGGAAGAGCAGCTCGCCGCGCGCAAGCGCAGCGATGACGACGACGACGACGAGGAATAATCCATGCGCCGCCAAAAGAAGACCTGCCCCATCACCGAAGCGGGCATCCGCTTTGTGGACTACAAGGACGAGCGCTTTCTCGCCCGCTTCATCACGGACAACGGCAAGATTCTGCCGAGCCGTCTGAGCGGCGTGGATGCCCGTCACCAGCGCCAGCTGGCCAAGGCCATCAAGAAGGCCCGCTACCTCGCGCTGTTGCCGTACACCCGCGGTCACACGCCGTAAGCGGGACGCTGTTTTACAGATGAACGACGACGCCGTGGCGCCGGGTAGCACCCCCGCGCCGGCGGTTGAACGGGAACGAGGATGGTGGCGATTGACGGCGGCGCTCGCGCTGCTGTTGTTCGTGCCGGTGTTCCCCGGATTGCGTTTGCTCCTCCCGGTGGAGCACAGCTTGGCTTTGATCGCACCCGCTTTGGCGGCCTGCGCGCTGGCTGGGTGGTGGGCCGGAGGACGAGCCGGACTCGCCGTGATGTGGACGGCGATTGCGGCGTGGGTCGTGTCGCGTGAAGCGACCCTCGGGCAGTTCGATGTGTTGGTGACGGGCTGGGCGCTGGTCCTCAGCGCAGCATTCGGGGCGCTCGCGCTCCGTCGGTCTGCGGCGAGCACCCCGTTCTTTTCGAGAGCGGTCACCGCGATTGCGCTTTCGCTCGCGCTGTCGGGTGGGGTGATGATGCTGGTGCCTGGTGGGCCAGTGGCAGTGCGCGAGGCTGTGGGTACGGAGTTTGGTCGCCGTGCTGCGGACGCACTGAAGGATTGGCGCGAGATGACCGGGCGACCGGAGTGGAAAGAGTTTGTGATTGCCAATCCGAGCGCTGATTCGCTGGCGCAACAGATGGATGCACAGATTCAGGCCACACCGGAGGCCAGTCAGGGATTGTTTCCGGCCATGCTCGCGTTGGAATCGTTGGCCGCGCTCGCGTTGGCATGGGCGCTGTATCACCGAGTGGGACGGGCACGGATCGGGCCTGCATTGGCCGATTTACGCGAGTTCCGGTTCAGTGATCAGTTGGTCTGGGGGTTCGTGACGGGATTGGCGCTGGTGGTGGTGCCGGGGTTTGCACCGCTGCGGATGGTCGGGGCCAATCTCTTGATGTTCTTCGGTGCGATCTACGCGCTGCGGGGGATGGGGGTGGCACTGCATTTTCTCGCCCCCGGGCGTTGGATGATGGTGATGTTGGCGGCGTTCACACTGCTGTTCTACAACGTGGTTGGTGTGCTCGCCTTGGGGCTGGGACTTGGCGATACATGGCTGGACTGGCGACGCCGGGCCAGGCCGAAAACCTGAACGATTGAGGGTCCAATGGAAGTCATTCTGCGGGAAGCGGTCGACAAGCTCGGCCATCCGGGCGACATCGTAACGGTGTCGTCGGGCTTTGCGCGTAACTTCTTGCTGCCGCGCGGTGTCGCATACGAAGCGACGCCCGGCAACAAGAAGCGCATCGCGCTGGAAAAGGGCCGTCTCGAAGCGGCCGAAAACGAACGCATCGCCGCGGCGCAGGAAATTGCGAACCGTCTCGAAGCGCTCTCGCTCACCTTCTCGGCGCGCGTCGGCGAAGAAGGCAAGCTGTTTGGTTCGGTGACGGCGGCGGACATCCTCCACCAGCTCGAAGCGCAGGGCTTTACCCAGGTCGAAAAGCGCATGATCGACCTGCCGGAGCCGATTCGTGAGCTGGGGGTGTTCAAGGTGACCGTGCGGTTGCACGCTGACGTGAAGCCGGAAGTCAAAGTCTGGGTGATCAAGGGGTAACTGCTATAAATCGTTGACCGTTGTCCGTTCGCCAGTGCCTCGCGGTACGGTGAACGGACAGCGGAGAACGAACAGCGGTGTACGCGTCGTTGTTGTACCAAGACCCTAACGCCCCGCTTTGCGGGGCGTTATCGTTTTTAGGACGCGTGGCCCCCAGCCAGCGCGGAACATTTTGCGCGCGCGTTGCATACTATTGAGCGTGTTTGCCTCTGCCGCCCACCCATCTGCGATGCCGTCAGCCGCCCGAACCAAACCGTCCGCTCGCCCCGACGCTCCCGCACGACGTGCGGCCGCGTTGTGCCTGGATCACAAGGCGCAGGACGTCGTCGTGCTCGACTTGCACGGCGTCACGGACATGACCGATTACTTCATCGTCGCCAGCGGCACCTCCGACACGCATGTGCGGTCGGTGGCCAAGAATGTCGAAGCGGCACTGGCCCAAGACGGCATCCGGCCGGCGTCCACCGAAGGGTTCGACTCTGGTCACTGGGTATTGCTCGACTACGTGGATTTCGTGGTGCACGTATTTCATCCGTCCGCGCGCGCGCAGTATCAACTTGAGCGTTTGTGGGGCGATGCCCCGCTGCTCGCTGTCTCGCCCTCCTGAGGCATTTCCCAATGCGTCTCCGGTCTGCCCTGCTCCGCACCGCTTCGCTCGCTCTCACGCTCGCCATCGCCGCACCGGCGCTGCACGCCCAGTACGCGTACTTCGGGCAAAACCAAGTGCAGTTCAAGAAGTTCAAATGGCGCGTGCTCACCACCGAACATTTCGAGGTGCACTACTACCCCGAAATGGCCGAGGGCGCCCGCATTGCGGCGCGCATGGCCGAGCGGTCGTATGGCCGCCTCTCGCGCTTACTCAACTATCAGTTCCGTGAGAAAAAGCCAATCGTGCTTTTTGCCTCGCGCGGCGACTTTGCGCAAAACAACGTCACGGGGGACTTGGGCGAAGGCACCGGCGGCGTGACGGACGCGGCGCACCAGCGCAACATGTTCTTCTTTGGCCAGGACCTCGCCGAAGTGGAGCACGTGCTGACGCACGAAATGGTGCACCAGTTTCAGTACGACGTGCAGTTCAAGGGACGCACGGGCGGCTCCGTGGCGGGCCAGCAGATGGTGCAGGGGCAGCAGTTCCCGCACTGGTTTGCCGAAGGGATGGCCGAGTACCTCTCGATGGGCCCCGACCACAAGGCGACCGACGCGATCATGCGCGATGCGGCGCTCAACGGAAAAATACCGTCCGTCGAACAGATGACGGAGCGCCCCGACCAGTTCTTCCCGTACCGCTATGGCGAGTCGTTCTGGCGCTACATCGGCGGACGGTGGGGCGACGAAGTCATCGGCGAAATTCTACTGGCGGCCGGCACCACCACACTCGACCGCGCTTTCAAGCGGCACACCGGCTTTGAGCTCGACGAGCTGGGCGACGAGTGGAAGGACGCCGTGCAGACGCAGTATCTGCCCGGCATTGCGAACCTCGAGCGTCCGCGCAAGAATGCCCTTCCCTTGCTCAACGAGAAGAAAACGGGTGGCATCATTCCCGTGTACGTCGCGCCGGCGCTCTCGAGCGACGGACGGCAGATCGCGTACATCTCCACCGGCAGTCTGATGCGCGCCGAGGTATTCCTCGACCTCTACTTGGCCGACGCCACCAACGGCAAGCGCATCAAGCGGCTCACGAAGAGCACGCTCAATCCGGAAACCGAGGAACTGCGCTACGCCTATTCGCAGAGCGCCTTCTCGCCCGACGGCAAGCGGCTTGCGTACACCGCGTATCGTCGCGGCAAAGATGTGATCGACATTCTCGATGTCAAGTCAAAGGATGTCGTCATGCGGCTCGACACCGACCTCGATGCGATGGTGGGGCCGAGTTTTAGCCCCGACGGGAAGAAGCTCGTGTTCAGCGGCAGCAAGAGCGGGCTCACGAACATCTACATGATTGACGTGGACGGCCAGAACCTGCGGCAGCTCACCAAGGGCTGGTACGCGGGGCTCATGCCGCAGTGGTCGCCCGATGGGCGCAAGGTGGCGTTCGTCAGCGACCGCGGGGGCGTGACCGATCTCAATCTGCTGCGCTTTGGTAAATGGCGCGTGAACATCCTCGACCTCGAGACGCTCGCGGTGGAGACGATTCCCGCGCAGAGCGGGAAAAACTTCAACCCCATGTGGGGCCCCGACGGGCGCTCGATTGCGTACATCAGCGACCGCACGGGCATCACACAGATTTTTCTGTACGACCTCGACGCCAAGGAGCACTACCAGCTCACCAAGATGATTGGTGGCGTGCAGTCCGTCACAGAGAACAGCCCGGCGATGAGCTGGGCGCGTCAGGCCGACAAGATTGCGTTCGTGTACTTCGATCATGGCGACTACACCATCTGGTCGCTCACGAATCCGCGGCAGCTCAAGGGCGATCCGTACCGTGAGCCGGTGGCGGCAACGGTCGCATCGGCCCCGATCAACATGACGGCCGCCGACAGCGCCGCCGTGCGCGCGGCGCGTGCGGCACAGTCGGTGAAGGAGTTGGCGGCGCAAGGCGTGTCCGCGCGGCGCGACAGTTCGTCGGGGCGCCGTCAGTCGGTGTATCGCGGCACCGGTGGCCTCCGGCCAACGGCCGACCTCCCCGCCGGGGCGCAGAACCCCACGTCCGTGGCGGCGTTGCTCGACAGTGCGTCGCTCGCGTTGCCGAGCGATTCCTCGCTCAAGGACGCGGCGTACTCACCGGCACTGCATCCCGAAGCGGTGATGCGGCCCTCCCTCGGCTATTCGCAGGACAACTACGGACGCGGTGTGTATGGCGGCACCGCGATTCTCTTTGGCGATCTCCTGGGCAATCGCCAGTTGATCACGGCGGCCAGCGTGAACGGCCGTCTCGACGAAGCGAACGTTTTTGTACAGTACTCGAGTTCGGCCGATCGCCTGAGCTATATGGTCGGCGCCTCGCAGACGCCGTATTTCATTCCAAGCAACTACTACAATCTTTCGCCGGTGGGTGCTGGCCAAGTGATTGAACAGCAGGCGCTGAACCGCTATTTGATTCGGTCTGCGTGGTACACGGGAGTCTATCCGCTGAACCGCTTTGACCGATTCGAACTCGGCGCGAGCTTTACGAATATCGATATCGCGTCGGAGTTCATCAGCCGAGGCATTGACTACAACGCCGGCTACGCCACGGGCTATTACGTAGACAGCGTCAAGAGCACGGGAAGTTTGAATTTCTTCAAACCGGGCGTCGCCTACGTGAGCGACAATGCGCTCTTCGGCAACACCGGCCCTATTTACGGACACCGCTATCGCGCGGGGGTCGACGCGAACCTCGGCAAGCAGGGGTACATGGAGTACCTCGCCGACTTCCGCCGCTACGATGCCCTCGTGTTCAGCTTCCTCACGTTAGCCACGCGCGTGTACGCCGACGTGCAAGTCGGAAAAGGCGAGAGTTTCTTCCCACGGTACATCGGTATTCCGCAGTACATCCGCGGGTATGACCGCGAGAACTATTTAAGCACCGACTGCGTCGCCGTGCAAAGCGCCAACTGCAATGCCGCGCTCCAACTGCTCGGTAGCCGCGTGGCGCTGTTCAACGCCGAACTGCGCTTCCCGCTCATCCGGCGTTTTGACCTTGGGTTCCTGCCCATCAGCCTTCCCCCGATCGACGGATTGTTCTTCTACGACGCCGGCATGGCGTGGAGCGGTGGGCAGTCCGTGACGATGTCGAAGCCGGCCAACTACGACCTGAGCAGCCAGCGCTTTCCACTTCGCTCGTACGGCTACGGAGTGCGGTTCAACTTGTTTGGCATCGCCCTGCTCCGGTGGGATTATGCGATTCCGATCGACTCGTACTCCAAAAAGGGGTACTGGCAGTGGACGCTGGGACCGTCGTTCTAAGTCGCAACAGCTGGCAAGAGGACGGCCCGGAAGCTCTGCTTCCGGGCCGTCCTCTTTTTCGGCACCGCGCGGCTCCCTGCGGGAGCACGGGAGGTTAACTTGTTCTCGTGCGTCGCTCACTCATTTTTTCGATCGCTCTGCTCGCCTGCCACGGCGCAGACCAAGCTGTGCGCCCCGGAGGCCCGGGGGGCAACGGACCGGACGCCATTTTGCTGCGGATTCCGCGCGAGGGTGGCGTGGCGCGCGCCTATCGGTGGGGCTCCGACTCCGCGATTTGGCAGTCGGGGAGCCGTGTGCCGTCGGCGAGCCGTCTCATCGCCTTTGATGATGCGCAGGGATCCGTGGCATATGTGGACGCCAAGGGTATTCCGGGGCGCCTCGACTTACGCGTGGGACAAACCACACCGGCATCCGAGAAGCCGCTCGGCGCGTTGACGAGCGCTGATGGCTGGGCATTGTATGGCCTCGGTGCCAATCGTGACGTGCAGCGCCTCACCCCGAGCGGCACATGGAACTACACGCCCGAAGCCCCGCCGCGCTCACTGATTCCGCTGCCGGACGGTACGCTCGTGCTGCTGAGCGACGACGGCAATCGTTCGGTGCTCCGTCGCCTGCGCCCGCCGGAGCCGCGCGTGACGCAGACCACACTGGTGCCGCACGCCGAGCTGGTGGTGCGCACCGACATCGGCGACCGCCTCTATTTTGCTGGCGACTCCGGGTTGGCGACCATCCGCACGCGTGATCTGACGCGCATGAAAACCATCCGCCTCGGATCACCCGTAGTGGATGCCGCGGCGACGCCGAGCGGCGATCGTATTTTTGTGGCCCTGCAAGACGACCGTTCCGTCACGGTCATCGACCGCTACGCCGAGGCAGTGGACCGCACGATTAGGCTGCCCTCACCGCCGACGGCGCTCCGCATGGACCCGGACGGTCAGTTTGTGCTGGCGCGTTCGCCAGAAGGCGACTCGGTTCGTATCGTGGCGGTGGGTACCGCGCGGTATGTGGGGAGCGTCTCGAGCGCGTGGCGCCCGGACCTGCCGCAGGTGGCACCCGACGGTGGCCTGGTGGTGGCGCAGGGGAATGACGTGGTCATCGTAGACGCGTTGACGCAACGTGAGCGGGTGCGGTACGCCGGCGGCGCGACGGACCTGTGGATGTTGGTGCGGTGGAACGGATTTCGTCCGCGTGCAGCAGGACTGGATGAACCCGTCAAGTTCGAGGCGGACACCACCGATCTCGCCGCAGCGGCCGATAGCGCAGCGCCGGCTGGCGTCGCGGCCGCGTCTGCTTCGAACGCCGTCCCAACAGCTGCGGCGATCGCCCCCGCACCGGCTCCTCCGATCGCGCCGGTAGCCGCGGCCGCTGGAGCCCCTGGAACGGCAGCCGCAACGAACCGGGTGGCGGCGCCAGTCGGGGCAACATCGACGCCGACCGCGCCGAAGAAACCGGTCTTCACCCTGTCGTTTGCCGCGCTCCTCAACGAAAATCGCGCCAAACTCATGGCGGCCACCATCAAAGTGGAAGGCAAGCCTGTGCGGGTGGTGCCGGGGCTGCGCGACGGCATGCCGGTGTATCGCATTGTCTTCGGGACCTTCGATAGCCGCGCGGAAGCGGAGCGGGTGGGCAAGAAGAGCGGACTCCCCTTCTGGGTCTTTGAGGGAACGCCGTGAGGCGCACACCGCCCGCCAACAGCCTGGCGTGGCAGGAAGAGGGACGCCGTGCAGCGGGAGCGCTGAAAGATGTGGCGGCAGCGGTGGTCCTCGGACGCAACGCGGAACAAGCGGCGGACGTCGCCGTGGGCATTGCACTAGCGCTTTGCAATCACCGTCAGGTGGTGCTCGCCGATCTCGTGGGCGAGCTCGATCCGCTGTATGAACTGGCCGGCGGCGACGATGCACTCGGCCTGACCGACTGCCTGCGCGATGAGCTTCCGCTCAATGACATCGCGCGCCGAGCCATGGCGCACGACACGATTTTTGTGCTGCCCGCTGGGACCCCGCCGGTGGCGACGTTGCGGACGCTCGGTCACGAGCGTTGGCCGAAGCTGGTGCGCGGCTTTGCCGAGGCTGGGGCGTTGCTCCTGCTCGTGGCCCAGTTGGACGGCGACGGCCTTGATACCCTGGTCTCGGCCACGCAGGGGATCGTGGCGGTGGACACCCCGCCGCAGCTGATCCGCCGCTTCCCGCTCGTGGCAACGGTGGACGCGCCAGCTGGGGTGGTGGATTCGACTCTGCCGATGCGGCGTCCGGCCGCGAAGGGGCGGAGGTGGGCCCTCGCTGCCCTGCTGAGCGTGGCGATTGGTACGGGTGCCCTGTTCTGGTGGCAGGCGGTGCGGCACCCCACGGCGGCGCTCAGCGCCTCCAGCGGAGCCGCTGGGCGAGCGCAAGGCACGCTGGGCACCGCTCCGGCGTCGGCCCCTGCGGCGACGGTCGCCGCAACCGCCGCCGACACCATCCGGCTCGGCGATCCCGTGAACGCCGCTGATTCGGCACGATCTGCATTTTTTGCGGTCGAAGTCGTAGCGGCAAACACTGTCGCGGGTGCAAATTCTGTGCTGCGGGACGGCGCCACGGCGGTGCCCCTTCCGGCGCCGACCGTCGCCCCTGTTGCGCTTGGCGGTGGCACGCTGTGGTATCAGGCCGTGGTGGGGGCATGGCGCACCCGCATCGGCGCTGATTCCTTGCTCGCCGCGTTGCGCCTGCGTGGTGTGGTACGCGAAGGCGAAGGGCGCGTGGTACGACGTCCGTATGCGTTGTTGCTGGAAGACGGCGTGAGTCGCCAAGTGGCAAACGCCGCGGTCGCAGTTTGGCTGGGCCGCGGGATTGGCGCCTATGCGTTGGAGCAGGATGATGGTCGCGTTCGCGTGTTCGCGGGCGCGTTTGAGACGCCGTTGCAGGCGGCGTCGCTCGCCGCATGGGTTCGCGATGCGGGAACGACACCGGTGATGGCCATACGAACGGGGAGAACGTACTAAGTGCGGCTGACGAAACTCGAGTTGTTCGGCTTCAAGTCCTTCGCGGACCCGACGGAGATGCTCTTCGACACGGGCGTGACGGCGATTGTCGGGCCCAACGGCTGCGGCAAGTCGAATGTCTCCGATGCGGTGCGATGGGTGCTCGGCGAACAGCGCGCGCGCCTGCTGCGCGGCGCCAAGATGGAAGAAGTGATCTTTCAAGGTTCCTCGGCGCGTCGCGCCGTGGGCCTCGCCGAAGTCTCGCTGCACTTTGAGAATGATGACGGCGGATTGCCGGTGCCGTTTAAGGAAGTGGTCATCACACGGCGCCTCACGCGCGCTGGCGAGAGCGAATACTTCTTGAATCGCGCGCCCTGCCGTTTGCGCGACATTCACGATCTGCTCCGCGGCACCGGCTTGGGCGCCGACACCGGCGTGGTGATCGAGAGCAAGATGATCGACGCCCTCCTCTCCGACCGTCCCGACGATCGTCGCGAACTGTTTGAAGAAGCCGCGGGCGTCGGGCTGTACCGCGACCGTCGCCGTTCCACGGAACGGAGCTTGGAACAGACGAGCGGCGATCTTTCACGCATTGACGACCTCATCAACGAGGTCACGAGCCAGGTGCGCAGCCTCGCGCGCCAGCGCAAACGCGCCGAGCGCCACGCCGAAATCACCACGCGTCGCTTTGCCGTGGAGCTCACGCTCGCGTCCAAAGAAATGGCGGCGTGGCACGACGAGTTGACGCAACTCGACGAGCGTCTCGAGGGGCTCCGTGCCGCCGCGCCAGAGGCCCAGGCGGGCGTTGGGGCAGCCGAAGGCACGCGCGACGCCGCGCACGCCGCTCGTGCGGCCGCGGACACGGCCCGTTCCGCGCGCGCCCTCGCCGCCGCGGAAGCGCGCGAGTCGGCGCTCACGCTGCAAAGTGAAATCGCGGTGGCCGAGGAACGCCATCGCAATGCCGTGGATCGCCGTCAACGCGCCGAACAGGAACGGAGCGAAGGCGCTGCGCTCGGCGAGCGCGTGGTCGCCGAGTGGGAAACCGCGCGTCAGGACGAAGCGCAGGCCACCGACACACTGCGCGACGCCGCCGAAACATTGCAGCGCCAGGTGGTGGCCGAAGAAGGCGCGCGTGGTGGTGTGACCGTGGCGCGCGAGACCGTGGAACGCGCCGACCAGCACGTGCGCCAGTTGCGCGACGGATTGCGTCGCAGCGAACTGGCGCGCGAGGGCGCCGAGCGCGAACTCGCTGACGTCACCCAACAGAGTGAAACGCTGGCCGCCGAGCACGAACAGCTCTCGGGAAAACAGCGATTGACCGAACGCGACCTCGCCACCGCCGACGAAAGCCTGGCCATGGCCAATGGCGAAGCGGCCAACGCCGACGTGGCGCTGGGCGCGGCGCGTGAATCCGCGCGCGAATGGCGTGAGAAGGATGCCGTCGCGCGCGCGGATGTACGCCGCGTGGACGAGGAGCACGCCGCGGTGGAAGCAAAACTGAGCGCGCTCGAAGGACTGGAGCGCGAGCGCGTCGGACTTGCCCCTGCGGCCGCGCGCTTGTTGCGTGATCGTGAACAGTTCGGCGAAGGCGCGATCCTCGGCCCGCTCTCTGACTTCATTGGCGCCGATGCGGCGGCCGCGTTGCTCGTGGAACGCTTCCTTGGCCCCACCGTCCACGCGGTTGTGGTGCGGGACCGTGCGGCGGCGGATGCCGTGCGGCAGTGGCACACCGGTGCCAACCCTGGCGCCCTGCTCCTCCTGCCGCTCGACGCCATGGGCGCCGAAAGCAATAGCGCCGAACTCGGCGAACTGGCTGGCCTCGTGCAGACCGAAGGCCCGGTGCGCTCGTGGGTGCGCTCCCTGCTCGGCCACGTGAAGACGCTCGACGCCGGCAGTGCGTTTGTGGATGCGCGAGGCGCGGTCTGGCTCCCCGGCACGTCGTCAGGCGCCGGCCCGTTGCGTCGTCGTGCGGAATTGTCGGAACTCAGAACTACCGTGGCCGCGAGCGAGACGACCCGCGCGGCCGCGGCCGCTGAACTGCAATCCGTGCACGAGCGTTTTGTAGCGGCCGAAGGCGCCGCGGCCACAGCCGCTGATGCCGCGACGGCGGCCCATCAGCGCGTGCAGCAGGCGGCCGCGGTGCGTGCCGACCGTGAACGCTCTCACCAGAAGGCCACGCGCGAGTTGGCCGACGCCGTGGCATTGTCCGAACGCCTGAGCGGTCGGCGCGCCGAGTTGGGCGCGCGCATTACCGAATGCATCACCGCGATGGAGCAGGAAGGCCTCGCTCTCGCCGCCGCCGAACAAGGCGTGAATGGGGCGCGTGAGTCGCTGGCCGAAGCGGATCGCGTACAGGATGCCGCGCGCGAGGCGCGGGCGGCATCGCAGGTAGCACACGCGCAGGCACAGGCGCGGCGTGAAGTGGCCATGGAGCGTCGGGTGCGCCTCGAGCGCGAGCGCGACAGCGCCACTACGCGTCTGGAAATGTTACAGCGTGAACTCGCCGCACTCGCGCAGGACGACGCCGCACTCGAACAACAGATGTTGGCGTGGAAGGAGCAACTGAGCGGCCGTCAGACGGTGCTCGAAACCGCCGAGGCCGCGCTCGCCGAGGCGGAGACGGCCGTCCGCACATCGGATAGCGCGTTGACCGATGCGGAACATGCGCTCGACGCGATCCGCCGCGATGCGGTGGCGGCGGCCGACACGTTGCACGCGGCAGAACTGCGCCACAGTGAGTTGGCGGGCAAGCGTGCGGCCATCAAGGAACGTCTCGAAACGGAATGGCGCCGTCCGCTCGATGAACTCATGTCCACATACGTCCCCGTGGAGCTCGACGACGAAGCGCTCCGGGCCGAAGCCGACCAGTTGCGCGCGCAGCTCGACGCGCTGGGTCCAGTGAACCCACTCGCTATCGAAGAACACGACGAAGAAGTGAAGCGCCTCGACTTCCTGCAGGGACAGCGCAACGATCTGGCGCAGGCGCAGCTCTCGCTGCAGCAAGCCATTCGCGAGATCGACGTCACCGCGCGCGAAATGTTCCTCAAGACGTTCGAGGAAGTGCGCAATCACTTCCGCCATATCTTCATGACGCTGTTCGGCGGCGGCGAATGCGACTTGCGTCTCGAAAACCCGGAGTCGCCGCTCGATTGCGACATTGAGATTCACGCGTCGCCGCGCGGCAAGAAAACACAGCGCATCAATCTGCTCTCGAGTGGCGAGCGCGCACTGGTCGCACTGTCGCTGATGTTCGGCATTTTCCTGACCAAGCCGAGCCCCTTCTGCCTGCTCGATGAAGTGGACGCTCCGCTCGACGACCAGAACGTCGGTCGCTTTGTGCGGATGCTTAACCAGTTCAAGAGCAATACGCAGTTCATCGTCATCACGCACAATCCGCGCACCACCACCGAAGCCGCCGATGCGGTGTACGGCGTGACGATGCAGGAACCGGGTGTCAGTTCGCTCGTGAGCGTGCGGATGCGCGGTCCGGCGGTGGACGCGGCAGCCGGCGAACCCGCGGCGGTGTGAGCCGGACGCCGGCGATGCGCCGCGGAGTACGCCACGCCATCCGCGGATGGCGTGGGGGTGCCCGCCTCGCCGGCGTCGCCCTGGGGTTGTTGGTAGCCTGCGCTCGTCTGGCTGGCGCCCAGACATCTGGTTCAGTGAGTGTCGTTGGACCGGACGGAAATCCGATTCGCGAAGGCACGCCCCGATTCGTCATCACCGCCAAGGGATTCGCGGCGAGCGAGTTGCCGTTGCAACTCACCTTGCAACTCAGTTTGCGTTCGGATTTTACCGGCGCCCTGCTTGTAGACACCACGGTCACCGGCGGGTCGACGGTGATTGTCGTGCCGCACGTGTTGCCGGAGCGCATCACCGTGTGGTGGCGTGTGCGGGCCCGCACGGCGCTCGGCGCGCTCGTATTGAGCGACGCCACCGGACCGCGCACCACCGCGATCTGGCTCACCCTGGTGGCCCCCAACAACGCGAACGGCACGACCATCGGCACGGTGCGCCCGACGTTTGTCTGGACCAGCGCGCACCTCTACGCCCCGGCCAAGCCGTGGCGCTATCTCCTGACCATCTTCAGCAACCTGCGCGGCGATCCCGTGCAGACCGCCACGTTGAGCGACACCGTCTTTACCGCCTTCGCGGACTTAGAGTCGAATACGTCGTATCGTTGGTC
>CANIWQ010000065.1 GCA_947471365.1 Gemmatimonadota bacterium | reverse complement strand
GACGAAGCCCTCCGCGCCTCTCGCTCCGTGAACGGCGTCTGGCGCCTCGGGCTCGGCGGCGACTCGCTCACCGTCATTGACGGCATGGACACCATCGACGCCACACGCGTACGCGGCGACGCACTCGGCCATACGCTCTTTGGCAATCAGGGGTTCCTCACCGATCTCGCCGTGCTCCTGCACGACGGCAAGTCACCGGTGGATCGGCGCCTGCTCGCGGTCAAACGCGGCGATCTCACATTCTATCGTTTTCGCGGCGATCCGAAGTAACCTCGCGAACGAGAGTACGCTCCGAGACGCTACCGCACCCAACTTTTACCGGACGCGTTATCGCGACTGGTCGGTTGGGTAGAGTTGCCGGAACCCAGACGCCTTGTACACGTCCACGGTCATTGCTGGTACCCCATGCCGATGCAACGGCACCTGCCCCGCAAGCGTGACCGATGTGAAGTACGGCGAGAACTTCGCCAGCACATCATCTCGCTCTTTGTGCTTCACGAGCAGCACCGCGTCGTGGCCGAGCCAGCGGCGATCATCTTGCATATACCGAAAGTGGTGCGGATCGGCGCAGAGGCAGAGTACCGGCCAGTCCGGCCCCACACCCACGGCCGCCTTGCCCGCCTGAATCCAACTCGGCGCGGCCACGAATCCTCCAGCCGGCAACCATCCGTTCGCCTCGAGGGCGGGGCGCACTTCGCGCCAGTCGAGGAGATCAGTGGTGGGGTCACCCTTGGCAAACGCGCTCGGCGCCACACGCACCATCCAACCGCGGTTCGCTTGCGAGGCGAGCACCGCAATCAAACCGATGTAGCCGCCCACACTCCAGCGCAACCAACGGCGCGTGGTGCGATCATCGCGCTCCATTCGTTCGGCAGCGGCAGCACCAAGCGCGGGGAATACAAACAACCACCCCGGCGCCTGCCAGTGCGGCAAGCCAATATCGCCGCGCAGAGCAATCAAGGTGAACGCCGCAATCGGCCCGATGGCTAAGCAGAGGAGAAACCAACGCGCACTGTCACGAGGGCCTGTGCGCGCGGCACGCCAGAGCGCGGCAGCGAGTGGCACAAAGATCCACGGCAGCACCCACGCCATTTGTCCGGCGATGTTCGAGAGCAGCGCCACCGGGTGTACGCCGCCCGTCCCCGTGGCCCGCGCGCCCTGAAACACAAAGGACGCCCACGCATGCTCGCGGTTCCACAGTAGCACCGGTAGTACACAGACAGCCGTCACGAGTGCGCCGAGGTACGGCCCGGGTGTGGCGAGCCACCGGCGGTGTCGCGCACTGCTGAGCAGAAAGAGTGTCGCACCAAACAGAACAAACACGCCGTGATACTTCGACAACGTGGCCAAGCCAGTCAACAGCCCCGCCAGCATCCATTGGAGCGTCGCACCGCCTGGCAGTGAGGCTTCGCCAGCAAACAGGATGCGCGAAATGACGAGCGCCGCCGCCACCATGAAGAACATCAGCGGGCCATCGGGAAGCACCCAACCGCCCGTGCTCAAGCTGAACACCGCCGACACATTGATCAACACCACGGCAAACGCACCCGCGCATTCGTCAAAGAGGCGCGCCGTGAGCAAGAAGAGCATCCATGTGGTGCCCGCAAAACAGAGGACGAACGGCAGTCGCAGCACAACAGCTGCCTCACTCTGCGTGAGCCGCGCGGCGAGCCCCACGAGCCAGAGATGTAACGGCGGATGGTCGAAGTACGAGAGCGACAGCTGCCGCGATACCGCGATCACGTACGACTCGTCCACTCCGAGTCCCACGGTGCCCGCGAGAACAAAGCGCACGAGCAAGCCGATCGCGATGACGGCGAGCGCCGTACTCCGCGGATCACGCGTCAGGTGGGAATGCATGGATCGCAGCACGCGCCAAATATCGCCTGTTGCGCCCCCGCACCGATAGCGCGCCTGCGGCGACGGGCCGCGGTTCCCCGCGCTTACATCCCTTCTTTCGGGGGTGGCTCGCGTGTCCAGATCACAATCAGCCCACACGCGGTCTCGCGCTGCCGGAATCGGGCCGGCGTCTCTGCGGGGCCTCGATACACCTCGATGCCCTCAATCGCTGAGGGAGAGAGGTCGTCGATATGGAACGTCCCGGTGGGCATCCAGTTGCCGTCCACGTAGTAGTTCACGCGGCACACCGACGCCGAGGACTGGTTGCGCGTGAACGACTGCGCCTGCAACGGCTGACGCCCCATCGTGACGGAGGGCCGGTCGAACTGATCCGCCGTGCCTACCCGCACTCCGGCCAGCATGCGGAGCATATCGGTGGGCTTGCTCGGATGGCGGCGATCGATCTCATCGCGCGTGACGAATGCCCCGAGGCCCATAGCGCGCCGATTATAAAAATCGGCCATTCGGCTACTGCTCGGCCGGCCAAAGATTTTGACCGAGTCGAGCATGTCGGGAATTCCCTCGAGATCAAAATCCAGCTGCCGCGCCTCACCTTCGGCGAGTTTCACCCCTTTGTCGAGCGGCTTGAAGCCGAGCCGACGCGCAAAGACGCGCACACGCCCGGCCGGGACGCCATCGATGCGATATTCGCCGGAATCATTGGTCACCACGCGGAGCGCGGTGTTCTGGACGGTCACCTCAACACCCGGCAGTTTCACGCCATTGATGTTGGATACAATCCCGTGCACGATCGTGACCGTCTGGCCACGGGCATCGGCACCACACAGGGGGACGGCCACACACGCCGCCACGACCGACACAAGAGGAAAGCGCACATCGCCTCCAAAGAGCTGCACTGCAGGCGCACCGCGTGGCGCCCAACGCTGGGGGGAGCTTCGATAAAGCTCTTCGCCAAACGCCGGTGCGCAAGGCCAGCGGCGAACCCGAGTATATTTGCTGCATGACGGACGAGGCCCGCGTATACCCGCAACGCCCCCGAACGGTGGAGCCGCGCGAGAAAACTGAACTCGCCGCGGGCCTCAACGAGGCGCAGGCGCGAGCCGCCGCGCACCCCGATGGCCCCCTGCTGATTATCGCCGGCGCGGGCACCGGAAAAACGCGCACTCTCGTGCATCGTGTGGCCCATCTGCTCGAGCGCGGCATCAAGCCGGAGCGCATCCTGCTCCTCACCTTCACGCGACGCTCCGCACAGGAAATGCTGGCGCGCGCCGAACGGCTCGTCGGGAGCGTCAGCCGGAGCGTGCAGGGCGGCACCTTCCACGGCACCGCGCATCGTCTCCTCCGCCGCTTTGGAGAGCGCGCCGGCCTCCCGCACGGCTTTACCATCATGGACCAAGGCGACGCCGTGGACCTGATGCAACTTTCGCGCGGCAAGCTCGGACTCGGCGACAAGAAAAAACGATTCCCCAAAAAGGAAACGCTGCATCACGTCTATTCCCGCCACGTGAACACGGAGTATCCGGTTCCGGCGATCCTCAGCGAGGAATACCCGCAGTTCCGCGAGTTCGAAGAAGAGATCGCCCGCATCTTCGCCGACTATACCGAGCGCAAAACCGAACGCAATCTCGTGGACTATGACGATCTCCTGCTCTTTTGGGCGATGCTCGTCGAATCGGAGAGCCCCCTCGCCGAGCAGATTGCCGGCCTGTATGACCACATCTTGGTGGACGAATATCAGGACACCAACCACCTGCAGGCGCGCATCCTCCGCGGCATGTGCCGCACGCATCAAAACTTGACGGTGGTCGGCGACGACGCGCAAAGCATCTACTCATTCCGCGGCGCCACCATCCGCAACATTCTCGACTTTCCGCAACAGTACCCAGGCACCGCCGTGGTTCCGCTGGAGGAGAACTACCGCTCCACCCAGCCCATTCTCGATTGCACCAACACGCTCATCTCGCGAGCGGAAGAGCGCTACACCAAGAACCTCTTCACGCGCCGCACCGGTGGCGAACAACCGTGGCTCGTCACCGCCCACGACGAACCAGCGCAAACGCGGTTCGTGGTTGATCGCATTCTCGAACTGCACGAAGAAGGCACGCCGCTGCGCGAAATGGCCGTGCTCTTCCGCGCCGGCTACATGAGCGCCGATCTCGAAATCGAACTCACGGCGCGGGGCATTCCCTTTGAGAAATGGGGCGGCCTCAAATTTCTCGAAGCGGCGCACGTCAAAGACGTCCTCGCCTTCTTGCGCGTGCTCGAAAACCCGCGTGACGAAGTCAGCTGGTATCGCCTCCTCCAGCTCATGCCTGGCATCGGCGAAGTCACCGCGCGCGGCGCCGTCGAATCCATGGCCGCGCTCGCGTGGACGTCGGAGGCCTTCGGCCGGTATGTGCCGCCGCCGCGCGCCCGTGCGGCGCACGCGGCTCTTGTCGAGCTGCTCGACCAACTCCGGAGCAACCCCACCGAAGCCGATGGGATTGTGAGCACGGAGATCGCGCGCGTCCGACGTCTGTACGACGATATCCTCCGCGAACGCTACGACCGCGTGGAGCCGCGCCTCTCCGATCTCGACCAGCTCCAAACCATTGCTGCTGGCTATCCCAGCCGCGCGGCCTTTCTCTCCGCCCTCGCGCTCGAACCGCCGCAGGCTACGCAAGACCTCGGCTTTGGCAGCGACAGCGAAGACGACGTCCTCGTGCTCAGTACCGCGCACAGCAGCAAAGGACGCGAGTGGGACGCCGTGTTCGTGATCTGGGCTGTCGATGGGTATTTCCCCATGTCACGCGCCCTCGGCAGCGACGACGAAATCGACGAAGAGCGTCGACTCCTCTACGTGGCCACGACCCGCGCACGCAACCATCTGTTCGTCACGTATCCGCTCAACGTGTACGACTCGCGGCGTAGCGCGGACTACTCTATTGATCAGCTCTCGCGTTTTCTCGATCGCGGCGTCCGTGAGATGATGCAACGCGTCGTCGTCGATAACCCCGACGCACCCGCGCCCGCCCCAGACGCGGCCCAGCCGCCCGTTGTCGATTTGCGCGCGATGCTCCGCGGTCGCTTCGGCGCGTAACGCTCAGGGCGTACGCGAAATCCACGCACGCACCGCCGCGCGCGAACCGCTGACAGCCCCGGTGTCACTCCTCGCTCCCGCCACATCCGCCGCACGGGCCACGGCGATCACCCGATCCACCGCGCGGCGCACGTCCCCGCCCTCGCGCGCGAGCACCTGCTCGAACTCACCCAGCCCCGTCGCGTAAATGCGCCGCGCCATGAGCGCGGCGTTGTCGAGCCGCACCCGAGACGCATACCGCGTATCAATGGTGCGCAACTGCGGCGCCACCGAATCGACGAGCCACCGACGCGCTGCCGCATACACCGTGTCGCGAGCGCGCAACCGCTCGGCACGCGCGGCGTCACCCGGATGCGCGCGAAACACGGAGTCGAGCGTGTCGTAGGTCCGCGCCCATACATCGCCGAGCAGCACATCATCTGCCCACCGCGCTGCCACCCGCCGCGCGCGCGCCGTATCGCCACGCGCACGGAAGAATCGCTCCGCCCCACGCGCGCCGGAAAAGTTCGCGAAGCTCTCATTGAACACCGCTTCGCCCGCCGCATAAAAGCGATTGTGCGTCAACTCGTGAATCACCGTATTGACAATTTCCAGCGAATCGGCGCCCAAGGTTGTCGAGAGCAGAGGGTCGTTGAAAAACCCGAGCGTGCTAAATGCTGGCGACGGCCGCAAATACGTATCAAAGCCCTGCGCCGCGAGTTCCTCTTCCGCACGCCGCGCCAGCGCAAAATCAAAGAATCCCTTGTACGGCACGCGTCCCACGACTGGGAACCACCAAGTCACTGCGCGCAAGGCATCGGGGTGCGCACCCGACAGCACGAGCACGAGCGTGTCGTGCTCCAATGCCGTGAACTGCGTGAACGCGTTCTTAGCTGGCAGCCCCAAGGAGTCCACAGCAAAACGCCGGGCCTCCAGCACGAGTTGCAACTTGGCTCGCACCGCCGGAACCGTGGCGCTGTCGCGCACCATCGCCTCGATCGACCGGCGGCGGGCGAGAATCTCTGCCTCAGCCCATGCGCCCCGTGCGAGGTAGCGACCCATCGGCGTCACCACCGCCAGCAACGCGATGCCAGCCAAAATCGCCAACAGCGTCAGTCCCACGGTACCCCACCTCGTGCGCACCAATCGTCGGCGCTCGCTCACCGGACCGGAGGCGCCGCAGCGAACCGCAGCCCCACACGGTGCGTGGCGCCGCCGAGTAGCTCAAAGCCCTCGTAGGCATAGTCCACCGTGAGGCGACCGAACGAGAGCCCCCCGCCCAACGAAAGCGGCGAGCGGTCGTTCGTCGCACTGCGCAGCGCGTACCCAACGCGCGCGGCCAGCAACGGTGCCTGCGCCGACGCGCGCCACGTTCCTTCCGCGGCGAGCACACCGGTCACATCGTCGCCGCGCACCTGGCGTACTTCAACTATCGGGCGCAACGTCGCGCGCGTGGTGCGCACCGCAGGCAGTGCCGCACCAACACGCCAGGTGAGCGGCAGCGGCGCCGTCACGGCCCCGAGCGTGAGCCGCGGCCCAGCATTCTGTAGCGCCGCCGAAAAATCCCAGCCAGCCGCGGTCGTGAGCGCCACGCCGACATCGGCCGCCACCGCGCTCCCCGACACGGCCGCCACGTGCTGCTGTGCCCAGGTCAGCGCTGCTCCCACACGCCAGCGTGTTGCCTCGCCAAACTCCAGTCCGTAGCCGAGCGAGAGCGCCACATCCTGCGCACTGACCTGTGCGCCAGTCGGCACCCCCTGCTCCGGCGTCGCGTTCGACGAGACCACGACTTCGTCCGTGGATCCATAGTCCACAAACCGAACCCCAAACGCCACCACGCCACGCCCCAGCGGCGTTGCAACGCTCGCCGCGCCGAGCGTTGTGCCCATCACATAGCGCTGCAGCGAGGCTGATACATCGGCGCCGCGCACGCGCGCGAGCTGCGCCGGATTAAAAAAGAGCGCATCGCCGCCGTCCATCACCGTGCCCCATCCGTCGCCGAGCGCGAGACCGCGCGCACTCGAGGGGAGCGTGAGAAACACCGCGGCTTGCGACGCCCCCTGCGCGCGCGCCACCGCCGGCGCCACGGTGAGCGCCGTCACCAGCACCATCGTCGCCCACAGCGAGCCCAACCGTCGCGTCATCATGGAGGTAACCGAAAAATGCTCACCTGCGCCCCGTCTCGGCTACTGAACGCCGAAAGATCCGGACGCGAAAACCGTAAGGTGATCGCACTGGCCGTGGACGCGCGCGAGAGGGTATGCGTCATCGTCCCCGGCATCATCCCCGTCGACAGCGATCCCCCAGTGCGCAAATCAAACAGCGGCAAGGGCCACGGGTTCGAGAATCCGTCTGCGATAGCCAGTCGCGCCATCAACGCCCGTAGATTGCGTCGCCCAAACCGATACCGCGGCGCCACCGCCGCACGAGGCACACCAGGGAGTGAGTCGGTAAACAGCGCGAGACTGAAATCGCCGAACATCGCGCCAAAGGTCTCCCCCGTAGCGAACTCCACATTGCCGATCCCCGTCTTCGAGGTCTGCACGAGCCGCGAGAGGATGCCATTCCCCTTCTGCTCGGTCAACCAACGCAGAAACAGCCAACTCGCACCGCGATCTTCCAGCGAGCCCGCTTCGATGTAACTCGTGACCGAATGGCCGCGCGGAAACGAGAGATACACGTACGCGTCGAGCAGATTCGCTGTAATAAACGGTCCCGCCGAATCCGGAAATATTTGCTCGGGCGATGTCCGCCCAGTGGGATACGGAAAGCGCGCTTCAAAGAGTTGCGCTCCCAACTCTTCGGCGAGATGGCTGAGCCCTTCATTCAACCAGGTCACCTCCGACTCACCGCCGCGCGCCAGCACATGCTGATTGAACGAAATCATATGCTGCATCTCATGCACGAACGTACTCGGCACTGTCTTCATCACATAAGCGCCTGTGTGCTCACAGCTGTAGCGCGCTGTGGAATCGGGCACCATCGAATAGTAAATCTCGCCCTTATTGGAATTCGCGCTCGACGGCAGCAGGTCATTCCCAAAAAAGAATCCGGTCACGAACCCCTTTTGCCCACAGTCCGCGCGGTCCACCATCGCGTTCACCACCGACGTGAACAACACAATCACGTGCCCGTTGTTGTCCACATCCGATTCCGTGCCGAACGCCGCGCCGCCAATCGGATACAGATCTTTGTCGATCAGCACGCCGAGCGACCGGTATTCCGCATCCGAGAACGCACGCTCTGTTGTGTCGGTGTAGACCCACAGGTGCGTCCCAGCGTACCGAAGACGGGCGCCAACATCCGCAAAGCGCGAACCGTCCAGCGCCGCCACCACACGGAACGCCCGCACCGCCGGCGGCACGGGCGCTACCGCCGCCTGGAACGACACGCCCTGCGCGCGCCGCATCGCGGCCTCCGCCGCCGCCTGCGGCGCGATCTGCCGCTCTCGTGCCCGCAGGAATGCGTCAAACTGCTGTTGGACTCTATTGGTCGGTACGCTCGGTATCGCCGTGGCGCGCACGTCAGCTCCGCTCGCCGCCGGCGTCGATCCGAGCCGCCACGCGACGAGTGAATCCCCCGAACCGATCGTCGCAAACTGCGGCACGACGAGATAGGTGGCGTTGGCCGGCAACCGCAGACAACTCGCCAACGCCGCCCCTGGAACACGCATCGCCTGATACGGCGCGAGCGCCACAGACACAGACGATCCCACATAGGTGGCCGAGAGGGCATTCGTCGTGACATTCCCCCACGACACCCGGAGCGCCACCGGCCCAGCCTCCAAACAGGGCGGCACAATCACCCGCAGCACCGTGTCGCCGCTGGCGACCAGCGCATTCGCGCGTTCCGTGCCGAACAACACCGTCGGCGTCACGCCACCGATCGCCAAGCCTCGCCCTCGAAGGGTGATCGTATCGTTCGCGGCAATCGCGGTGGGCGCCGTGGCCAGCACCGGCGCCGCCGTCGCCATCGCGCGCATCGTCACGGCGTGCGAGATCAGCGGCCAGACAAACGCAGTGACCAGCGTGGTGTCGCTCGTGCTGCCCACCTGCAAGCGGACCGACGCGGCACCATCCACCCCGGCAAGGCTCACGCTGTCCAGCAACGCCGACCCAGCCGCTGCGCCGCGGACCACGCGGAACACCACGCGCGTCCCCTTCGCGGGCACCCCGTCCGCATCGACCACCCGCACCGTCAGCGCCTCCGAAAGCACCGATCCTGCAGGCGCGCGCTGGTTGTCGCCGCTCACCACTGTGATCAAATAGGCCGCCGAAGCTGGCACCGAGATCTGGTCCGACCGGCATCCCACCGCCCCCACAACGCACGCCAAAGCGAGCGCCAACCGGGCGCCGCCACGCCGGCAATGCCGGGATATCTGGCCAATACTGGCTAACTCGTTGCAATACAACATATTAGCTATCAAGAATGACCCCATCTATAACTTTGACAGCGAGGCGCTCGCCGGGCTAACTTTGTTGGTTCAATGTCCTTCGTCCATCTCCATTGCCACTCCGAGTATTCCCTACTCGACGGCGCGAACCGCATCGATGACCTGATCACCAGGGCCATCGAGTTCGAGCAGCCGGCGCTCGCGATTACCGATCACGGTAACCTGCACGCGGCCTGGGAGTTCCAAGAGAAGGCCAAAAAGCAGGGGCTCAAAGCCATCCTGGGCATGGAGGCCTATGTCGCCCCGGGTGATCGCCGCCAGCGCGGCAAAGCCACCCCCACGGAACGTTCATATTATCACCTCGTTCTGCTCGCCCGCGACCTCACGGGCTACCGGAACCTGGTCAAGCTGTCTTCCCTCGCCTACACCGAGGGCTTTTACGGCAAGCCCCGCGTCGACCGCGAGCTGCTCGAGCGCTACAACGAAGGGATCATCGTTTCCAGCGCCTGCATGGCTGGCGAGGTTGCCGTCCACCTCCTCGGCGACCGGGCAGAAGAAGCCCGCAAGACCGCCGAGTGGTATGCCGACGTCTTCAAGGACCGGTACTACCTCGAGGTGCAGGCTCACGATGCCGGCGAACAGCGCAAGCTGAACAGTCAGGTGTTCAAGCTCGCGTCGTCACTCAGCCTCCCCGTCGTCGCCACCAACGACTCGCACTTCCTGCGCGAAGAAGACCACGACTCGCACGACGTGTTGCTCTGCATCGGGCTCAAGAAAGACCGGCTCGACGAAAATCGCATGAAGTACGACCGCGGACTCTTCTTCAAGTCCGCCCCAGAAGTTCGCGCGCATTTCAGCGACCGCCCCGACGTTCTCGAAAACACGCTCAAGATTGCCGACGAAGCCGGCTTCTCGTTCGAAAAGAAGTACTACGTCCCGTCCTTCCCCCTTCCCAAGGGCGTGAAGACCGAGAACGCGTTGCTCGTGAAGCTCGCCACCGACGGCGCCAAGGTGCGCTACGGATCGCCGCTGCCCGCGCACGTCGTGGAACGGCTCGAGTTCGAACTGGGCGTCATTACAAAGACGGGCTACGCGGGCTACTTCCTGATTGTCGCCGACTTCATTCAGGCCGCGCGCGACAAGGGAATCCCCGTCGGTCCGGGGCGCGGTTCTGCCGCGGGTTCTATCGTCGCGTACGCCACGCGCATTACCGACGTCTGCCCGCTCAAGTTCGACCTGCTCTTCGAACGCTTCCTGAATCCCGAGCGCGTGTCGATGCCCGACATCGACGTGGATTTCTGCGAAGAACGCCGCGGCGAAGTCATCGAGTATGTGCGCGATAAGTACGGCCGCGATTGCGTAGGGCAAATCATCACCTTCGGTACGCTCAAATCCCGCGCCGCCATCAAGGACGTGGGCCGCGTACTCGGCTTCTCGCCGTCAGAAACCGACGCGATTGCCAAGCTTATTCCCAATGCGCCGAACTTCTCGCTGACGGTCAAGGAAGCGATCGAGAAAGTGCCGGACGTCCGCAAGCTCTACGAAACGGACGAACGACACCAGCAACTGCTCGACTTCGCCATCTCGCTCGAAGGGCTCTCCCGCCACGCGGGCGTACACGCCGCCGGCATCGTCATCGCCCCGGGCCCGCTGGACGAGTACGTCCCCATTTGCACGGCCGACTCCAAGGGCTCAGGCTCTGGCGGCGACGAGCGTGTCGTCGTCACGCAGTACGACATGAACGCGCTCGAGAAGGCCGGGATGCTCAAGATGGACTTCCTCGGCCTCACCACGCTCACGATCATCCACGACACCCTCGTGGCCATCAAAGCGCGCGGCCGCGACGTCCCCAACCTCGACACCCTCTCGCTCGACGACGAGGCCACCTTCCGCATGCTGCGCGCGGGTCGCACCGCCGGCGTGTTCCAGTTTGAATCCCCGCTCGCCACCGACATGGTGCGCTCCATGCGCGCCGACTCGTTTGACGACCTCGTGGCTTGCAACGCGCTGATGCGCCCAGGGCCGCTCGACGCGGGCATGCACAAGACGTACATCCGCCGCAAGAAGGGTGAAGAGCCGGTCTCGTATCAGCTCCCCGAGCTCGAGGAAATCCTCAAGCCCACCTACGGCGTCATCACCTATCAAGAACAGGTGATGCGTATTGCGCAGCGTCTGGCGGGCATTTCGCTCGCCGAAGCCGACGTGCTCCGCAAAGCCGTCGGCAAAAAAGACGCCGAGCTCATTAAGAAAGAACTGGGCAAGTTCGAAACCCAGGCGGTCGAAAAGGGCTTCGACAAAAAGATCATTTCCGAAATCGCCGCGCAGATTGAAACCTTCGGCCGCTATGGTTTCAACAAGTCGCACTCCGTGGCGTACTCCGTGCTCTCGTATCACACCGCGTACCTCAAGGCGCACTTCCCAGCCGAGTTCATGGCCGCGCTTCTCTCGGCCTGCATCGGCGACACCGACTCGGTGGTGAAGTACATCAGCGAAGCCCGCGACCTCGGCATCGACATTCTTCCGCCCGACGTCAACGAGAGCAACTACAAGTTCACCGTTCTCGAAGACAAGCGCATTCGCTTCGGCCTCGGCGCCGTGCGCAACGTGGGCCGCTCCGCCATCGACTCCATCATCACCGCGCGCACCGCCTCGCCCTTCACCACGCTGTACGATTGCGCGGAGAAAGTGGATCTGCGCGTCTGCAACAAGCGCGTCTTCGAAGCGCTCCTGTATGCCGGTGCGCTCGACGGCCTCGGCGGACACCGCGCCCAATATGCCGCCGCACTCGACGGAGCGATGCAACACGCCTCGCTCTCGCAGGCGGAGCTCGCCACCGGGCAGGGCTCGCTCTTTGGCGAAAACGCCGGCCCAGAAAATGCACCGCCGCTTCGCCCCGTGCTCCCCAACTTGCAGCCACTCAGCGAGCACGAACGGCTCACCAAAGAAAAAGAAATTCTCGGCTTCTACATCTCGGGCCATCCACTCGAGCCGTTCCGCGCCGAGTGCGAACTACTGGCCACACACACCGTGGCCAAACTCGGCGAGTGGACGGAACAGGCAATTACCATCGCCGTTGTAGTGACCACCGTGCGCCGCCAGTTCTCAAAAAAGAGCGGCAATGAGTTCGCCCGCCTCACGGTCGAAGACTTTTCTGGCTCGGGCGAAGTGTTGGTGTTTCCCGAAGCGTGGGCCGCCATCGGCGACCGCGTACAGGCCGATGTCCCCGTCCTCATCAAGGGCGGCTACTCCAAGCGCGACCAAGGGGTGGACAACCCCACGTTCATCGTCGACGGCATTACGCGGCTCGCGGAACTGCGCACGCAGGGCCAGCTCTCTGTGAGCCTGGAACTCGGCCCCGACTCGGGCTGGACGCCGAGTGTCATGCAGGATGTCCGCGCAGTGGCCGACTCACACCCCGGCTCCGCGCCACTCGAAGTGCAATGGTCGGGCGCCGATGGCTCCCAAGCCCGCTGGCGTTCCGCCTCCGTCAAACTCTCCCCCGCCTCCGCCACCCTCTTGGAGCTGCGCGCGCTCCTCGGGACGGAACGCGTTCGCCTCGTCCGAGGAAGCTGATCATGGGTACGTCCGCCCTTGAGTTCGAAAAACCGATTGCCGAAGTCGAACGGCAAATCGAAGAGTTGCGTCGCGTCGCCGAAGAACGCGGCGTCTCGACCGACGAAGAAGTCGCCTCGCTCACGAAAAAACTCGATGAGCTGCGCTCGGAGATTTACAAGAACCTCACGCCCATTCAACGCGTGCAGGTGGCACGGAGCCCCCGTCGGCCTTTCACGCTTGACTACCTGCGACTCGCGTTCACCGACTGGATCGAACTGCACGGCGATCGCGCCTTTCGTGAGGACGCGGCGATCGTTGGCGGATTCGCGCGCCTCGACTCCGAGACCGTGATGGTCATCGGCCATCAGCGCGGGCGCGACGCCAAGGAAAACATTTACCGCAACTTTGGCATGCCGCATCCGGAGGGGTACCGCAAGGCGCTCCGCCTGATGAAACTCGCCGAGAAATTTCACGTCCCCGTTATCACGTTCATCGACTGCATGGGCGCTTGGAGCGGGCTCGGCGCCGAAGAACGTGGGCAGAGTGAAGCCATCGCGCGCAACTTGTTCGAGATGAGCCGACTCACGGTCCCCATCGTCGCCACCGTCATCGGCGAAGGCGGTTCCGGGGGCGCGCTCGCGCTCGGCGTGGCCGACCGCGTACTGATGTTGCAGAACGCCATCTATTCGGTCATCACCATCGAAGGGTGCGCGGCCATCTTGTGGAAGGACGGCAAGAGCGTGGAAAATCGCGAACGCGCCGCGAGTGCCCTCAAGATCACGGCTCCCGACCTCATGGAACTGCGCGTCGTGGACGAAGTGATTCCGGAACCCGTGGGCGGCGCACACGCCGACCACGACGCCACCGCCACGGCCGTGCGCGACGCACTGATTCGGAATCTCGACGAACTGCGCCGCCTCAAGCCCGACAAACTCGTACGCCGTCGGCGCGAGAAGTTCTTGCGCATCGGCCAGTACACCGAGTAAGCCCTTTTAGCCGTATCCGATGACGCAACTGATTGAAGTGACCTTCAAAGGCAACCGGCGGGAGTTCTTTCACTGGCCGTTCGACGAACCACCCGCCGAGAAAGCCGGGATCATCGTCGAAACCGACCGTGGCGAAGACTTCGGTCGCGTGCACGCCACTGGCGAACTCGCCACGCGACGGAAGGCCGGCACCACGCACGGCAAAGAAGCGACGGGGCCACTCCGCGCCGCCGTGCGCCTCGCCAACGGCGAGGAGATTGAACGCGCCCGTCTGTTGCGCGAAGACGAAGACGCCGTGCGCAGACGCGCGATCGAAAAAACACGAGCGCAGAAGCTCGACATGAAGATCACGGACACCGAGTGGCAACTCGACCGCCGACGGCTCACCATCTACTTCACCGCCGAAGCGCGTATCGACTTTCGCAACCTCGTCCGCCAACTCGAAAGCGAACTCAGCACGCGCGTGCAGATGTGGCACATTGGCGTCCGCGACGAAGCGCGGCGTCTCGACGGGATCGGCCGCTGCGGGCGGCAGCTGTGCAGCGCCAGTTGGCTCCCTGATCTGCGCCCCGTCAAATCGAGTGTCGCCAAAGACCAGCGCCTCTCGACGCTCAACCCTGCACAAATTTCCGGCTCGTGCGGGCGCCTCATGTGCTGCTTGCGATACGAGCACGAGTTCTACGTGCAGCAACGCAAGCGCTTCCCCAAGGAAGGGAGAATCCTCGTCACGCTCCTCGGCGAGGAGAAAGTCGTCTCCAATGATATTTTCCGCGAACAGGTCACCTTGCGCGGACCCACGGGCGAATCGCGCATTCTCGCGCTCGACATTCTGAACCGCGAGCTTGGCGGCGAATACACCGCCCCCGCCGCCGATGTCGCTGAGGATGGTGACGACGACACCATGGACGACACCGCCGAGCGACGCGTGATGGCGGACAAGCCATCGACGCCGCAGCGGTCGTCGCACGAAAAACAACGCGAGCACCAACAGCGTCAACAGCAACGGCCTGAGCGACCGGCACAGCCCGAGCGTACACGCTCCCGCCCAGAGGGGCCGCAACAAGGCGGCGCCGAACGACCGCCGCAGTCACGGACAGATCGATCCAAGCCGCCGCGCACGGAACGGACGCAGGAGCCGCGCCCCGATCGGTCGCAGCAGCCACGCGCCGATCGTCCGCAACAGCCACGCGCCGATCGTCCGCAACAGCCACGCGCCGATCGCCCGCAACAGCCACGCGCCGATCGTCCGCAACAGCCACGCGCCGATCGTCCGCACCAGCCACGCGCCGATCGTCCGCAACAGCCACGCGCCGATCGTACGCAACAGCCACGCGCCGATCGTCCGCATCAGCCACGCGCCGATCGTCCGCAACAGCCACGCGCCGATCGTCCGCAGCAACCTGCCGACGATCGCCCGCAACAGGGTCGTCCGGAGCGTCCCGACCGTTCAAGAAACGAGCGTTCGGCTCGCCCCGTCCCGAACGCGCCGTCTACACCCGCACCTGATGCGGTGACTGCCGATGCCGGCAACGGCGCAGGTACTGCCGACGACGCCGCCCAGCACCGTCGCCGTCGGCGCGGACGCCGTGGCGGCCGACGCAGCCGTGACGGCGGAGCCCCCCCGTCCTCGCCCGAGGGAACCCCTCCCTCCGCTCCGCCCACCGCCGGAAGTTGACGTGACCGAACCACGCCCGTTCTACATCACCACCGCCATCGACTACGCCAACGGCGATCCGCACTTCGGACACGCCCTGGAAAAAATCGGCGCCGACGCCATCGCACGCTTTCACCGTCAACTGGGTGAACGCGTCCATTTCCTCATTGGAATGGACGAGCATGGCCAGAAAGTCGCGCAGACCGCCGCCGCGCAGGGGATCGAACCGCAAGCCTTTGTGGACGGCGTCGCCGAACACTTCAAGGCCATGTGGGCGCGACTGTCCATTTCCTACGACCAGTTCATACGCACCACCGACGCGCCGCATAAGAGCGGCGTGCGTGCCCTGATCAAGCGCATTGCCGAAAGTTCGCCCGACGACTTCTACCAAAAGGCATACGACGGCTGGTACTGCGTTGGCTGTGAACTGTTCAAACGCGAAAACGAAATCATCGACGGCAAGTGCACCGTCCACCCCACGCGCGAACTCCAGTGGACGGAGGAACGCAACTGGTTCTTCCGACTCACCAAATACCAAGGCTTTCTCGAGCGCCTCCTCGCCGATCGCCCCGACTTCATTCAGCCGGCGTCGCGCCGCAACGAAATCCTCGCCCTGCTCGAACAGGGACTCGAGGACATTTCCATCACGCGATCCAAACTCAGTTGGGCGATTCCCTTCCCCCTCCCATCGGGGGACGGTGAATCGCAGGGCACGTGGGTCTGGTTCGACGCGCTCCCCAACTACCTCACCGCCACCGGCTATCCCAACAAGGGATGGAAAGACCGCTGGCCCGCACAACTGCACATCGTGGGCAAAGACATCACCCGCCTCCACTGCGTGGTATGGCCGGCCATGCTACAGGCGGCCGAACTGCCGCTCCCGGAGCGCGTCTGGGCCCACGGGTTCATCAGCTTTGGCGGCGAACGCTTTTCCAAATCGGCGGGGGTCAAGGTCAGTCTCCCCGACACCGTCGAGCAGTACGGTCCCGACGCCTTCCGCTATTTCCTCCTGCGCGAAGTCCCCTTTGACGGCGATGGCAGCTTCAGCGCCGAGCGCTTCGAAGCCGTCTACACCGCGGAACTCGCCAACGGACTCGGCAACCTCGCCAGCCGCACCATCGCGATGGTCGAGAAGTACTGCGCCGGCATCGTTCCCGCCGCCGCACCACTTTCCCTCGACCACGAAGACGCCGCCGACCTCGCCGACGTGCGCTCGGCGATGGACGGCTCCCGCGGCT
>CANIWQ010000064.1 GCA_947471365.1 Gemmatimonadota bacterium | reverse complement strand
GCAAAGAAGCCAAAGACTTCAGCGCGACCGAGCGGGACGGTAATAGATGTGGACAAGATGCTTTCCATATCTGGACAATACCTGTCGGGATTCTATTTGTCCAGCTTTTCTATTGCCAAATATTTGGACACTATGTACATTTTCTGGACACTCCATCCCCCCCACCTGGAGACTGATGATTTCGGAACTCCCCAGCAGCGACACCCTGCATCCAGTTCGTGCCGTGGTGGACCGTACCGGATTGAGTCCTGATCTCCTGCGCGCGTGGGAGCGCCGCTACAACGCGGTGACTCCGTCGCGGTCATCGGGGCGGCAGCGACTCTACTCCGACGCCGACATCACCCGGCTCAATCTGTTGCGTCAGGCAGTGGACGCCGGATGGCCGATCAGCCACGTCTCGCCCTACACCACCGAAGCGCTGCAGGCGCTCATTGACAAAGAAGCAAGAACGCTGAAGATGGCGAGTGACTTGAGCAACGCCGCCATCTCAACGTCATCGGGCGACTCCGTACTCGCGGCCGCGCTCCAAGCGGTCGAGAACTACGATGACCGCGCGCTCGAAGCCGTGTTGCGCCGCGCCGCGCTGTACCTCGGCGTGGACGAGATGCTCGAAGGGGTGCTCAGCCCCCTGCTCTTTACCATCGGCTCGCTCTGGCACCAAGGGGTGCTGCGTCCCGCCAGTGAACACATGGCCTCGCAGGTCATCCGTCAGACGTTAGGCTGGATGATGGAAAGCGCGCAGGCCTCAAAGGCGGCACCGCTTGTGGTGGTGGGGACACCGACTGGTCACATGCACGAGCTCGGCGCGATGCTCGCCGCAGCGGCGGGCGCCACCTCTGGATGGCGCGTGCTCTACCTCGGCGGCAATCTGCCGGCGGCCGACTTTGTGGAAGCCGCGCAGCGCACCCACGCCGCGGCGATTGCCCTGAGCATTGTCGTGCCAAGCGATGACGTGCGGCTGCCAGGCGAGTTACGGGCCCTACGCACGGCGCTCCCGCACACCAAGCTGGTGGTGGGCGGGAGCGGATCCGGTGGCTACGAGCGCGTCCTCAAGGAAGTCGATGCCATTCGCTTGCTGACATTGGTACAGTTACGCGTCTGGTTCAACGAGCACCTGAACGCGCGCTAGTTACATCTTGGGGCCGCGGTCGAGCTGATCAATAGTCTTGGTGGACGGCGGCCGTTCCTTTTGTAGCCGCTTGGCCACCTTCTCCGTTGTCCCGAGCGCGCGGAGCACATTCTCGCCGGCGAGTTTGCGCAGGTCGGCATCGCTCCAGCCGCGCACAATGAGTTCGGCAAACAGCGCGGGGTAATCGGCCTGCGACTGTAATCCGTCTGGCAGGTCATCTTCCACACCATCAAAGTCGCTGCCGATGCCCACATGATTGGGGCCGGCCACTTTCTTGATGTGGTCGAGATGGTTCGCCACGTCACCGATGGTCGCGTGCGGCGCGGGGTGAGCGGCATCCCACGTCTTCATGTCACGCTCGACGGCGGCGGCATCGGTGCCGAGCCGACGCCGGGCATCGGCCGCCGCGGCCGTGCGGGCAGCGGCGTGTGCGAACACCGCCGGCGAATCAAACCCTGGAACGAACGTCACCATCACCACGCCGCCGTTCTTGGGGAGGCGGCGGAGAATCGAATCCGGCACGTTGCGTTTGTGGTCCACCAGCGCGCGCGCCGACGAATGCGAGAAGATCACGGGCGATTCTGTAACGTCGAGCGCGTTGCTCATCACCGCCGGTGAAACGTGCGACAGATCGAGCAACATGCCGAGCCGGTTCATCTCGCGCACGACTTCCTTGCCGAATGGCGTGAGACCGTTGTGCTTGGCGCTGTCGAGCGCGGCGTCGGCCCAGTCGAGCGTGACGTTGTGCGTGAGCGTCATGTAGCGCGCGCCCAGATCGTAGTACATGCGCAGTGCGCCGAGCGAGTTCTCAATGGCGTGTCCACCTTCGAGGCCGAACATCGAGCCGACTTTGCCTTTCTTGAATGCGGCACGGATGTCGGCGGCCGTTGAGGCCGCGACGAGCTTCTCGGGGTACATCGCCACAATGCGACGCGCGATGTCGAACTGTTCGAGCTGGATACGCGCGAAGCCCGAGTCCTTCACCTCTCCCGGAATATAGATGCTCCAGAACTGTCCGCCGAGTTTGCCCGCGGACATGCGCGCGAGGTCGGTCTGGTGCGGCGTGGTTTTGCGAAGGTCGTAGGCCCCGACGTCGCGCGGCGCCGTTTTGCTTTCGCGAATGGCCCACGGCAGATCGTTGTGGCCATCGACGAGCGGCGTGGTGGCGAGGATGGCCTTGGCGTGAGCGAGGGCGTCGGCCGCTGATTTCGACGCGGGGGCCTGGGCGCTGAGGGAGCCGGCGCAGGCAAGGAGGGCGGCATAGCGAATGAGGGTCATAGGTACCATTATAGCGAGAACAGAACGGCGCCGCCCGCGCCCCAACCCAGACTTTCATGATCCGACCCAACGCCCTCTTCTTCGCAGCGCTCGTGGCGCTTGCCGCAACGGCCGTTCCTGCGGCGGCGCGACAGGCCTCCCCCGACATCGCGCGGATCGTCGTCTTCCCCGCCAGCCGGTCGATGACCGCCGGCGACACGCTGCGGCTCCGCGCCGAGGCGCGCGATGCGCAGGGGAACCTGATGACCGGCGTCACCTTCCGGTATCGCCTCGGTTCTGCCGCGCGTTTTGAAGGGCGCGTTGATTCACTCGGCCTCGTCACGGGGAGTTCGACGAGCACGCTGCCCGTGACGGTGACCGCCACGGCGCCGGGCGCGCGCCCAAAGTTCGAGCAGATCGAGATCCGCGTGCTCCCCGGTCCGGCCGCGCGCCTAGACGTGGCGCCGAGCTCGGCCAAGCTCCTCACCGGCCAGCGGTTGCGTGCGGTAGCGCACGTATTCAGCGCGGGCGGCGACCATCGCGATGACCGTACAACCTGGAAGAGCGCCAATCCCGCAGTGGCAACCGTCACCGATGCGGGGCTCGTGACCGCGGTGGGAAGCGGCGCGACGACGATCACCGCGAGTGTGGGCGGCGTCGCGTCAACGCTGCCAATCACGGTGGTGGCAGGGACCGTCGGCTCCGTTTCGCTTTCTCCCGCGAATATGGACGCGCGCACGGGTGACGTGTTGCGCTTCGTGGTGAATGCCAAGGACGCCGCTGGCAAACCGATCACCGGGCTCACGCCCACCTGGAGCATGTCGCCGGGCAACGGCGCGATCGACGGCGACGGCGCGTTCGTGGGCTACGTGGCGGGTGAGTACACCGTCACGGCGTCGCTGGGCACGCGCGCGGTGGAGGCGACCGTGACGCTCGCCGCGCGCGACGTGCGCCGCCCGATGACGCTCGTCGGCCGGTTGCCGCGCACGCGGTTCAGCACCGAGGAAGTGTGGATCCATCCCGACGGCAAGCACGCCTACCTCGGCTCCGGCTCGGGGGGCGACGTGCTGTACGCCATCGACATCAGCAATCCGGCCAACCCGACGGTCACCGATTCGGTGATCGCCAACACGCGCCGCGTGAACGACGTGATGACCTTTCCCGACGGCAAGTTCCTCGTCTTCACGCGTGAGGGCGCGAGCGACCGCAAGAACGGCATCGTGATTGCCTCGCTCGAGGATCCGGCGCATCCCAAGCCGATCGCCGAATTCACGGACGGCGTCACGGGCGGCGTGCACTCGTCGTTCGTGTACAAGCAGGAGAAATTCGGCACGCACATCTATTTGACCAACGACGGCACCGGCGCGTTGCATATCCTCGACGTGAACGATCCGTATCATCCGAAGGAAGTGGCCCGCTGGAAGACGGAGGGGCGCCCCGACGCCGGCCGCTCGCTGCACGACATCGACCTGCGCGACGGACTGCTCTACGGGAGCTACTGGAACGACGGGCTCGTGGTGCTCGACGTGGGCAATGGCATCAAGGGCGGATCGCCGTCGAACCCGCAGTTGGTGTCGCAGTACAAGTACGATCTCAACGCGCTGTACAAGGACGTCGAAGTGGACGGCGGCCCGGGCTTCATTCGCGGCACGCACACGGCGTGGCGCCATAAGAACTACGTGTTCATTGCGGACGAAGTGTTTCCGGCCGCCGGTCCCAAGGGGGCGAAGGACGCCGCCGCCGGCCGCGCGTACGGACGCCTGCAGGTGCTCGACGTCAGCGACATCACGCACCCCAAGCCGGTGGCGTGGTACGAGCCCGAGTACGGCGGTGTACACAACGTGTGGGTGGCGGGCGACACGCTCTATATGGGCGCCTACAACGCCGGCTTCCGCGCGTTCGATATTTCCGGCGAACTGCGCGGTGATCTCCGCGCGCAGGGACGCGAGATCGGCCACTTTAACACGGCCGACATGGACGGACATGTCAAGAACTCGGCGATGACGTGGGGGGTGGTGGTAAACCCCAAGGACGGATTGGCGTATGTGAACGACGACAACAACGGACTGTGGATCATCCGCATCGAACCGCGGCCGAAGGTGGTACCATAAATGCCCCCCCTGACGAGGATGCACATGCGCGCTCTGGTTGCCCTGCTGGCCCTTCCCACGATCGCGTTCGCGCAGAATCCGGTGGCGCGCATCACGGTGTCGCCTGCTTCACCGAAGGTGACGGCCGGCGACTCACTGCGCCTCACGGCCAAGGCGCTCGACGCCAGCGGCCAGGAAGTCAAAGGCGCGACGATCCGTTTTCAGCAGACGGCCGGGAGCTTTGAGAGCGTCATCGACGCCACCGGGCTCGTGATGGCCGGCGCACCGAGCACCGTACCGCTGACCGTGTCGGCCGTGGTCGCGGGGCAGAAGCCGGTGATCCTGCATCTCGAAGTGCAGGTGGTGCCGGGGCCGGCGGCCTCAATTGCGATTGCGCCGCGCCCGACGTCGCTCCTCGCGGGGCAATCGCTCACGGTGGGCGCGTCGGTATTCTCGAAGTCCGGCGACACGCGCGGCGACGCCGTAGCGTGGACGAGTTCGGCGCCGGCCGTGGCAAAGGTCGGCCGCGACGGCTCGATCACCGGTGTGGCGCCGGGCAAGGCGACCATCACGGCATCCGTCGGCGGCGTGAAGGGAACGCTCGACCTCGCGGTGGTGGCGTCGAATCTCTCGGCGTTGACGCTCACGCCGAACGCGGTGCAGGCGCGCACGGGCGACGTCGTTCGCTTCAAGGTCTCGGCCAAGGACGCGGGCGGCAAGGACATCGCTGGGCTCGCACCGTCATGGATGTTCTCCCCCGGCCAGGGCGCGATTGACGCCGAGGGCGCGTTCGTGGGCTACGAGGCCGGCACCTACACGGTGAGCGCGGCGTTTGGGTCGCGCTCCGTGCAGACGACGGTGACGCTCACACCGCGCGACGTGCGCCGCAAGGCGACGATCCTCGGCTCCGTGGTGCGCAGCACCTTCCCGACCTCGGAAGTGTGGGTGCATCCCAACGGCAAGGTCGCGTACCTCGGCACGCACCTTGGCGGCGATCGCGTGTACGTGCTCAACGTGAGCGATCCCACCAAGCCGGCGATCGTGGACTCCGTGGTGGTGAACGCGCGTGTGATCAACGACATCATGACGTCGGAAGACGGCAAGGTGATGGTCATCACGCGTGAGGGGGCGGACAACCGCAAGAACGGCATCGTGATTGCGACGCTCGACGACCCGATGCACCCGAAGGTCGTGGGTGAGTTCACCGAGGGCGTCACGTCGGGCGTGCACTCGGCGTTCGTATACACGCAGCCCACGTTCGGCCGTCACGTGTACCTGACCAACGACGGCACGGGCGCGCTGCACGTGATCGACATCAACGATCCGGCGCATCCCAAGGAAGTGGCGCAGTGGAAGACGCCGCGCACCGACGCCGGGCGCATGCTGCACGACATCGACGTGCGCGACGGTTTCCTGTACGGCAGCTGGTGGAACGACGGCATGGTGATTCTCGACATCGGCAACGGGCTCAAGGGCGGGTCGCCGTCGGCACCCCAATTCGTAAGCCAGTACAAGTACGATCTCAACGCGCTCTACAAGCAAGTGGAGACGGTGGGCGGACCCGGCTTCGTGCGCGGCACGCACACGGCATGGCGCCACAAGAACTACGTGTTCATTTCCGACGAAGTATTCACGACCGACGATGAAGAAAAACTGTTCGCCAAGCAGCCCGCCCGCGCGTACGGCCGGCTACAGGTGCTGGACGTGAGCGACATCACGCATCCGAAGCCGGTGGCGTTCTATGAACCGGAGTACGGCGGCGTGCACAATGTGTGGGTGGCGGGCGACACGTTGTACATGGGCGCGTACAACGCCGGCTTCCGCGCGTTCGACATCTCCGGTGAGTTGCGCGGTGATTTGCGCGCACAGCAGCGCGAGATCGCACACGTCAATCCGTCGTCGCCCAACGGCTTCATTCCCAACTCCACGATGACCTGGGGCGTGGTAGTGAAGGACGGCGTGGCGTACGTGAACGACTTCAACGGCGGGCTGTTTCTGGTGAAGATCGAACCGAAGCCGGCGGTGGTGCCGTGACGCGACGTGTGATGGCAGTGCTACTGGCCGCCGCCGCGATCCGCGGCAGCGAGGCGCGGGCACAGGGAACCGGCGCGCGCGGCACCGCAGCGGCGCCCGCGCGGGTCGTTGCACCAGCGCGAGATTACTTCGTATACGTGGCGTCGGAATCGGTGGATCAGGTGACGCTGCTCAAGTTCGATGGTGTGGCGTTCATCAAAGAACGGGAACGCTACGTGGGGCTCCTCCCCACGGAAGTCGCGGGACCGCACGGTGTGGGAGTGTCACCCGACGGCAAATCGTATTTCGTGAGCACCGCGCACGGCACGCCGTACGGTCGCCTCAGCCGCTACGACACGCAGACCGGCGAACGCAAAGGGCAACTGATGCTCGGTAACTTCCCGGCCACGCTGCAGGTGTCGCCGGACGGCTTCTACGTGTACGTGGTGAACTTCAACCTGCACGGCGAGATGGTGCAGAGCGACGTGAGCGTGGTGGCGGCTGACGAGATGGTGGAGATCGCGCGCATTCCCACCTGCACCATGCCCCACGGATCGCGCCTGAGCGCCGACGGCACCAAGCACTACTCCGTGTGCATGATGGATGAGGAGCTGGTGGAGATCGACACGCGGACGCTTGCGGTGAGCCGTCACTTCTTTCTCACCAAAGGGAAGGAGATGGGGATGACCGGTGCCCCGCCCGCCCGCGGCGCGGAAGCGCACGCTGGCCACGACATGGGCGGTCACGGCATGGAGCCGCCCCAGCTCGGCGACGTGAGCTGTTCGCCGACCTGGGCGCAGCCCTCGCCCAAGGGCGATGTGGTGTGGGTGGCATGCAACAAATCGAGCGAGATCGTCGAGATTGACGTCCAGCGCTGGTCCGTGCGCCGCCGGATCCCGACCGGCAACGGCGTGTACAATCTCGCAGTGACGCACGACGGCACGAAGCTGATCGGCACCAACAAGCGCGATGCCTCGGTGTCGGTGATCGACGTGGCGTCCGGACGGGAACTCGCGAAAATTCCGACCACCCGCAAAGTGGTGCACGGCGCGGCAGTATCGGACGACGATCGCTACGTGTTCATTTCGGTGGAAGGCACGGGCTCGCAGCCGGGGACCGTGGACGTGATCGACCTGACCTCGCTCACCAAGGTGGCCAGTGCCGATGTCGGTCAGCAGGCCGGCGGCATCGATTTCTGGAAATCGGCGGCCCGAGCGAAATAGCCGAGGCGGCAGACCCCCCGCGACAAGGAGCACCACGATGCTGCGGCGCAACACAGCGGTTCTCTCAATGCTCGCGCTCGCATGGACGGGGAGCGCGCGTGCGCAGATTGTTCGCGACCAACCGCTCCCAGCGAGCGTCTCTGGCAAAGTGACGCTCGCCGATGGTCGCCCAGTGCCGGACGCCGAAATCGCGATCGGTGGCGCAACCCTTCGCATTCGGAGCAACGGAGACGGCACCTTTGCGTTTCCGTCCATCGCGCCAGGTTCGCGCGTGCTCATGGTTCGGAAAGTCGGGTTTCTGCCGACGGTAACCAATATTTCGGTGAAGGCCAACGTCACCACGACCGTCGACGTGCTACTCGTACCAGCGCCGGCCCAACTCGACACGGTGCTCGTGGAAGCGAAGGTGAAGGTCTTGGCCGGCGTGGTGACCGACTCGAGCGGCTACCCGTTAGCGGGCGCGATCGTGGACTTGGTTGGCGCGGGGCATGCAACCACCACGTCAGGACCGGACGGATGGTTCTCCTTTCCCAACATGCGTCCCGGCCCCGTGGTGGTGAAAGGCAGAAAGCCTGGGTACGAAATGGGCGTGATGAGCCTGCGGTTCGAAGACACGCGTGGCATCGTCCTCCATCTCAACTTGCTGGACAGTTTGCACGCGTCGGCCAACCGACTTGCCGAGCTGAGCGGCACGTCCAACATCGTGGAGGCGGCGTGGGCCGATGCGCAGCAGCGAATCGTCGCGCGCGGTGGTCGCGCGGTGGTGGCGTCGCGGCAAGATCTCGAACCATTCGACGATCTGCCGCTGGGGCAAGCCCTCATGCGATCGCCGACTTCGGCGCTGCTCACGCTCGACCTCCAAATGCTGAGCAGCACCGTCTGCGTGCTCCTCGACGGACGCCGCATGGTGGGGAACATCACCCTCGATGCGTACGACACGAGCGAGGTGGAGATGGTGGAGTTATATCCACCGGGAAGCGAGAGCACCGGTACGATTGCGCGCACCTTGCGTGGAGCGGGATGCCGGCCGGTGCAAACGACGGGATCGCGGCGCGGGCCGTTCTATGCGGTGGTGTGGATGCGCTGAGGGCGCGTCACACCGGCCGCCACTGCGACCGGTGCAGACACCGGCCGCGTGGCTACCGCCCGACAGCCCGCAGCGCGCGCCCGGTACGCTCGTGCGAGCGTTCCCCTTCCCGGAGCGCCACGACGCCGTTGACCACCACGTACGGAATTCCCTTGGGGTACTGAAACGGATCGGCGAATGTGGCCCCGTCCTCTACGGTCGCAGCATCAAAGACTGCGACGTTCGCGGCCGCGCCCACTTTGAGTAGGCCCACGCCGCCGCCGAGCCCAAGACGCGAGGCGGGAAAACCGCTCATCTTGTAGACCGCCTGTTCGAGCGAGAGGGTGCCTGACTCGCGCACATACTTGGCGAGCACGCGCGGGAACGAACCCAGCCCACGCGGATGCGGATGGCCGCGACGCGACGCACCGCTCACGGCAAAGGAGCCGCCGTCACTGCACACCATGCCCAGCGGATGCGCGAGCAAGCGTTTCAGATTGGCTTCGCTCATAGCGAAGACGACCGTCCCCACGCTCCCACCATTTCGCTTGAGCAATCCCACGACGTAGTCGTAAGACGCCACACCAGCCGCCTTGGCCAGCTCATCGACGCGCTGCCCCTCGGCGGCACGGTCAGCCGCATTGCTAACGCCGGAGATGGCCACACTGTGCCATCCGCCCACCGTCACCGCTTTTGCCTCAGACTCAGCGCGCACCTTGGCTGCGGTGTCTGGCGATTCGAGACGCGCCACAAACGCGGCGCTGCCACCGTCGAGCGCCCACACGGGAAACATGTTGCTGAGCCCGGTGGAGTACGCGACGTACGGATAGCGATCGAAGGCGACGTCCATACCGCTCAACTTCGCGGCGTCAATACGCGCCAGCACCGTGTCGATCTTGCTGAAGTTCCGCACACCACTCGTCTTGAGGTGCGCAATCTGCAACGGCACGCCGGCGCCGCGCGCAATCGCAATCGCTTCGTCCACCGCCTCCACGAGGGTGTCGTCTTCGTTGCGCATATGCGTGGAGTACGGCAAGCGTTTGGCCGCGAGTGGCTTACACAACGCAATGAGTTCATCAATGCTCGCGAATGCGCCGGGCGCGTACTCGAGGCCCGTGCTCGCGCCGCACGCCCCTTCGAGTACCGCCTGCGTGACGAGCGCCGTCATGCGCCGAAGTTCGTCGGGTGTGGCGGGACGATCCGCTGGGCCGACCACCGCGCCGCGCACCGTCCCGAGACCGACCATCGTCGCCACATTGACCGCCGGCTTTACATCGCGCGTGAGCGAGGTGAGATACTGGCCAATGGAGGTGAAGCGCGCGTCGGGATCGTCCTGCTCGCGCGGACCGTTGCTGGAGCCGTCCTGCCCCACCACGACCGTGGTCACGCCCTGTCGCACGAGCGACTCCGCCAAGGGATCGGCGGTGATCCCACCGTCGCCATGCGAGTGAATGTCCACAAATCCCGGAGAGACAATCAAACCGCGCGCGTCCAATATGTCGGCGCCGCTCGACTGCAGGTTGGATCCGATCTCGCGAACGACGCCATTCTCAATCAGCACATCCGCCAGCACGCGCCGCGCCCCAGTGCCGTCGACCACGGTGCCGCCCCTGATGAGAATGGATCGGCTCGGGCTCGCGAGACGCGTGAGCGGTGTACAGGCAGCGGCGGCGGCGGCGGCGGCGGCGGCGGCGTTGGTAGCAAGGAAGGAGCGACGGCTGGATGTCATGGTGGAAAATCTGCCGCATGTCGGCAGTGACCGCGAGTAGGCGGGCCTGGGAGAATGCACAAACCGTCCGCGCCCCGAGTGGAGGGCGCGGACGGTTCTTTGCGTGAGCGGCGCTCGGACGAAGCGCCGACTGCTGTATACCGGTTGCCGTGTACCGTGTCCGGTTTTCGGTTGTCCGTGACGGATAACCGAAAACCGAAAACAGTTAACTGCCGTAGCCGTTTAGTACCGGTACGGATCGGCCTTGTACGGCCCCTTCACATCCACGCCAATGTACGCCGCCTGATCGGCGGTGAGCTCGGTGAGCTTCACGCCGAGTTTGTCGAGGTGCAGGCGCGCGACTTTTTCGTCGAGCTTCTTGGGCAGCGTGTACACCGCCTTTTTGTCGTACACCGTGCCCGACACTGTCGGCTTGCCCTGCGCCGCGAGGTGCAGATCAATCTGCGCGACGACCTGATTGGTGAACGAGCAGCTCATGACAAAGCTCGGGTGGCCCGTCGCGCAACCGAGGTTGAGGAGACGGCCTTCGGCGAGAATCATCACGCTGTGACCGTCAGGGAACACAAACTCGTCGTACTGCGGCTTGATGTTGATGCGTTCCACGCCCTTGTAGTTCTTGAGCCCGGCCATGTCGATTTCGTTGTCGAAGTGGCCGATGTTGCCGACGATCGCCTTGTCCTTCATCTTGGCCATATCCGCGGCGGTGATGATGTCCTTGTTGCCGGTGGCGGTGATGAAGATGTCGGCCGTGCTCACCACCGCGTCGAGCGTGGTGACCTGATACCCTTCCATCGCCGCCTGCAATGCGCAGATGGGATCGATTTCGGTGATGACCACACGCGCGCCCTGTCCCTTGAGCGCCTGCGCGCAGCCCTTGCCCACATCGCCGTAGCCGAGCACCACGGCCACCTTGCCGGCGAGCATCACATCGCTGGCGCGAAGAATGCCGTCGGTGAGCGAATGACGGCAGCCGTAGAGGTTGTCGAACTTGCTCTTGGTCACGGAGTCGTTGACGTTGATCGCCGGAAAGAGCAGCGTGCCGGCATTCATCATTTCGTACAAGCGGTGCACCCCCGTGGTCGTCTCTTCCGAGACGCCCTTGAGATCGGCAGCCACGTTGGTCCAGCGCGCGCCGTCCTTCTTGAGTTCGGTGGCGAGCAGGTCGAGGATGACGCCGTACTCTTCGCTCTCCTTGGCCGGGTTGTGCTTGGGCACCGTACCGGCGGCTTCGTACTCGACGCCCTTGTGAATGAGGAGCGTGGCGTCGCCACCATCATCCAGCAACAGGTTCGGGCCGGAGCCGTCCGGCCAACGAAGGGCCTGCTCCGTGCACCACCAGTATTCGGGGAGCGTCTCGCCCTTCCACGCAAATACGGGCGTGCCGCGCGGATGATCCGCCGTGCCGTCCTTGCCAACCACCACCGCGCTGGCCGCATGATCCTGCGTCGAAAAGATATTGCAGCTCACCCAGCGCACATCGGCGCCGAGTTCGGTGAGCGTTTCAATGAGCACGGCGGTCTGCACCGTCATGTGCAGGGAGCCCATGATCTTGGCGCCGTTGAGCGGCTTCTTGCCTTTGTACTCGATGCGGAGCGCCATGAGGCCCGGCATTTCGAATTCGGCGAGGCGGAGTTCCTTGCGGCCGAACTCTGCGAGCGTGATGTCGCGTACCTTAAAGGGTTCGCGGCCGGCGGCTTTGGCGGCGTCGAAGGGGTGCGGCGTGACGGCAGTGGCTGACATGATGTTTTCGTGAGGGGAGAAACGGTTGATGAATGAAATGCGTGGTGTGTTGCGAACGGGATGCGTGGTGAAGCCGGAACAAACGATGGACGGCGCTACATCAATGTCGCCGCGAACAACGTAGGACCTTTGGTATTTGGCGTGGGCGGCACGGCGTGCACGATGCACTGCGTGAACCCCGCCTCGACTGCCCACGTGTGAAGTTGTTGCTCACCGATGCCGAGCCAGACGTGCCCCATCGTGTCGCGCAGCTCGGCGCGGTCGTGTGGGAGCATGTCCACAATCAAGGCTTTGCCGCCCACGGCGAGGGCGCGGCGCACGGCCGCCAACGCGTGAGCGGGATCGGCGATGTAGTGCAGCACGAGACTGAGGATCGCTACATTGAGCTCGCCTTCTTCCAGCGGGAGTGTCTCGAGTGTGCCCTGACGGACGTCCACATTCTTGAGCCCCGCGAGTCGCGCGCGCGCGGCACGCAACATCGCGGTGGATTCGTCCACGGCAATCACCTGTTTAACAAACGGCGCCACCGCCTCGGCGAGTTGACCGGTACCGCAGCCGAGGTCGCCGACGATCGCGTTGCGATCGAGCAGCCCGAGAAGGGCGTAGAGTTCGGTGCGCGCGCCAAAGAGTTCGGCGCGGAGCTTGTCCCACTGCGCGGCACTCGAGGCAAAGAACTGCTGGCTCGTGGAGTGTCGGTCGGCGAGTACGGCGCGCACGCGCTCGGCGTCGCGCGCGGCGGTGGCGTGCGCGCCGAAGTCGTCGCGCACCGACTGCCAGAGCCGGCGCGGGGCGGCGGCGAGTTCACGCACGGGCATGCGATAGCGATTACTCGTGCCGTCTTCGCGGCTCACGACCCAACCGGAGTCCGCGAGCGCGCGCAAATGGCGGCTCACCGTGCTCTGGGGGAGCTGGAGAGCCGAGCGCAGTTCGCCGACCGTGAGTTCGTGCCGCTCGAGGATGAGCAGGAGCCGGGCACGAATCGGGTCGGCGAGCGCGGTGAGGCGATCGAAGACAGGGTTTTTCTTCATCCGTATATCCGGATGAAAGGTTGCTTACTTTCGGCTCCGCGTCAAGGGGCGCGGGATGGGCGCAGCTGGGCCCGAGCGGGCGCGGATGGTCCCGAGCGGGCGCGGGGGGTGCGCGCCGCAGTCGGTCAGGGCTTTTTGGCGCCCGGCTTGGTGACGATGAGCACGACGCCGTAGGTAGCTTCAACGCCGTAGAGCTCGATCGCTTTCGCACCCTTCAACACTTCTACGGACGCAATGTCTTCCGGGCGGATTGCCGCGCAGGCGGCGCAGGAGTCGAGCAGCGCGGGCGACGGCACCTTAGCGGGAGCGGCGGCAGCGGCGGCAGCGGCGGGAGCGGCGGGAGCGGTGGCCTTGGCCGCATCGGACGTGGTCACTGCCCGCGCGTCGTTGCGATTCGCCGTGGGCTCTGCGGCGGCTTTGGGCGGCGTTTGCTTGACGCCGTCAATGAAGAACAACGGCGGTGGCGTTGCGGGACCTTTGCGCGCTTCCGTCGCAGGTGCCGGCGCGCTTTGGGCCCACTGCGTGGCGGGGACGAGTAGCGTAGCGCCACAGAGCAGCGCCAGAATTTTTCCGTTCATCGAGTTCATCGCCGGGCTCCGCCACGAGAGGGACTTTTCTGCACACTCATAACATATCATCTCCGGCCGCAGGATGGCGGGTCGGCCCTGCATCGCGCGGGCACGCGCCACGACGCGCGGCCTAGATTCCCCCGCATGGTACTCGCGATTGGCCCCTGTTTTCTGCTCGCCCCCGTGGTGGCGGCGTTGGCACTGCTGGCCATTCCGCTCTGGCCAATAGCGTTGGCGATTTTATTGGTCGTCTTCGTGCTCACGTGGATCGTGGAGTTTGCCGGCACGCGCCTGGGGCTGCGTTGGTGGCGTGGGCGATCGGCGGCGGTGTGGCGCGCGTTCCTATGGATGCGTACGCCGTGGAACTGGTTCGACGCGCCCAAGCCGCCGCGTTCGACGGAGACGGCGGGCCGCACGGATCCCAAGACCCCGCCGGGCCGCTAGCGCGGAATCGCCGCCGCGAACGCGGCGAGCTTCTCGGCGTCGAGCGCGCCATTGGTCCGCACGCCGCTGCACACATCCACGCCGAACGGCCGCACCACGTCCACCGCCTCGGCCACGTTCTCCGCCCGCAGGCCGCCGGCGAGGTACACGGGGATGCCGACGGCCTGCACGATGGCGCGGCTCACCGCCCAATCGTGCGTGCGACCCGTGCCGCCCAGCTCTTTGATTTTCGCCGTCGGATTGCCGGAGTCGAGGAGAATCGCGTCCACCTCGGCGGCAATCGATTCCGCCTCGCGAATGCTTCCCTCCCCCGTCACGTGGATGACCTGCACAAGCTGAACATGTGGGATGAGATCACGAAGCCGCGCATGCGAACCCGACGCGGCCGCATCGACGATCTGCACCGTATTGGTGCCGGCGCGCATCACTTGCTGCGCGATTTCGTCGGCGTCGAGGCGCGACGTCAGCAAGAACTTCTGCAGATGCATAGGCGCGGCGGCGGCGATCTCAGCGATCAGCTCGTCGGCGATGGGCCCCGGCCCGCTCGGCATGGCCGACACCAGCCCGATAGCATAGGCGCCGAGAGACGACGCGAGTTCGGCTTCGTCGAGCGACGCGATGCAGCACACTTTCATCACAGGCATTTGAACACGCTGGCGGCGCTCCCTTTGGTGAGCGAATACGTGCCGATCGTGATCGCCGAATCGGTCCGGGTGACGGTCAGCGACATGCTCGTGCCGGTAATGCGGCCGTCGTAGAGCGCGGGGAACGACGGGAGCACCTCGCCATCGCGCACGGGGCCGCCGTGTTCACGCACCCATACGCCCGACGCGCTGAAGCGGCCGTCGGGCGACGGGGTGAGCGCGCCCGTGAACGCGCCGTGTGCACAGTCGAACTCGGCGGTACCGCCCTGCGCCGTGACCGTGAGCGCGATGTGCTGGCCGCCCCAGCTGCCGACCGGGTCGGCGGGCGCGGTGGTGTCGCTGCAGGCGGCCGCGCCGAGGAATGCGGTGCACAGCACGGTGCGGCGGATCACCCTGTCGCGCGCTCCAGCGCCGCGGTCATCGGCCGCAGTTCGCTGCCCACGTAGCAGTGCATGCCGACGCTGGTGAGCCCCGCGCGGCGGAACGCGCTGCGATACTCGGCCGGCGACCGATGGTGCCACGCCTTGCGATCACCCTCGATGTCGTCAGCCGTGGTGTACGCCTCTAGATATGTCACGCCTCCGAGGAGCTCGGCGATGGCGCGCAGTCCGCGGGTAAGCTCGCGGGGCGGCACGTACTGTAGCACGTCGCAACACACGATAAGATCGAACGGGCCCTCGAGTCCGAGTTCATCGAGCGTGCCGAAGGTACCTGCGCGGATGTTGCGCGTGCGGCCGAAGCGCTGACGCACATACTCGCTCGAATCAACGCCGGTGTACTGCAGCCCGCGGTGGCCCGCGAGCAGCGGCGCGCGCCAGGTGCCTTCGCCACAGCCCACATCGAGAACCGTCTTCACCGGGCGCTGGAGCAGTGCTTCGGCGATGCCGACGACCATGGCGGTCTTCCGCTTGACCGCGGCGCGCGTGGCGACGCGCGCCTTGGGGTCGCGGTACCAGCGATCGAAGTACGCCTGATCGTAGGCTTTTTCAGCTTTACCCTTCATGCGACACGCCTTGCAGTGTCTGTGCGCCGCACGAGACCCACCAACTCACGTCGCGCGAATGAAGTGACAGCCCGCTTCCTGCGCGCGCGCCACGGCAAAGATCCCCGAGGGCTGGCGAATGACGCCTGGCACGAGCGAGGCGGCAATGAGGGTGCGCGCTTCTTCCACGGGCATATTCGCTTCTTTGGCGAGAATGCCGGCGTTGCGCATGAGGGCAAGGTTGCAGGCGAGCACAATCACGCCGCGCGCCAGCAACGCATCGAGGGCGCCATCGCGCATGACGGTCGCGTGCTTGTCGTCAGCCTTGATGTTGATGAACGGGTTCCGCGTGGCGGTTTCTCCCGTGGTGGGGTCCTTCAATTTGCCCTTTTCGCCGAGCTTCATTTTGTCCCACATGTTGTCGTTGAGCACCACGCTCATGGCGCCGTGTCGCACGACAATCACCACGCCCATGTCGGCGTCGGTGGTCTTGTAGACGTCCGCATAACCGCGCAGATACGTGAGCGCGTTGTTCTCGGCGAGGCCGTCCGTCACCTCGGGTTGGTCGAACACCATTTTGTGCTTGGCTTTTTCCACACGATCGACCCACGCCAAGTCCCATCCACCCTGCGGCGCCGGGTAGTCGGGAAACGAGCGCGCCTGCGCAAAGAGTTCGCCGGCCGTGAGTGTGGCGGCCAGCGCCGCAGTACCGCCGGCGACCGTGGCAATGAAGCCGCGGCGATTGGTGGGGGAATCGGCGTTCGACACGACGTCCTCTGGGTGGTGGGGCGCAGCGGGACCACTCTCTTTACGAAACGAGCGGCTGGATTGCTGGAAGCGTTCGACGGCTTGGTTATTCGGGCGGCCGCGGCTGGCGCCACATGAGGAGCGCAAGCAGCGCGGCGCCCACGGTGACACCCATGTCCGCCACGTTGAACGTCCAAAAACGCCAGCCGGACGTTCCCACGTCAATAAAGTCCACGACGCCTCGGGCCGAGCGGAGGCGGTCGAGCAGATTGCCAAGCGCGCCGGCGGCGATCAGCGCCAGCGCCGCGGCCTGCCAGCCGTCACGATCATCGGTTTCGCGGTACATACGGAAAATCACGAACAGCATGACCGTGGCGATCACCGTAAAGGCGACCCGCGACGACTGGCCCAGCGAGAAATTCATCGCCGCGCCGGTGTTATACGTGAGGGTAAAGCGGAAAAACTCGCCCAGCACGGAACGTGGCACGTGCAGCGCCAAGGAGTCCTCGGCGATGCGCTTGGTCACGAAATCGACGGCCACCCAACTGACAAACAACGGCCAGAAGGTGCGCACTCGGGCAGGAAAGCGGGGAGAGTAGCTGGAGCCAGTCATGGAAGGAGTTGGCCGTACGCCGTAGCGCCGACGTTAAGTTTCGATCGTGTTCCCGACGCCATTGCCAATCGACGCGGTGCTTGCCGCCCTCAGCGAGACGCTGGTGGCCGGCACCCGTGCCGTACTCCAGGCGCCCCCTGGTGCAGGGAAAACTACTCGGGTGCCGCTCGCTCTGCTCAAGTCGCCCTGGCTGGGGGAGCAAAAGATTGTCATGCTCGAGCCCCGCCGGCTGGCAGCCCGTGCCGCCGCGCGCTTTATGGCAGCCTCCCTCGGCGAGGAAGTAGGGGGCACGGTCGGCTACAGGGTGCGTGGGGATAGCCGAGTGAGCCGTCGCACGCGCATTGAGGTCGTGACGGAGGGGGTGCTCACGCGGCTGATTCAGGACGACCCGTCGCTCGAGGGGATTGGGCTCGTGGTGTTCGATGAGTTTCACGAGCGGAATCTCGTGGCGGATCTTGGGTTGGCGCTCGCGTTACAATC
>CANIWQ010000063.1 GCA_947471365.1 Gemmatimonadota bacterium | reverse complement strand
GAGCCGGATACCTTCCGCGCCGTACAGAAGTGGGTGCAGGCCGCCGCTCACATGGTCACCACGCAGTTCGAGGCACGTGTTACCGTCGAAGAGCTCGCCGCGCAAAAGGTAATGCTCGTAACTGAAATCGCCGAACGCACCGCATCGCTCCGACTAGCGAATGCGGCGCTTCTTTCCACGGCGAACGTAGTCGCCATCACCAACGAAGCTGGCGTGATCGAGTGGACGAACAGCGCCTTTCTCGAGGCCGTGGGCCTCGAGTCCGCCGATGTTATCGGACAGAACCCAGCCGCCATCTTCAAGTCCACACGGGTGCCTGCGGCAGACTTTGCAACCATTTTTCAATTACTGTCGTCCGGCGAAACCTTCCATGGCGAGATCGACCACTGTCGCCCAAATGGCGAGGTGCGCGTCTACCTCGTGACGGTGACGCCGTTTCGGAACGAACAGGGAGCGGTCTTCAAGGCTGTCGCGGTTGGGCAGAATGTCACGAACGCGAAACGCGACGAACGGCGGCTACGCGAAAGCGAAGAACGGCACCGTGTGCTCTTTGAACGAATGCAGGAAGGATGCGCCATCCAGGAGGTCATCACCGATGCGGAGGGACATTTCGCCGACATTCGCACCCTCGCCGCCAATGCAGCCATCGAGCGCCACCTCGGCATCAATCCACAGTGGGTGATCGGCAGGACCTTCTCCGACATCTTTCCCGACGCGGACAAACGAGCGGTCGCCGCCTTCGTTACCGCGGCGATGACCGGCGTACCGCAGCAGCTCGAATACTATTCACAGCGAGTGAAGCGGCACTTGCGCCTGCGGGCATTCCCCGGCGAGAATGGGCAGTTTGTGTCGACGTTCGAGGACATCACCGAGCGCAACGCGAATGAAGCCATGCTCATCGCGGCGCGCAAAGCGGCCGATACGGCCAATCGCGCCAAGAGTGTCTTCCTGCAGAACATGAGCCACGAAATCCGAACGCCGTTGAACGGAATCCTCGGGTTCACGCAACTCCTGAAGGAAGAACAACTGTCCCCGGCATCGACGGAATACGTGGATGCCATCACCACGTCGGGCACCGCGTTGTCGCGCCTCATCGACGACCTCCTCGACTTATCGAAGATCGAAGCCGACCACGTGATGATCGAACAGTACGCATTTAGCGTGCGCGACTGCGTGGCCGACGCGGCGAGAATACTCCGCGCACGGGTCGAAGACAAACGGTTGACCCTTCACCTGGCCGTCGCGAGCGACGTGCCAGCGATACTCGTCGGCGACGGCCGTCGCATCTCGCAGGTCGTCCTCAACCTCGTTGGCAATGCGGTCAAGTTCACGGAACGTGGCAGCGTTACGGTTTCGGTGAACGTCGGTGAGCGAGACCAGGACACGGTGATGCTCGAAATCATTGTGGCGGACACAGGGATCGGCATGTCCGCGGAGGCTATGATCAACATCTTCGAGCCATTTACGCAGGCCGAGCAGAACATTTCTCGCAAGTTCGGTGGCACGGGTCTCGGGCTCGCGATCTGCCGCCAACTCACCGACCTGATGGGCGGTAGCCTCACCTGCAACAGCGTCGAGGGGCGCGGTAGCTCTTTCCGCGCGCTGCTACCTCTGAGTGTCGTTGAGTCCGGCAATGGGGCCAGGTTGGCAAACCGCGACACGGCGCCGCCGCCCCTGTGGCACGGCGCAGCGCTACGGGTGCTGCTCGTTGAGGATCACAAGCTCAACCAGCAACTCGGCTTGGCGCTATTGCACAAAATGGGGCACACGGTGGTACTGGCTTCCAACGGCGCGGACGCGCTGCTCGCCCTGGAGAACGGGCGATTCGATTTGGTGTTGATGGACATCCAAATGCCGTTGATGGACGGCCAATCGGCGTTGACGGTATTGCGTGCGCGCGAGGCTGTAACGGGGACGCACACGCTAGTCATCGCGGTGACCGCCTTCGCCATGACGGGCGACGCCAGCCGATTCCTCGCGGCCGGCTTTGACGGCTATGCGAGCAAGCCATTGCAGGTGCGCGACCTCCGTGCCGAAATGCAGCGCGTGCTCGCCACATCCCCATCGCACACCGAGAGCAGCCCATGACCGCCCCCGAACAGCACCGACTCGACTCCGCCCCCTCCGCCCGCCCTCTGATCCTCGTGGTGGATGACGAGGAGCTGAATATCCGGCTGATTGTCCTCGCCCTCAAGGATCAGTACACGATCCTGACCGCCACCAACGGGCTCGACGCCCTGCGCATAATGAGAGAGCAACTGCCGGACTTAGTGTTGCTCGATTTCGTATTGCCCGACATCGACGGACTTGAGGTGTTCCGACAAGCACGCGCTGACCCAACCCTGGTCGATATTCCCATCGTCTTCGTGACGGTCGTGGCGGACTCCGCAAGGCAGACGGCTGCACTGCAGATGAGCGCCGTAGACTACTTGATCAAGCCCTTCAACCTCACGCATCTGCGCCTCCGCGTGCGCAATCAGCTGAAGATCAAGCTGCAGCGGGACATGATTCGCGCCCTGAACGGCGAACTGGAATCGCGCAACGCAGAGTTGCAGTTCACGCTGGATCGGGTGCTCGAACAGGAGGTCATCATCGCTTCGTTGGCGCTCGCGTCTGCACCAGACGGGAAGAAGGGCCCGATCACAACCGGCGGTACGCCTGACTCTAGCATGGGCGGATTACCGCGGAACTGAGGGCGTCCCGTGCGGCGGCTATAGCGCGCCGCACGGGGGAGTACTACTTATGGCTCAGCCGCACTCGCTGAAGCCGCACACGTGGCACTTCACACACCCTTCCGCAAACTCCAGCTGCGAGCCGCAGTCCGGGCAGGTGCCAATAAAGGCGTCGCCACTGTTCACCGACTCAAACATCGCCTCCTGCTGCAGCGCGCCCGTCACCTGACGCGCGAGCACTGGCTGTGACACCGACGAATCCGCAGACGGCGTGTGGGACGGCGCCGCGAGCAGCTCCTGCTGCACACCCTGCTTGGCGCGCTGCCACTCTTCAATGGCAAGGCCAACGGCGTCCGGCATGGAGAGAATCTTGTTTGGTCCGAGCCCAACCGCACGATCCGACGAAATGCCGCGCAGCTGACGGTGGATTTCCGACATCGGAATCCCCGAGCGCAGTCCGAGCGAGAGCAAGCGACCGAGTGCTTCCGCGTCGGCCATGGCACTGCCGCCGGCCTTGCCGAGCGAGATGAACACTTCAAAGGGCTGCCCCTTCTCGTCTTCGGTGATGTTCACGAACATCACGCCGAGCGGGGTCTGCTTCCGAATGGTGGTGCCGCGCAGGAGGTCGGGGCGCGAGCGCTTCTGACGACGCTGCAAGTTCTCCGCCTCGGCGTCGAACAACAGCTTCTTCAGACGATCGTTCTCCGCCGCCGCTTCAGCCAGCTGACCGGCGAGTTCGCCAATCTCACGCTTGCTCTCCGCGCCAGCCGCGCCGCCCACCCGCTCGGCCTTGGCCGTCTCGGTGGCGCCGGTGCTGAGCACCTGGCCGTCACGCGAACCGTCGCGGTACACCGTGACACCCTTACAGTTGGCCTTCCAGGCCATTTCATAGATCGCGCGCACGTCGTCCTGCGTGGCCGTGTGCGCAAAGTTCGTGGTCTTGCTGATGGCGCTGTCGCAATGTTCCTGGAACGCCGCCTGCATTTTGATATGCCATTCCGGAGCAATCGCATTGGCGGTGACGAACACGCGCTGCCACTTGGCCGGCACTTCGGCGTGGTTCACATGGCCCGTCTTGGCAATGCGCTCCATGAGGTCCGTGCTGTACCAGCCTTCGCTCTTGGCAATGGCCACGAAATCTTCATTCACATCCGGCATCATCACGCCGGCCTGATTGCGCATGAAGGCCACAGCGAAGAGCGGCTCGAGCCCCGACGAGCACCCCGCGATGATCGAGATCGTTCCGGTGGGAGCAACGGTCGTGACGTTGCAGTTACGCAACATCTGCATCGGGCGAATACGGGCGCCCGACTCATCACGCGCGCAGGAGTTGTCGGGACCCCAGATGCTCTGCGCCCACTCTGGGAAGGCGCCGCGCTCTTTGGCCAACCGCTCGCTCTCCTTCTTCCCTTCCACATCCAGGAACTCCATCACCTGCTTGCCGAACGCCACCCCTTCCGGCGTGTCGTACGCAATGCCAAGGCGAATGAGCGCGTCGGCAAAACCCATCACGCCAATGCCAATGCGACGAATGCGCTTGGCGAGGGCGTCAATTTCCGGGAGCGGATATTTGTTGACGTCAATGATATTGTCGAGGAAGTGCGAGCTGAGATGGATGTCTGCCGCGAGGGCAGTCCAGTTCATCGCGCCATGTTCGACGTAGTTGCCGATGTTCACCGACCCAAGGTTGCACACATCGTACGGGAGCAACGGCTGCTCACCGCAGGGGTTGGTGGCTTCGTAGGCACCGAGGTGCGGCACTGGGTTGTAGCGATTGGCTTCGTCAATGAAGAACACCCCCGGCTCGCCCGTACGCCACGCGCCAAGGATCATCTTGTCCCACACATCGCTCGCCTTGAGACTCCCCACCACCTGCTTGGTGCCCGGATCGATGAGGTTGTACTCGGCGTTGGCCTCGAGCGCACGCATGAATGCGTCCGTGATGCCAACAGAAATATTGAAGTTCACGACCTTGGTGAGGTCTTCTTTGCAGGCAATGAATTCGAGCACGTCCGGGTGATCGACACGGAGAATGCCCATGTTCGCGCCACGACGCGTGCCACCCTGCTTCACCGCGTCGGTGCTGGCGTCATACAGATTCATGAAACTCACCGGCCCACTCGCCACGCCGGTGGTGGAACGCACCATCGAGCCCCTGCCACGCAGACGCGAGAAGCTAAAGCCCGTGCCGCCGCCGCTCTGGTGAATAAGCGCCATCGAACGCAGCGTGTCGTAAATGCCGTCGCGACCATTGCTCAACGCATCGCCCACCGGCAATACAAAGCAGGCCGACAGCTGACCGAGCGGACGCCCCGCGTTCATCAGCGTGGGCGAGTTCGGCTCAAAGCGACGCTGCGTCATCAATTCATAGAACTGATTCGCAATCTTGGTGACCGCCTCGTCGCTCGCCCCGTAGCGACGATCCGCCTCAGCGACAACCGTCGCCACACGCCAGAACATATCCTCCGGTGTCTCCACCGAACGGCCTGTCTTGTCCTTGACCAGATACCGCTTCTCGAGCACCGTGCGGGCGTTCTGAGACAGCGTAGCGGGCGTCGACGGGGGGGTAACCGGCAGCGGCATTGCGAACATCTCCCAAAAGTTATGAGCGAACCTGAGCGGCGATCGAAGCCTGACTAGATAGACCCAGCCAGTTTCGACTCAGGGCGTCGAGGGGAAGGAAGCTAGGACGGGTCGTGAAACCACGCCATAAGCAACTAACCCCATGTAGAACAACAGCTTGAAAAACAAACGTCACGAATCGGTGAAAAAGCTGTGGATAAACATCCCACCCAGCGCCCCGTTCACTGACTCAATACCAGACAGTATCAGCACAGTAGCACGCCACCCGAAGATCGGGTGACAAGTCCATAGCTAACTGGTCTTATTTCAATCACTTACGGGCAACCGCTCCACACCGAAGATTCCGTAGAAATAAACAGATTCGTGCGGGGGGAGTATGGTACACTTTCCCGGACCGCCACGCCAGTCCCTTGCTCGCTCGCACGTCTGCTATTACGACGCACGGCATTTGGTCGCGTAACGATACGAAATGAAACAACCGCGTATCGGGAAATATCCGGATTCACGCACCGGCCGCTGGGACCGTCCGGCCGTTCTCCGATTCGCGCTGGACCATCGAGCCGTGGGTGAACAACAGGAGATCCTTCAAGGTCTCGTGTTCGGGGACTTCGCGCTCACGTGGCCTCGCGACCTGAGGTTTCGCCGAGGTACCGAAGTAGCGGCGGAATCGTCAGCCCCTGGGCGAGGATCGAGAACGCGGCGACCGCGAACGTCACGGTCACGACCGCCTCACGCCCTGGTAGCGATTCGGGGAGCGCCATCGCCAACGCGAGTGCCAGCGCGCCCCGAAGGCCGCCCCAGAACAGAATGTGTTGATGCGCCGCCGATACTCGACGCCCCGAGCGTGAGAACAGCGCGGCGAGCGGATAGATGGATGCCGCACGACTCAGGAGAACAAGGGCCACCGCCAGCCCTGCCGGCAGTAGCAGCGACGCGATGCGCTCGTGCGCGAGCTGCACGCCGATGAGCAGGAAGATGAGGGAGTTTGCGACGAAGGCCGCGTATTCCCAAAAGGCAAGCATCGCGGAATAGCCTGCCTTCGAGACGGATCGTGCCTGCACATTCCCGATGATGAGGCCTGCCGTGAGGCTGGCCAGCACGCCCGACGCATGCATCCGCTCGGCCGCGAGAAAGGACCCATAGGCGGCGAGTGTGGTGAGCGTCACTTCGACGAGATGATCGCTCGTGCGGCCGGCGATCAGGAGCGCAAGCCCCGCGACCGTCGCGCCAGCGACCACGCCGCCCGCAACACTGACGACGAGCGTCGTCATGATAGAGGCCGGCGAGAGCGTCTCGCCGACCGCGTACGACACGGCGAGGCCGAATAGGATCGCCGCCGTCGCGTCATTGAACAGACTCTCGGCTTCGACGAGCAATCGCACCCGGCCGCGCACACCCGTTTCCTTGAACGTCGCAATCACGGACACGGGGTCCGTCGCCGCGACCAATGCGCCAAAACAGGCCGATGCGGCGAGTGGCCAGCCGGCGATGTAGTGCATTCCCGCCGCGGTGATCGTCCCCGCGATGAGGACGCCGGCGGTGGCCAACACACCGATGACGACGCCGTCGCGCCGCAGTTCACGCCAGTCGAGATAGAGGGCCGCTTCGAAGACCAGCGGCGGCAGGAAAATGAGATATAAGAGGTCTCGCGAAAGCCGGAGTGCCGGTGCAAGGCCGGCCGCCGCAAGGGCGCCACCGGTCACCAATAGCGCTACCGCGTACGGGATGCGAGCGCGCCGCGCCACAATCGCCACACCGGCCGAGGTCAACGCGAGCATGCCAAGATTAATGAGCGTCACATCAGTGCCAGACACCATCATCGCGTACGTCCTCGCGGTGCCAACTGTCGCACCGCCATCCGGGGAGCATCTCCCTGCCTAGGCTGACCGCGCGGCAGAGGACAACGTGAACGTAGGGGCAAACTCCGCCGGTGTCAGGGGGGGGGGCACGACCTCCTGCGGCCGATTTCAGTGGTGGCTCCGGAGCCACCGCTCAACGAGGACGCTGCAGCCTCGCCCCGAGCGACACCGGGATCACGTGGCACACATCCTTCGCTATTGCAATGCCGGCGCGGCTCCACGTCGCGTAACCGGACAACCGCACGGTCACGTCAAACGAGCCTGGCGCCTCATACAAGAGCGCGGCCGTGCCGCCGCTCCCCGTGATGGTGGAATCGTTGCGCGCGCCATTCCGCCCAACGGCCACCACCGTGGCGCCACTCACCGGCGCACCACTCACCGAATCGGTCACCGTCACATTCAAACCGGCGGCGGCGTACATCGCGCACACCACGCCGGGAGGCGTGACGTCGCGGGTGCCGCACGCGGTCGCGGCACCCGCCACGATCACCACGGCCACTACAACGGCGGCCAACCTTACAGGGGCTCCACAGGGCATCACTCCAATTTATACCCGACGCCGCACCTCAGGAGCCCGCCCCCACCTTACGCCGCGGCAAACATCCGCGTCTCGGCCGCGCGAATCAACGTCTCCTGCAACTCTTCCACGCGCAGCGGCTTGGCCAAGAAGTCATTCATCCCCGCATCCAGCGCCGCCGTCCGATTGCCGTCGAGCGTGCCGCCGGTCATGGCCACAATGCGCACGTCGAGCCCACCGCCCTTTGGCAACTGCCGAATGCGACGGGTCGCTTCCAAACCATCCATGGTCGGCATCTGCACGTCCATCAAAATCACATCGTACTTCTGACGGCCGGCACTCACATACGCTTCCACACCATCTGCCACGACGTCGGGGCGGTAGCCCATACGCTCAAGAATGTGCTGCGCCACCTTGGCGTTCACGGGGTTGTCGTCGGCAATCAAAATGTGCAGTGGATACTTGGCCGCCATCTTCGTGTCGATCGCGCTCATGACCGTCTCGCGCGGCTGCGACATGGAGCCGATCTCGGCGGGGAGCGTAAAAGTAAAGGTCGATCCCTTTTGATGGGCGCTGTCCACCGACAACTCGCCACCCATCAACTCCGACAACCGCTTGCTGATCGCCAAGCCGAGCCCCGTGCCGCCACGACGACGCACGCCACCACGGAGCGCCGCACCAAAGGGCAGGAAGAGCGCTTCCATGTTGTCGCGCGTGAGCCCCTCGCCCGAATCGGTCACGGTTACCTGCAGCAACGCACGGCCGGTGGACGGGCGGCTCGCGCTCACCACCACGCTCACGTCGCCATCGCGCGTGTACTTCACCGCGTTCTCCACGAGGTTCGCCACCACTTGACGCACACGCGAGGCGTCGGCCAACACACTCACCGGCACGTCGTCCGACACGCGGCAGTGCAAGCGCAGCCCCTTGGCGAGCGCACGGTCGCTCACATAGTCGATGGCCGAGGCAATCACTTCGCGCACCTGAAACTCCTGCGTCTCCAGGGCGAGCTGGCCGTTTTCGATTTTGGCGTAATCCAGAATGTCGTTGAGAATCGCCAGCAGCTGCAGTCCGTTATTGCGCACATTCTCGGCGATGTCGTGCTGTTCGGCGTCGAGCGACGTGTCGAGCAGCATGCCACTCATGCCGATCATCGCGTTGGCCGGCGTACGAATCTGGCTGCTCAGGTGCGAGAGGAAGGTGTCCTTGGCGCGCACGCCGGCTTCGGCCTGCTCCTTGGCCACCACAAACTCATGCTCAAGACGCACGCGCGACGTGGCATCGCGCACGGTCAACACGAGGAGCGTGCCGGTTTCGTCAGAGAAGCGCGCAAACGACATATCCGCCACAAACAGATCGCCGCCCTTGCGACGCACCGGCGCGCGCTCGCGCTGCGACAGCTTCCGTTCGTCCGAATCGCGCGCCAGCGTGAACTGCCGCACAAACGTTTCCAGCGCCGCCGCATGCTCCGTGGGCACCAGCACACTCAACTTCTTGCCAATCACTTCACGCGCCGTAAAGCCAAAGAGCTGCTCCGCCGCGGCATTGAACACCGTGATACGGCCGCTCACGTCCGCCACCACAAGGCCGTCGGCCGCCGCCATCAGAATGCCGCTCGTCCGCGCCTCAAGCCGATACTGCTCGGCGCGCGCCGCCTGACGCAGCGGGTCGGCGACGACGCGCCAGACCAGCGGACCCGCAATGACGGTCAGCAACCCGGCATCGACGATTGCCTGCACATACTCCGGCATCGGCGGCAGGGCACCGAGCAGCAGCATGATGCCAATCTCACACACAAGCATCACGCCGAGCACGCGCGCAAAGGTCGCGGCCGTGGGAGACAGAGCGGAATCGTTCTTCATGGCGAGTCGGACCGATTGGCCGCTTCTGACCGTCACTCGTTCGGTGGCGGAGGTCGCTGGCGTTTCCACCCTCCTGCATTGCAAGAGGCAGGCCAGCCACGACTAGCTACTGCACGCTGTTGCGTATTAATACACTACCTTTCGAACTCACCGCTCCTATGTCGTTGTGCCATTGTTACATAGGAGACATATCCCTGTCCAACTCTCGCCGCCTGCTCAGGGCTCAGCGGCCGAATTTTGCCTGGTACACCGAGGACGAGACTGCCGGGGGGCACGACCGTTCCTTCCGCTACCACGGCCCCAGCCCCAACGAGGCTCCCCCGCCCGATCACGGCCCGGTTGAGCACAATCGCCCCGATTCCAATAAGACAGTCATCCTCCACGGTGCAGCCGTGGACCACCGCGCGGTGCCCCACCGTGACCCGTGCGCCCACCGTGCAGGGGAGCCCTTCTTCGCAGTGCAAGACGGCGCCGTCCTGCACGTTGGTGTCGTCGCCAATCACAATGGCGTCAACGTCGCCACGGAGCACGGCCGTGGGCCAGACACTGGCGCGCTCACCGAGCGTGACGCGGCCAAGGACGACAGCCGTGTCGTGAATGAAGGCGGAAGCGGGGACAGTGGGTTTCATACACAGGACTCGCAAAGAGGAACCGTCAGTGGATCGGAGCTTATCGCTAGAACGACAACCCGAGCGCAAAGAACAGACTCGCGTTGGCCGTCCGCGCGAACTCGCGGTTCGCCGTGGGCAGCGCCACCCCGAACCGAAAACGGTATGGGACGTCGTACTCAATAGCCGCGTCGAGATCCAACTCGCCACCCACACTGGTCATCCAGCGCTGCGCGGTGGCGCCCACCGAGCAGGCGGCACTCACCGGCGTGCCAGCGGGGCACCAGGCAGCGCCGGCATCAAAATACAAGAGCCCACTCACCCCGCGCAGAAAGAGCGGCGTGCTCCCCACCCCGCTCCCAGGGAGCGCCAGTGGAAAGCGATACTCGGCCGACGCCGCCACCGCGCGATTACCGCGCTGCGCCCCGTCAGGAAAACCGCGCACGGCAAAGGTGCGACGGCCCTCGCCCAGCGTGACGCCAGGAATCAGCGAGAGCGTGCCGCCGCTCGTGCCGCCGGCCTTGAGTTCGCTCGGCGCCGTCGCGTCCTCAGTGGCGGCGGCCACGCGCACCGCGAGTACGTGGTGCGCGTACGCACCCACATCGAACGCCCTGAAGCCGCTGAACACCCCGACCACCGTGGTGCTGCGGGTGCCGCTCGCCGAGTCGGAGCGCCAGCGGTTTTTTAGAGACGCGGCGATTTGGATGCCGTCCTCGTAGCTCACGGCGAGCGTGGGAAATTTCACATTGCTAAAGCCGGCGCTCACAAAGAAGGCCGGGTAGGTGTAGCTACGCCGAAAGCCAGGCGCGAGCGATTGATATAGTGCAACGGGCTCCGTGCGGTAATCGCGCCACTCCAGCTCGGCGCCGACCGAGAGATTGGAATTCGTGCGCACCGTGGGGCGGATCAGCGTGACGGCGGCATCGGCAAAGACGCGCCGCCGCGCCAGCGTCCCCACGAACACCTTTTTGCTGAACAGATCAAAGTGATCCCACGCTTCCGACGTGCTCAGGCCAAGCAACGGATTGCCAAGTCCGGCATAACTATAGGAAGCGTTGCCACTCGGTTCCTTGTGCGCGGTGCTGTAGAGCGCTTGCAGATTCCACGCGTGCCGCGAGATGACGTCGTTGCCGCCAGTGATCAGCCCGGCCTGCAGTTTTCCGTCGTCCGTCTGCTGCACCGCGGGGAGCCAATAGGTGGGACGCAGGGTGCGCCAGGGGCTGTACGCTTCCGCAGCGCCCCCCGCCACCACGAGTGGGTCGGCGCGTGACGGCGCGAGCACGCTCGTGGAGTCCGCGGGGACGCCATTGGTCAGGGGGGCGAGGGCGATGTGCAGGCCGTCGCCGCGGAGCCGCGTGGTGGCGAGGCGAGAGCCGTCGGGGCTCAACTCGCTCTCGGCGAGCGCGGTGCGCGCTTCGGCTATGCGCATGAGTGCGCCGGTGGCCACGTTCGCGCGGTACAGCGCACGGCGCCCCGTGCGATCGCTCGTAAAGAAAATGGCGCTGTCGGCGGCACTCCAACTGGGAGCGGCCACCACGGCGCGCGTGCCACCGAGTGCGCGGAGCACGCGGCCCGTGGCGGCGTCGAGCACGACGATGTCGGCATAGCCCCCGCGACGCCAACGCGACGCGGCAATGCGGGTGCCGTCGTGCGACCAGCGCGGCTCACTCCAAATGGTGTCGAGACTCACGCCGGTGAGCGGCACCAGCGCCGCAATGCTGTCGCCGACGAGAGTGAAGCGCACGAGACGACTGGCGCCGGGCTCGAGTTTGACGGCCACCGCAGTGATCGCGGCGGCCGCAATCGACGCGGAACCGCCTGATGCGGCGCGCACATCCACCTGCGTGAGGCGTGCGCCGTTGGTGATTTGCGTGGTGACGCCGTTGCGCTCGAGGTAGAGATCGCTTCGCAGCGAGTACGCGTCGGCAAAATCGAGTTGGGTAAAGAGACGAGCACCGTCGGCGAGTGGCGTGGTGACATCGAGCGAGTTGCGGCGCGCGAGGAAGGTGGTGGCGCCGGTTGTCACATTGAGTTCGCGCAGGGCACCCACATCGCGCGGGTCGGCGCTGGCGTACAGGAGGTGGTCGGCGTCGAGCCAGCGCAGCTGTTGGTTGGTCCAACCGCGGATGCTGACGTCGGTGATGGTGCTGCTGGTGCTGCTGGTGCTGCTGGTGCTGCTGGCAGTTGATGCGCCCGCCGATGCGCCGACGCGCCACGCGGCGGCACGGAGTGAATCGGTCCAGGCGCGGTAGGCGTCGTCAAAGCTCACGCCAAAGGCGGCGCGCGCATTGGTGTTGAGCAAGAATGGGAGCGTGCGGCCAGCGGTGCCGTCTACAAAGGCCCGCATGGCGGCGGCGCCGTGTGACGTGGCGAGTTGGTCGAGAAAGAGCGAGCCGTACACGTAGACGTTGTTGCCGAGCGGCCACGCGCCGGATGCGGCACTGAGGGCGTGGAGGCGCGGCAGTGTGTTGTCGAGCGCGGCGGCTTCCACAACGGATTCGTGATCGGTGCCGGCAATGCGGCCGGCGCCGGTGAGGCGTGTCTCGTAGTAGACCGCAATCCCTTCATCAAGCCAGTTGGGTGTGTACAGCCCGGGGAAGACGGTCGGTGCGCGTCCCACCACGCGTTGTGCGAGCCGCCACCATCCGGCGGACCGATCGAGGTGAAAGATGTGCGTCAGTTCGTGGCTCACCGCGAGGTCAATCCAGTCGTCGAGAAAACGCAGCGACGACGCATCAATTGTGGGGCGCGCATACACAATGATGCGATTGCTCGGGAACACATTGGCCGAGCCGTTGGAGATGTCGTAGTTGTCGGCGAGCACGAGGTCCACTGGCCCGCGCGGTTCAACGAGTTCGGTGGCGAGTCGCGCGTAGGCGCGTTCGGCAGAGCCGGCGGCACGGTGCGCCACCGAGTCGAGCCCGTTGGTGAAGTGCACGCGGAAGTGCGTGGTGGTAATCGTGCGCCAAGACTGACTGGGATCGAGCTGCGCGGCGGCGGCGTGCGGCGCCAGCAGCGTGCAGAGCAATCCCGCGAGGGCGATGCGCCGCTTCATCGGTCGGCTCCTAACGTGGCAAAGTACTCAAGGAGTCCATCGGCAATGCCGCGCGCGTAGCGTTGCTGAAACTCCACGGTGCGCAGCGCGGCCTCGTGCTCCGGAATGATCACAAACAATCCTTCGCAGAGCACCGAGGGCATCCAGCTGCCGCGGACCACGGCGAGGTTGTCGTAGTTGATGCCGAGGTCGCGGAGTCCCATGTGGCGCACGAGGCCACGCTGAATGGCGCGCGCGAGTGGCTCGGACTGATCCAGAAAAAAGAAGGTGCCGGTGCCGGTGGTGCGAAATGGATTCGCCCCTTCGGCATACGCATTCAGATGAATGCTCACAAAGGCATCGGCGTTGGCGCGGCGCGCCATCACGGGGCGCTCGGCGAGCGCGACCGGCGCGCGCGTGGTGCGCGTCATGAGCACGGTGGCGCCGAGTGCCTCGAGCATCGGTTTGAGTTGCTCGGCGACGAGGAGGGTGGCGTCGCCTTCGTAGAAGCCGGTGGGGCCGGTGGAACCCGCCGGCGGATGGCCCGCGTCCACGGCAATGGTGCGGCCCTGCAGTGGACGCGCCGCATTCACGCGCGGCGTGTGTCGCACGCGGAGCACGAGCGCATTGCGATCCCAGAACACGAGGTAGCCAAAGGGCGCGCCGCGCAGATGCAGGGTAAAGCGCGCGCGGTCGCTCGCGACCTGCTCCCACGTGACGTCGCGAATGGCGGGGTCGGCGGTGGCGAGGTTGACGATGTCGGTATTGGCGACGGTGCCATAGAGCGTGAGCACGAGCGCATCGCGCTGTGGCGTCACTTGATGCGCGGGGCGTTCGCCCATTGGAATGCGCAGGTCGCTCCATCCGTCGCCGGTGGTGACGCGCGCATTGCCGGCCACGCGACGCGGCACCGGCGTACCCTCGGGGAGCGATTTGATTTCTTTGTCGCCCACCCAGGCTTCGAGTTGCGAATCGAGACGCACGCGCAGTTGGTCGCCGCGCTGACCGGTGATTTCTACCACCGTGCCTGGCACGACGAACCATTTGTAGGTCCCACCCGCCACGGGCTTGAGCACCACCACGCGATCAGTGTCGCTCCCGGCGGCGTCGGCGGCAGCCGTGAGTTCACCCCAGCGGCGCGGCATAGCGTCGCTCACGGTCACGGTGCCGGTGCGCACGAGCACGGAGTCGCGCCCGCGGCGCACGACCACGGTGCCGGCGCGCGCGAGTTCGAGCGCTGGTACGTCGGCGCTCCAGGTGACGGACGAGCCGCGGCGCAGCGCAACCGTGGTGCCGTCAGAGATGCGCAGCTGCACCGTGGCGTTGGCCGGCGCACGGAGCGACACGCGCACCAGTTCGTCGCCACGCAGCGCGAGATCGCCGGCCGGAGCAACACTCCCCGCATCCACCACCAGTCGCCCGGTATCCGGAAGCGGCATCGGCGCCGCGCGCAGTCGAATCGGAAGATGCAGCGCCACGCTGTCGGTGCCGCGCACGGCAGTGAGTTCGTAGGCCGGTACGTCGCCCGTGGGGAGGGGCAGAAACGCGAGGAACGCGCCATTCGGGTGCACCGTCACCGGGACACCATTGACGGTGAGGCGCGCAGCGCCCGATCCGACCGATCCAAAAATAAAGGTGGAATCCACGCGCGGCATGAGCTCCGTGCGCGACGGGCTCACCACGTGAATGGCCAGCGCGCCATCCACAAATGGGACGGGTGGAATTGCAGGCGCTGCGGCGGGTGGATTCACCACCGCATGCTGTACCGGCGTCCCTGCCGGCTGAGGCGCGGCGGGCACTGGCGTGAGTTGCGGAGCCGGCGCACGCGTACACGCGGACGCCAACACGATCGCAATGGAGAAACGTGAGACAATACGGCGCATAGGCAACAATCATAATGCGCGCACTCGGCTAGCCACCACCCAAGCGTCGGCCTGAATTCGCCCATAGCGAGCGAAATGACCGTCTTTGCACCGCGCCGATGCACCGCGCCGATGCACCGCGCCGATGCACCGCGCCGATGCGCCCAAGTCGCTCACGGAGATGAAGCCCGGTGTGGTGTGGCCTGCGGCGCTGCCGTCGGTGATGGACAACGCGCTCGCGCGCGGCGAGCAGCGCGGTGAGTGCGGCACCGGTATCGAAAGCGGCCGCGAACGCGAGGAGCCTACTTCCTTGGCTGGTTGGGGGCGGTGTGCTCGTCGTGGCGCTGGTGCTGACGCGTGGCCTGGAGTCACCGCTGGGGAGCGGCAAACGCCCGACCCAGGGGCGCGCGTTGCCTCCGACGCAAACGCGGCCCCAGCACCGACCACACCACCCAAAACGGAAACCCGGGTACGACGGCCACGAATCCTGGAGCGGTTCACCCCCGTACGAACAGTGGGGCGCCGGCCGCGGCAGAACCGCAGCCGTTGCTCGCCCGCTGGAGCAAGAAAATCGCGGACGGAGCTACGGCGGTTGACGTCCGTGAAGCGCTTGATGACGTCTCGCGTGTCTTACCGACGGCCAACGGTTCAACCAAGGGACTCGCGTATTGGGTACAGTCGATGGCTTACGCGGTGCTCGAGGACAAACGCACCTGTCACGCCGCTCAACAGGCAATCGCCAGCGGACTCAAGGACGACGATCTGACGGCCGCGAAGTCCGTGGTGGCAAGCGAAAACTGCAAGCGGGGGTGGGTCCGCTGCCGCTGAGCGCTCTTACGCACCTCCACATGGCCACGCCTCGCGCTACTTCGCGCGGCCAAGTAATGTTCCACCGTCCCATAACTGCCTCGCCACGTCGCGCCCCCCTCTCGTGACCTCGAACCACACGCCGCTCCCTCGCGCCCTTACCGTCCACGTCTTTGGCCGCACCGACGTGGGGCGTACGCGCGAGCATAACGAAGATGCGTTTGTGGTGTGCGACCTCAGCACTGGGAACGCCACGCTACAGCCCGAGGTGCGTACGCACGGTCAGGGCGCGCGCGGAACGCTCTTTATGGTTGCCGACGGTATGGGTGGTGCCGCAGCGGGTGAGCTCGCGAGCGCGATGGCGACCGAGGTCGTGCTCGCGGAACTGGACGCTCGCTGGTGCCGTGCGGAGGGGACCAGCGCCGAGACCTTTGTCATGGCGCTCAAGGCCGCAACCGAAGCCGCCAACACGCAGATTCATCGATTTGCGATGGAGCATCCCGAAAACCGCGGGATGGGGACCACGGCGACCGTTGCCGGGCTCCTCGGAGACCAGTTGTACCTGGCGCACGTGGGCGACAGCCGTGCGTACCTCGTGCGCGACGGCGTGGCGGTGCAGATCACCAAGGACCAGTCGCTCATGCAAAAGCTCATCGAGGCCGGTGAGCTAACGGAAGAAGAGGCCGAAGTGAGCGAGCGCCGCAATATCATTTTGCAGGCGATTGGTCCGGAGCCCACCGTGAAGGTGGATCTCACGCAGCAGCAGTTGCGCCGCGGCGACCTGCTCCTGTTGTGCAGTGACGGCCTCAGCGGCCAAATGCGCGCCACCGACATCGCCACGATTGCCACAAACTCCACCGCGCTCGAGCCGCTGTGCCAGCGCCTGATTGATTTGGCCAACGAGAAAGGTGGCCCGGATAATATCACGGTGATCGCCGCGCGCCTTGAGGGTGCCACACTCCTCGCGCCACAGCCTGGGGACGCGATTGGGTATTGCCCCTATGTGAGCGAGTCCGAGATGCGGCCCACGGTGCGCATCAGCGCGGACAACATCGCGGCACTCGTCGACGATGCCGACCCCGCCGACCCCGCCGACCCCGCCGACCCCGCCGACCCGGCGGCAGCCGCAGCCGCCGCAGCCGCCGCAGCCGCCGCGGCCGCCGAGCTCACCGTGGATGCGACCCCGGCGCCACCGCGTGTCTCGCGCGAGACGTGGCGCATCATATTTGGCGCAATTGCCTTGGGCGTCATTGCGTGGCAGCTGTACCGCTACCTCAAGTAGTGCCAATCGAGCTCCGCATCACCAGCGGCTCGCGCGCTGGGCAGCGGGAAGCGCTGGATCAACCAGTGGTCAGCAGAGCGAACGCGACGCAATGACCCGCGCCGCCGCTTCTTGCATGGGTGCTTCTCCGCCCCAGGCGCACACGACGTTGGTCGATGCATCAAACAGCGCGGCGTGGCGCGGATGCGAGAACAACACCACACACCCCTCGCGCCCCTGATGCGCCGCCACGTCGAGTGCGCGCTGCGCGCGGAGCACACCCTCCTCACTAACACCGTCGGCACCCTTCCATGCCACGACGTCGGCGAAAAGTGCCACGAGCACCGGGACCTTCGTTCCCGCCGATGGCTCCGTGACGACAATGGCATTCACGTGAAACGCGTGGAACATCGCGGCAAACCGCGTGCGGTTTGGCACCATCCAGGGACCGCCGGCGTCGTCGTCAACAAGCACAATCTCCACTGCCTCTCCGACGCGCGGCGCAGCGCCACGCGCCACATGCACCGTGCGGTCGGCCACCTGCCGCGCCCACGCGACGTCGTCGAGCGACGCCTCGCGACCGCCGCTCGGGTGCGCCCACTGTGCCCAGCGCTGCCGACGCTCGCGTGCGTCGCGTACCCGTTCCGGATGGAGGTGGCCCTCTTGCACCGCGCGGTCCAACGTGCGCGCCGTGAGTTCCACGTTGAGCGGAGAGAGCAACACGTCGCATCCGGCATTGATGGCGCGCACGGCGACTTCGGTTTCGCTCCCCACCGCGAGAATGCCGTCCATTTCTAAGGCGTCGCTCACCACGAGACCGTCAAACTCCATGACGCCGCGCAGGAGTTCGGTGAGGAGCGGCTTGGAGAGCGTCGCCGGTTCGTCCGTGGCGTCGAGCGACGCATACGTCACATGCGCCGTCATCATTGACGCGACGCCGGCATCCACGGCGGCGCGAAATGGGAGCAGATCTTCGCGCCACATCT
>CANIWQ010000062.1 GCA_947471365.1 Gemmatimonadota bacterium | reverse complement strand
TCGGTGACATCTGCGAGCACACCCCCCGCGACGCGCACGCGGGTGCCGGCGCCGTCATGGAGTGAGGTTTCGATTTCGAGCCGCGATACCGACCCGATGGCAGGAAGCGCCTCACCGCGAAAGCCAAAACTTTCGACGCCGACGAGATCCGCCGCCTGTCGAATCTTGGATGTGGCGTGCCGCTGAATGGCGAGCGTCGCGTCCTCACGCGACATGCCACTGCCGTCATCACTCACGCGAATCGTGGCCCGCCCGCCTTCAGCAACGGTGATATCCACCGCGCTCGCGCCGGCGTCGATGGCGTTCTCCACGAGTTCCTTGACCACGGACGCCGGACGTTCGACCACCTCGCCGGCGGCGATCTGGTCGGCGACGGCAGGAGGAAGGACGGCGATGCGCTGCACAGTGGTCACGAGAGAAATCTTCCGGTGGTAACGGTGGAGGTCAATCGCGAGCGAGGGACGCCGTTGACGCTGCCGGGATCCACCCCGCCCGCGTGGCATCGAGTCGAACGAACAGCCAGACGCCTTGGCGCGCTTCGACCGTGCCCACTTCTCCAACGATCGGTGTGGTGCCAGATTCGGCGCTCAGCGCCGGCAGGGAGCGCAGTGGATCCGCTTCAATCACAACGACGATGCCGCGGTCGTTGAGGCTCCGCTCAAAGGACGCGGCCGCGACCGTTGCTCCGCCCCCGAGGACGAGCGTGAGCGCGATCAACCGACGAGCGGGGCGTCGGCGCCAGAGCTGAGCAATGGACGCGCCCCATCCCGTGCACCACAGGAGGAGCGCGATCAGCGCAGGAAGTTGTGCGGGCACAGGAAGCACACGCGCGGGCCCTGCATCCTGCGGCGCTCGCACGAGGAGCAGTCGCAGACGCACGTCCGCGGCCGTGGGATCGAGCCGCAGGGCGCGCTGCCAGCCGAGCACCGCATTCCCGGTATCGCTGACCGCCCAAGATGCAGAGCCAAAGTTCGCCCAGGCGGCCGCCGATTGCGGTGCGAGTGCCGCGGCATCAGCAAAAAAGCGCGCGGCGCTACGGGCATCGCCTCCGGTATACGCGGCGGTGCCCTGCGTGAAAAACTTCGCGGCGCGGGTCTCGTCGGCGAGTGCAGCCGCCGAACCCGCCAGCGCTAGGCAGAACACGAGCGCAGCGGTCGCCTGCCGTGCGCGCGATGACGGAGCGCGGCGACGTGCCTCGGCGTCCACTTTCGTAAGCACCGCCTGCGCACGCGCCGCGAGCGCGGCACTGCCGATCTCCACATCACCGCCGAAGGAGGCGGCGTCGAGCGCGTCAATCACCGAGGCGACGTCCGCCGCAGTCGCCGGGAGAACGCCCTCGAGTGCCAGCGCGCGTTCCCACGCACCGGGCCGCGCGAGCGCCGCCGGTTCGGCGTCGACGCGCGCCATGAGCGCGGCCAGCAACGCGGTGCGAATTTCGGCCGGCGGAGCGGCGCCATCACGCGCCATTGCCGCGAGACGCTCCGCGTGGGTGAATCGTTTCCGTTTACGACGCGGGCGTTTCCACCACCACGCGAACGCGGCGAGTATGGGCGCGAGCACCAAGAGCGCGCGTGCGAAGGTCGACTGTCCCAGCAGCGCGGGGGACGAGGCGCCAAAGTCCGGGCGCAATGGTAGCACGGGCCCGTCTGCGGCGGGGGGCGCGTCGGCGGGCGGTACGTCGGCGGGCGGCACGCCGGTGGAGTCCACGACGGCGGCCGCCGCGCCGGCCGTCGCACGCACGGTCAGTATCGCGCTCGAGGTGACCTCGTACTGCCGCGAGAATGGATTGAAGAAGGGATAGCGAATCGCCGGCACCTTCTGGAGCCCTGCGATTTGCGGAGTCACGAGCCAGTCGAACTCCTTCGCGCCGCGCAGTGATGTGCCTGAGGAATCAACGCGCACGCGTTCATCGGCCTTCACCACGTGCGCCCACGGCAACGCCAGCGCGGGGCGTCCCAACAACGTCACGTTGCCCTGCCCTTCGACGCGCAGGGTGAGGACGTACGGATCGCCGGAGCGCTGCGCACTGGAGTCCATACGTACCGACGCACGCCAGACGCCGACCGCACCGAGCCAATCCGTGGGACGGTTGGCGGTGGGCACGGGAAGCGCGACGATCGTCACCAGCTCGGAGCGCAGCGAGAACGATTCTTCGCGACTGAAAAAGCTGGCCGACTGTGGGAGCGCGTAGGTGAGGCGCGCGGGGGCGATTTCGTAGCGACCCGGTGTCAGCGCGAACAAAGCGCGCCGAAACGCATGCACTTCCATCGCGCGTCCGCCGATCGTCCCGGTAAAGCCACCCGATCGATCGGGGAGGTCGTACGCCAACAGCGCACGCGATTCCGGTGGCAAGAATTCCGGATTCCGGCGTAAACGCTGACGGGTCTCCGCGTCCACGAAGACGCCGAGTTGATAGGTGGATTGCTGACCCACGTAGACGGTTTCGGGAACGGCGAGCGCGTGGAAGTCGACGCCGCGCGAGCGATCCAAGCGCGACCGCGTCACGACCTCAGGGAGTGGCACCTGGGTGCCCTGCGCCCCCTGTGCGACCTGCAGCATGAAGAGCCCGGCGAGCAGGATCACCAGTCCTTTCCTCCCGGCGCACGTTCTTGACGCGTTCCACGCTGGCGTTTGGCTTGCGATTCCTTCTCGTCGCGCTGCGCTGCGGCGAGCAACTGCTCCGCCTGTTGGCGGCTCATCCCCTGCCGTTCCTCTGGGCGCGCGTGCTGCTGTTGCGGTTGCTGATTGTCCTTGTTGGAACTTCCGCCCCCGCCATTCTGCTGTCGGACGCGCAGGGCGAGTTCGTAATTCCACCGCGCGTCGGCATCTTCGTGGCGCTGGAGCAGTAGCGTGCGATACGCCGCCGCCGCGGAGTTCGCTTCCCGTACGGCGTCGACGTCGGCACCACCCCGCTGTGCGCGGCGGAGGTGTGCCAAGCCGAGGTTATAGAGCGCGCGCTGCCGCACGGAGGCATCGGGCGCTGCGGCGGCGCGTTCGAGCGCGTCGATGGACGAGTTGATCGAATCGGCGGCCAGCAGCGCGGTGCCAAGGTTGTAGAGGGTCGCGGGGCGCTTGTCGCCTTCGGCGATCTTCTGCTTCCACCCCTGTGCGGCACGGACGAATCGACCGGCGGTGAAGTGGTCCATGGGATCGCTCTGCGCGGCACCGATGCGCGGCGCGAGCAGCAGCAGCGCCGCGGGGGCCACCACGCGCAGCCAGCGCCGTGCGCGAGCCAGTGTTCCACCGTCCGCGCGCCAGGCGTCGAGGAGCAAGAGGAGCAGCGCAGGGAAGAGGAAGATGGCGAGATGCAGGGGACGCGAGCGCCCCTCCTGCACCTCCCGTTGCTGGCTCTCGAGCCGGCGCAACGCGTGGTGGATGCGCGTGCCGCGGTCGGAGGTTCCCGCGGGAATAAACTCACCCTGCGCTGCCGCCGCGATGTCGCGGAGCATGGCGGGGTCGTAGTGCGTGATGACGATTTGTCCGGCCTCGTCGCGCTTTGGCACGACGGCCGTGCCATCGGCCAACGGGATTTGCCCACCGGCTTCGGTGCCAAAGCCGACCGTGACCATGGCAATCTCATTCTCCTTGGCGGCGCGCGCGGCTGCCAGCGACGCGGCTTTGTCGTCGAACGCTTCCCCGTCGCTCATGATCACCAAAGCGCGCCCTGCAGAACCGCGCGCCGCGCGGAGCAGATCCACCCCCTGCGTGATGGTGGGTGCGAGCGCCGTGCCGGGCTGGCCCACCACCGAAGGGTCGAGGTTGTCGAGAAAGAGATCCACGGCGCCGTCGTCATTCGTGAGCGGCGAGAGGATGTAGCTCCGTCCGGCAAAGGCCAGCAGTGCCACGCGGTTTCCGGGAGCGGCCGCGCGGAACACGCGCACTTCGCGCTTCAAGCGTTCGAGTCGGCTCGGCCGTTCGTCGGTCGCGAGCATCGAGAGCGAGGCGTCGATAGCGAGCACCACGTCCACACCCTCCGTTCGCACGATCGCGGTGCCCATTCCCCACCGCGGACCGGCGACACCAAGCGCGAGCAATGTCACGGCCGTGGCCACTCGCACGGTACGCCAATGCGGCGACCGTCGCACCTCCACGGGCGCCAAGCGTTCGAGCGCGGCCGGTCCACCGAGGCGCGTCAAACGCTGCATCCGGCGCCGGTGCGCCAGCGCGAAGAGCGCCATGGTGCCAAACGGCAACAGGGTAGCCATCACGGCCAGCCATGGAAGATCAAAGCCAATGCTCATGGGAGCGGCCCCCGCGTGGCGACGAGGCCAATCTCGAGCAGGAGCGCCAACAGAGCAATCGTGAGCGGCCACCGGAACAGTTCGCGATACCGCACAAACCGCTTGGCGCGAATCGGCGAGCGTTCGAGTTGATCGATCTGCTGATAGATGCGCTGCAACGCCTGCCCGTCGCGGGCACGAAAGTATCGCCCGCCGCTCGTGGTGGCGATGTACTCGAGCAACGGTTCGTCGAGTTCTACCGGTCGCATTTCATAGCGCAGACCAAAGACGCCACGCCCCACGGGCACCGGCGCCATGCCCTCAGTACCCACGCCAATCGTATAGATGCGTACGCCCATCGCCGCCGCCGACTGCGCTGCGGTGCGCGGGTCGATGGTGCCGCGGTTGTTCACGCCGTCTGTCAACAGGATGAGCACTTTCGAACGGCCGGACGCGCCCCGTAACCGATTGACGGAGGTGGCGATGGCCGTACCGATGGCCGTGCCATCCTCGAGCTGACCCGGCTGCAGATTGTCGACCGCCGCCATCAACACGGGGTAATCGATGGTCAGCGGCACCTGCGTGAGCGCCTCGCCAGAAAACGCCACCAGACCGACTTGGTCCACCACGCGCCCGCTGATGAACTGCTTGACGCGATCCTTCGCTACCTCGAGACGATTCTGCGGCTGAAAGTCTTCCGCGAGCATCGAGCTCGATAAATCGATCGCCAGAATAATACTGATGCCATCGCCACTCACCTGTTCCACGCGCGCACCCGCCCGAGGACGCGCGAGCGCAACGATCGTACTGGCAATCGCCAGCACGCGCGCGGCGTGCAACACGCGCGCCGTCCACCGCCCTGTCGAGGGGCCGTTCGCGAGCACGTCCACACGCGAAAACAAAATTGCGACTGGCGTGCGGCGTCGGCGCCACCAGAGCCAAAGTGCCAGCACCACAAGCGCCAGCAGCCAGAGCGGCTCCCCGAAGTCGAACCACCCGAATCGCATCAGCGTCTCACGGGGCGCTGCGGCCCCCGTTCACGTGCGCGCTGCCGTTCCGCCTGCGCCGCTTCGACATCGCGCACGATGGCGCGGGCTTCGGCCGCGAGCATCACCGCGTCCGCCCGACTGATGGCCGACTCCGCAAACCGCACATCTTCATCGCGATCCAACAGCGCCGCGAGTCGCTCCGGCAACACCGGAAAGTCTCCGCGCGCCAATACGCGATGCAACTCCACCACGGTGAGTGAGGCCACTGCTTCGGGGAACCGGCGCGCGAGGTAGGCGCGCAGCACGTCGGTGTGCGCAATCAGGTGCCGCCCGTGCTCCCCCGCGTCCGCAAGGCCGAGTGCCTCGAGCGCGCGGAACTCCGCAGACGCGACCACAAAGGCCTCGGGGGCCGCCGGCACTTTGGGCGGCCGCACGCGTCGCTGGCGCACGTAGGCATAACTCAGTCCTCCCACAATCGCGAGCACCACCCAGAGGCGCCACAACCCACTCGGGAGGGACACGGGGTCGCGCGCATCGCGCGCGATCTGCAGCGTCGAGTCGGCGGGGAGTGTCGCGAGCACAAAGACGCCAGGCACCGTCACCTCGTAGCCCATGGACGCGCCGGCGACCGTGACCACAATCGGCGCGAAGTGCGGCACGCGCCGCCCCACATCCCACGCGGCCACGCGATACGAGGCGGTGCGATCGAGCTGTGCGTCGTCTGGCGTATCGGCAATCGAGAGCGGATCAATCGGCTCGATGGCGTCGGTGCTGTCAGGGAGCGCTGGGAATTTTACAATGGCACTTTTGGGCGCACGTACACGCAGCTGCACGACAAATGGCTGCCCAGCGCCGACCGTGTCTGCTGAAACCGTGGCCGTGACCTGCGCGGAACGCGCGGCCGCCACTTGCCCCGACACACCGGCGGGCAAACCGAACGTCAGCACGACCGCCAGCCGGCGCGCGACACTCACCGGCGACGCCGCCGCTTGAGTCGCGTCTCGCGTGTATGAAAGAAACGCAGTAACGGCTCGGTATAGCCGGCCTCGGTGCGCACGATCACTTCGTCGACGGCGAGCCGGCGCAGCAACGATTGCCGGTTGGTCCGTTCGGCAGCCAGCGTGGCGGCATACCGCTCGCGCACTCCCGTGTTACTGGTGTCAATCTCCAGCAGGCGCCCCGTTTCGGCGTCGATGAGTCGTGCCACGCCGAGGTCGGGGAGTTCCCGCTCACCCGGATCGTCCATCACCACCGCCACGAGATCGTGTCGTTGGGACAGTAGCTTGAGCTGCCGTTCGATGGGCGGCGTCACGAAATCGGAGATGACGAACACGATGGCGCGATGCGTGAGCACCTGCGCGGCCCAATCGAGGGCCACCGACAAGTTCGTTGCCCGCGACGTCGCGGGCCACGCCAATACATCGCGCACCAACCGAAGCGCGTGCCGTCGTCCTTTGCGCGGCGGCACCACATGTTCGATGCGGTCCGAGCACAGCACGAGCCCCACACGGTCGTTATTGCGCGTCGCTGTGAGCGCGAGCACGGCCGCGAGTTCGGCCGCGAGCGACTGCTTGTCGCGCGCCCCCGTGCCAAAGCGACTCGACCCCGAGCAGTCGACAATCAGCAGCACGGTGAGCTCGCGCTCTTCGACATAGCGCTTGACGTACAACCGTCGCATCCGAGCGCTGACGTTCCAGTCGATCGTGCGCACTTCGTCGCCCGGCTGGTATTCGCGCACCTCCGCGAACTCCATCCCCTGCCCCTTGAACACCGAGTGGTACTCGCCGACAAAGCGCGCGTTGACGAGCCCGCGGGTGCGAAGCTCAATGCGCTTGACCTGCCGGAGGATGTCTGGGGAGACGCCGCTCACGGCGACGGTACGGCGTCGAGCACCCGAGCGACCACCTGATCGCTCGTGACGTTCTCCGCTTCCGCCTCGTACGTGAGCAGCACGCGGTGCCGCAGCACGTCGGGCGCCATGGCCTTCACGTCGTCGGGCGACACAAAACCGCGGCCACGCAAGAACGCGTGCGCGCGCGAGGCCTGCGCCAACGCAATCGTCGCGCGGGGACTCGCGCCATACTCAATGAGATTGGCCAGGTCCGCAATGCCGGCTTCGGCCGGACGACGCGTGGCCGCGACGAGATCGACGATATAGTCCACGATGCGTTCGTCGAGAAACAGGTGCGCCACATGCTTCCGCGCCGATAAGATCTGCGCGGGCGTGGCCGCATGCTCCACGGTAATCGTGTCGCCACTCGCCATCCGACGCATGATTTCTTTTTCTTCGTCGCGCGTCGGATAATCGACGCGCAACTTCAGCATAAACCGATCGACCTGCGCTTCCGGCAGTGGATACGTGCCTTCCTGCTCGATCGGATTCTGCGTGGCGAGCACGAGAAACGGCTCTTGGAGCGGAAACGTGGTGCCGCCGATGGTCACCTGATGCTCCTGCATGGCCTCGAGCAGCGCCGCCTGCACCTTGGCCGGCGCGCGGTTGATTTCGTCGGCGAGCACGATGTTCGCGAAGATCGGCCCCTGCTTCACCGAGAACTTTCCGGTGCCCTGATCGTAGATCTGTGTGCCCACCACGTCGGCGGGGAGCAAGTCCGGCGTAAACTGAATGCGGCTGAACGTCGTACTCACCGCCTCGGCGAGCGTGCGCACCGTGAGGGTCTTCGCGAGCCCCGGCACACCCTCAAGCAGGACGTGCCCGCCCGTGAGGAGCGAGATGAGGAGCCGTTCGACCATCTGTTCTTGGCCGACGACACGCCGCGCCACTTGGGCGAGTACCTGCTGAATCATCGTGTGGTCAACCACACCAACCGTCTTTTGCGTCACATCAGAATCCAGAGAAGTGGACAGAGACCCGGTTCCCTACTACCCCACGGGTTGCGCCATGGCTTCGAGCAGGCGCCGTTCTTTCGACGTGAGCGCGCGCACCTCGCCCGGCTCGAGCTTGCCGAGCGTGATGGGGCCAAACTGCACGCGAATCAAGCGCAGCACTTCGAGCCCCACCGCCTCGCACAGTCGGCGGACTTCGCGGTTGCGCCCTTCGGTGAGCGTAATCTCCAGCGACCAGGTGCGATTGCCGGCCGGGGTGGCCGTGATGCTCGTGATTTCCACGACCCCATCGTCGAGGGCAATGCCGCGGCGCGCCTGCGTGACGGCGGCCGGCGCGTTGCCGCGCACCGTTGCCACATACGTGCGCTCCACGCCAGTACTCGGATGCGTGAGAGCGTGGGCGGCGTCGCCGTCCGTGGTCATCAGGAGCAGCCCTTCGGTCATGTAATCGAGCCGCCCCACGTACGTGAGTCCGGGCGTCTCCGGCACGAGATCGAACACCGTGGCGCGCCCTTCGGGGTCGCTCGCGGTGGTGAGCACCCCAGACGGCTTATAGAGCAGATACCATTTGACTGGCGGCGGCGCAGAGATCTTTTTGCCGTCCACCAAGATGGTGTCCTTGGTGGGCGTCACGATCTGCCCCGTGCGAGCGATCGCGCCATTGACGCTCACGCGGCCGGCCGCGACGAGTTCCTCGGCCTTCCGACGCGAGGCGATGCCCGCACGCGCCAGGGCTCGCTGGATGCGCATAGTTCCGGCGGTCATTGCGGTTGCGCTTGCGGCTCCCTGCGCAACGCAATGGCGAGTTCGTCCACGCGCGGCAGTTCTTCGAGGTGCCGCAGCGCAAACTGTTCCAGAAAGAGCGAGGTCGTGCCATACAGCAACGGGCGCCCCAGCCCCTCGCCGCGCGCGCTCACTTCAATGAGTCCGCGTTCGAGCAATGACTTGAGAATAGCGCCCACGTCCACGCCGCGAATTTCCGCGATTTCGGCGCGGCCAATCGGCTGCCGATATGCGATGATCGCCAACGTTTCGAGCGCCGCGCCGGAGAGTCGAGCCGGCCGCACCGCCATTTGTGCGCGTTCAATGGCCTCAGTGTATTCTGGACGAGTCAGCACCTGCCAACCAGCGCCCTGCTGCACGAGCTCCACGCCGTGGCCATCCACGTCGTAGTGCTCTCGCAGTTCGTCCAGCGCGGCCTGCACCGCGGCCGGTGTGGCCTCGGCGTCGAGTGTCGCAAGTTCCTCGGTCGGTATGGGCCGAGGACTCGCGAACAGCGCGGCCTCAAGCAGCTTCGCCAGCGAGTTCACGTCGAATCTCCACGTCAGCAAACGGTTTGGGTTGCGCAAGCTTGAGTTCGCTACGCTTGGCAAGTTCGAGCAGGGCCAGCAGGCCGGAGAGCACTTCCCACGGTTCGGCATCGTCGCGCACGACATCGCGCCAGCGGGCAATGGCGCGCAGTTGGAGCACAGCACGGACGGTGAGCATGGCACCGTCCACGTCGAGCGCACGGGGAATGACTTCGTGCAACGTGGGCTTGCGCGCGGCCCGAAGGACGCGGTCGGTGGCCGTGAGCAGTTCCGCGAGCGAGAGCGCCAGCGGTGCCTGCGGCGGCGGCGCCAGTTCGGCAAAGTAGGCGCGGGCAAAACGGTTGCGGCGATCCTCGCCGAGCCGTTCGAGCACGTCGACCACTTCGCGCATCTGTTGGTATTCCAACAGGCGACGCACCAGTTCGGCGCGCGGGTCTTCCCAGTGGTCTTCCCCTTCACGGCGCGGGAGGAGCATGTGCGCCTTGATGCGCAGGAGGCGCGCCGCCATTTCCAGATATTCGGCGGCCTCGTTGAGCGCGAGCGCGTGGATTCGGTCGAGGAACTGCCGACAGATATGCGCGATCGGAATGTCGTAGATGTCGATCTTTTCGTCGCGGATGAGCGAGAGCAACAAGTCGAGCGGTCCGTTGAAGTCGGACAGCTCGATCATGAATCCCGCGTCAGCGGTGGCAGTGGCAGTTGGGCTGGTCACGACGTCCAGGGGCTAAGCAGCACGTAAGGCGAAAGCGTGTGAATGGCGGCATCGTTGAGCCAGTGGACGGGGGTCATCCACCAGTCGAGCACCGGGCGACCAAACGAGAGCAGCGCAAACAAGAGCAGGAACCCATAGCCCGACACGCGCTGATAGCTCCACGCCAACCGAGCCGGCAACAGATGCTTCATCACGTGCGAACCGTCGAGGGGCGGAATGGGCATCAAGTTGAACGACGCCAGGATCAGGTTGATCATGATGCCGTACATAAAAGCCAATTGCAGCAGCGAGGCGGTGTTATTGAGGACCGGAAGCGCGCGTCCCACGAGCCCCAGCACCCAAACCAAGCCCGCCAGCACCACTGCCAGAAGGCAGTTGGTGACGATTCCCGCCAATGACACGATGATATCGCCTCGGCGGAAATTTCGATACAGGCGCGGATTGACCGGGACCGGTTTGGCCCCGCCAAAGGCGAATCCCATCGTGAAATAGGTGATGATGGGCAACAGCAGCGTCATCACCGGATCGATATGTTTGACGGGGTTCCACGTCAACCGCCCGAGCATCAGGGCGGTATTATCCCCCTGCCGGAGCGCGGCATACCCATGCGCGTACTCGTGCGCCACCATCGAGAACAGCAGTACTGGGGCGACGAGAAGAAAGAGCTGGAACTTGTCCAAAAGGCGCGGTGGGTCGGCGGCGGAAAAAAGAGGCCCTCGCGGGCAGTCGAGCAGTAAGTTACGGGTGGGGGCACCGAGAGTCAAAACCGTTGTGCGCCTTGACTTTCCCCCCTGCCGGCTGTAGGCTTCTGATTCTCGTCCGTGCTCCGTGCGGGCGTGTTTTACGTTAGTGCCTGTGCGGCCAGATGATCGCGCGGCATCACCTTACTTGAGAGATTGTTCCGTGCCGAGAATTGCGTCCGCGAAAAAAAATATGCGGAAGTCGCGCGCGGCCGCCGTGCGCAATCGCGCCCAGCGTTCCACGCTGCGCACCGCGCTGAAGACCGCCAAGTCGTCTGAGGCGACTCCCGAGCAGCTGAAGACCGCTGCCTCCCTGCTTGACCGCGCTGCCCGCAAAGGGCTGATCCACAAGAACGCTGCCGCGCGCAACAAGTCCAGGCTCGCGAAGAAGGCGTAGTCTTCGGTTGCTTGTACCGCAAAAGGGCCGCGACGAATACGTCGCGGCCCTTTTTGTTGCCCGCCCCGCCGGCGCCCCGGCCGTGACCTCCGGCACGGGGCCCGGATTCTCCCCGTCGGCTTAGACGCCCGCCGCACCCGCCCCGAGGGCGAGTGCGGCGATGCGTGTGCTGAACCTTACGGCTTGCGCGTCCGGTCGATTGGCGCGGGACGCGCCACTTTCTTCACCGGGTTCTTGGCCAGCTGTTCCAGTGCGACTTGCACGGCGCGCTCAAGTTGCAGATCGCGCCCAGCGAGCCCTTCGGCAGCACCGTTCTCCACCATGATATCCGGTGGGACGCCCTCATTCTCCACCGACCACTTGCCGAGCGTGTCGTAGAATGCGAGTGCCGGTGCCGTGATGCCGCCACCGTCGATGGTCTGCGGTGTGCCGAGTGTCCCGACGAGTCCGCCCCAGGTGCGGGTGCCGACCATCGTGCCGATCTTGCGCGCGCGGAACATGTAGGGCAGCGCGTCGCCACCCGACCCCGCCGACTCGTTGATCAGCATCACCTTCGGCCCGAAGATACCAGCCGCCGGCGACGTGACGACCTTGCCGTCGCGCTGTGCAAACCACCCCATCACTTTGCGATCGAGTTCATTGACGATGTAATCGGCCACCATACCGCCGTGGTTGTACCGCTCGTCGATGATCGCGCCCTGACGGTCCTGCTGCGCGAAGAAATAGCGCGTGAAGTAGCTGTAGCCTGGGCCACCCGTGTTGGGCAGCCAGACATACGCGAGCACGCCCTTCGACAACGAATCCACGACGTGGCGATTGTGTTCGATCCAAGCGCGTGTACGGAGCCCTTCCTCGGTGGCAATGGGAACGACGGTCACCACACGCGACCCCTCACCAGTGGCTGACCGCGCCACACGCAGCACCACCTGCCGTCCCGCGAGCCCTTCGAACGGAGCGTACGGATTGGTCGGCGGCGCGAGGGACACACCGTTCACTTCGAGGAGGTAGTCGCCCTCGTGCACATCAATGCCGGGCGCACTGAGCGGTGCGCGGAGTTCCGGGTTCCAGTTCTCACCCGAGTAGATGTGCGTGATGCGATAGCGTCCGTTTTCAAGCGCAAGATCGGCACCGAGGAGTCCCACGCTGACTGGCGCGGTCGCTCCGTTATCGCCTGGGCCGCTGAGATACGAGTGACCAATGGTGAGCTCGCCGCCCGTCATCGCAATGAGGTAGCCGAGGTCCTCACGATGGTCCACCGACGGCAGCCACGAGGCGTAGCGCTCGTAGACGGCGTTCCAGTCGTTGCCCTGCATTTTGGCATCGTAGAAATACTCGCGCTGAATGCGCCACGTTTCGCGGAAGATATTGGCCCACTCGGCGCGCGGATCGAGATTGACCTGCATCGCGGCGAGCGCGAGCGCACCGTCCCCCACCTTGGCCGGTGCGGCCGTTCCCACCACGCCCCAACGCGCACCGGCGCCAGCGCCGCTCGTGTACAGAAGCTTTTTGCGATCGCCACTTACCACGAAGCTACGTACGCCATCCATGAACGGCATGGGCGCGCGTGCCTTGAGGTCAAACTTGTGTAGCCGTGCGGGCACGCCAGGTGCGGCCGCTTCGACGTAGAAGACGCTCCCGGCGGGGCCCGCCGTCAGCGCTGAGTAATCGCCGGCTGGCGTCGCGAGCGCGAGAATCCGCTGGTCAATCTTTGCAAAGTCAATGCTCGCGGCACTGTCAGCCCTCGGCCGCGCCGCGGCACCGGCACTGTCGCCACGTGCGCGGGGCTCGGCAGCGGCGACCACCGGCTCGTCGCCCCGCTCTGGGAGCAACGGCGATGGATCGGACGCCCGCAACAACGTGATGTAGAGCGAGCGTCGAATGGGTCGATCGATGGAGCTCATTTCGAGCCAGCCGGTGCGTGGCCCAATGTCGGTGCTGGCAAGGAAGTACAAGTACCGACCGCCCGCGTCGAACACCGGCGTGATCGCATCGCTCAAGCCGTCGGTGATCTGGTGCGGCTTGCCTTCGGCGAGGCTGTATAGCATGACCACGCGGAAGTGGCTGTCGGTGCCCTTCGAGTAGGTGAGCCAGCGAGAATCCGGCGACCACGCCGGCGTCATTTCGCGCCCCTGATCTGGGTAGGTGTCGGAGTCGACTTTGGTGAAGCGACCCGAGGCGACGTCCATCGTCCACAGGTTCAAATGATTGTCGATCAGCGACAGCTGTTTGCCGTCCGGGGACCAGTTGGCTTCGGAGAAGTACGCCGACGTGGGCAGCGCGATGGCGCGCGGCGCGGTGAGGCCCGCTTGGTCGCCGATCATCAGCTGGTATTCACCGGTGGCGTCTGAGAACCACGCGAGGCGAGCACCATCCGGGGCCCACGCGGGACCGCGATCATGCGTGCCCGACGAGTGCGTGATGTTGCGCACGTCGCCCTTATCGGCCGGCACCGTGAAGATGTCGCCCCGTGACTCAAACGCCGCCCGCACTCCGGTCGGCGAGAGCGCGGCAGTGCGAATGGCGCTCGCCACATTGCGAACACCGGTCCGCGCCCACGGCATGTCGCCCCGCACCGTGATGGCAAGACGGCGCGCCTGACCACTCGCGATGTCGAACAGATGCACGTACCCGCCCTGCTCGAACACAATCGCGTCGGGACCGGCGCTCGCGTTCATGACGTCGAAGTCCGTGAAGTTCGTGAGCTTCTTCACGGCTTTGGTGTCGGTGCGATACGAGAACAAGTTCGAGACGTTATCGCGATCCGAGATGAAGTAAATGGTGTTGCCGATCCACATGGGATCGTGATCATTGCTGTCGGTCCACGGCAACTTCGTGACCGCGTGATCGGCAAGCGTCATCACCCGAATCGGATGTACGCGGCCACCACGATAGCGACGCCACTGACTGCCTTCGTACCACGCCGGCACGAAATTCTGCGGGATTTCGTCATACGCGAGACTCTTGGCGTCGGGTGACAACGCCCCGTGCCACGCTCTCGGAACGGGGAGCGCCGTGGGGAGACCGCCTTCGACCGGCACGCGATACAACTGCGTGAACGACGATGCCGGAGCCGTGGTGCGCTCTGTGGCGAAAATCACGGCCTTTCCGTCGGGCGTCCATCCGCGCACATTGTCGTTGCCGGGATGGAACGTGAGGCGGCGTGCATCACCTCCTGCGGTTGGCACGACATACACATCCATATTGCCATTGATCGTCGCACTGTAGGCGACGAGCGCGCCGTCTGGCGAAAAGTGCGGCTCGGACTCCACGTCGACGGTCGAGGTGAGGCGCCGAGCGTCGCCGCCAGAGCGCGCCGCCACCCAAATGTCACCGCCGTGGGCGAACACCACCGCGTCCTTGGACACGGAGGGATGCCGGAGCAATCGCGTGCCCTGTGCAGACGCGGGTGAGACGACCAACGACGCGAGCAAGATCAGCAGCGCGCGCGTGAGCCTTGGGGTATTGCGAGTCATGCAGAATTCTCCAATGAAGTGAGTGACTGGCCGAGGCCAGTTCACTTCGTCCGTTGTTTGAGGAAGGCAACACCCAACACGCGCACCGACGCCACGCCACCGGCGCCGTCGGGGAGAAACACAAGCGCCGAGCCACCGACCGTACGTGCCGTTGCGCGCGCGCGGAAGGAGTCGTGCGGCGCCGGATCGAGCGCACCAAAATCGAGCGGGCCGTACTTGGCGTGGAGCACGCCGTCCGCGACGGTCACCGTGACCGCACCGTACGTCGAGTCCGAATAGGTGCCGGCGTAGCGTTCCAAGGGGAACGAAGGAACCGCTGGCGCCGTTGGGGCAGCCGCCGCCGACGCCACCGCCGCCTGACGTGCCCGAGCGGTTTCGTCGAACAGAGTATGGAGTTCCCCGCTCCAGTCGCGCGAAGCGGCACCGGTGAAGAGATCAAAGCCCTGATACATCAGCGCGTGACGCAACTCGGCGTGGTCAAGATTGGCGAGCACATACACGCCAATCTTCTGGTCCGGCATCAGGCCGATAATCGCGCTCATACCATCGATGCTCCCGGTGTGCATCCAAACGGTGGAGCCGTGATAGTCCTGGACGAACCAGCCCAGCGCGTAGGAAAAGGTGTTCGGATTGGCGAGCCGCAGCGCGGGATACTCCGACATCGGCGCGCGGATTTGCGGCGCGACGATTTCGCGGAAGGTCGCGGGCGCGATCAACCGATTCGATCCCACACGGCCACTGTCGAGCATAAAGCGCATCCAGCGCGACATGTCGCTCACGCTCGACCACACCGATCCGGCCGATGCCACGGCGTCGGTGCTCCGCACCGGCACCACCTGCACGCTGTCGCGCGCCATCCCGTGCGGCACCGCAACGTTCGGCTGCCCGGCAATCCCCGACACCAGCGGAATCGACTCTCGCATGCCAAGCGGCGCAAAGATGCGGGTGCTTACGAATTTGTCCCACGACATCCCCGACAGCTTCTCCACGATCGCGCCACCAATGGAGTAGACGACGTTGTGGTACTCCCACTTGGAACGGAACGATGACGACGGCTTCACCGTGCGGAGCCGTGTGATCATCTCGGCGTTCGTGAGGTCACCGCGCAGCCAGAGCAGGTCAATCCCCGGCAGACCACTGCGGTGCGTGAGCACGTCCCGAACGGTCAGCTCGCGCGTGGCCCACGGGTCATAGAGGCGAAAGTCCGGCAGGATGTCGATCACGCGATCGTCCCACTTCAGCTTCCCTTCGTCCACCAACATGGCCAGCGCCGCGGTCGTCATGGCCTTGGTGGTGGAGCCGATGGCAAAGCGGGTATGCTCGTCGGCCACCGTCGGCTTGCCGCGTTCCAGGACACCATAGCCCTTGGCGAACACGAGCGAATCGTCTTTGACGATCGCAATGGCAAGCCCCGGTACATTCCACGCTTTTGCGGCTTTGGCCACCAGGGCGTCGAATGCCACCAGATCGACCTTCGGCGCGGCCTTGTACGCGGCCTTCGCGGCGACCTTGTCGGCCTTCGACTGCGCTCCCGCACTCGTCGCGACAACCACCGCCACCATCATCACGTGCAACAGACGAGCGCAGGCGCGCCCGCTGGGAACTTTACGACTCGCAATCATGGTGTGGCTCCGGTACGGTTAGAAACGACTGGAAACTCGACATAGGATGAACGGCCCGGCGCCCGCCAGATGCGTTGGGTCGCGCGAATAAAATCACTCGGCTTAGCCTCGAAGATGTTCGGCACGAAGCGCTGCGGGTTGCGGTCGATTAGCGGGAACCAGCTGCTCTGCACCTGCACGCGAATGCGATGCCCCTTCAGGAATCGATACGCTTGCGTGTGCAAATCAATCGTGAATTCGTTCACGGCGCCCGGCACGAGGGCCTTGGGCTTTTCGAAGCTTTCGCGGAAGCGCCCGCGAAACACATCGTTCGCCACCATGAACTGAAAACCGCCCATCTTCGGGTCGGCCGCGTTCCCTTCGGGGAGCACATCAATGAGCTTCACCACCCAGTCGGCATCGCTGCCGGTGGTGGACGCAAAGAGGTGTGCGGCGATCGATCCGCCGAGGGTCACATCTTCTGTGAGAACGGGTGTCTCCCATGCGGCAACGTCCACACGGTCCTGCACGAACCGTTGATCGTCGGAGAGCCAGGTGGACCAGGTCGAGCCGCGGCCGCCGAGCGATGCCACAATGGGACGAGCGCGATACGGCACGGGCGCCGCGGGGTCGCTGATGTATTCGTCATACGGCGCCGTGGCGCTCGCGGCCGGAGCGCTGAACGTCAGGGCGCCCGCCGGCCCGAAATACAGCTTCCGCTGCGTCACGCCGGCTTTGAGCGGCCAACTCTCGTACGACCGCCACGCATTCGCGCCGGCCTCGAACACCGTGGCCTCGGCGAGGTGAAGTTCTCCCTTCCCCTTGAGCCAGTAGGCAAACCAGGGCGCTTCAATCCTCGAGCGATACTCGCGCGCCGTGGGCGCTCCAAAGTCGATGGGACCGAGCTTCTGTCCACTCGCGCCGCGCCACCCGCCGTGGTTCCACGGGCCCACCACGAGATAGTTCTGGTGATTAGTATCGAAGCGCTCGAGCGCCTCGTAGATGGTCACCGCGCCGTAGAAATCTTCTTGGTCCCACCAGCCGGCGACGCTGAGCGTCGGCACGGTCACGCGGGTGAGGTACTTGGTCACCCACTCGCGCTGCCAGAAGGCGTCGAAGTTGGGATGGCTCGCAAAGTTCACCCACGTGGGGAGCGAGCCGTTGAGTTTTGCCGGCACGTTTGACAGCGGCCCCAGATCGAGAAACCATTTGTAGCTGTCGTATTGATCAAAAGCGAACGGCGTAATCGTTTTGCTCGCCTCCATCATCGCGACATACTCAAACCCGTAACTCAGACGGAACGCGCCGTTATGATGAAAGTCGTCCCCGAGAAACATCGACGCGGGTGAGGCCTGCGGTGACACGGCCTTGAGCGCCGGATGCGGATCGAGCATCGACATCACGGTGAGCCAACCCGGATACGAGACGCCGAGCTGCCCGACGCGGCCGTTGTTGTGGGGCACGTTTTTGAGCAGCCACTCAATGGTGTCCCAGGTGTCGCTCGCCTCGTCGACCGCTTTGGGATCGCTCTTGTCGCGTGGCGGGCGCAGCATCACGAACTGTCCCTCGCTCGTAAACCGACCGCGATTATCCTGATAGACAAAGATGTAGCCCTCGCGCGCCAGCTCCGCGTACGAGGTGGTAAAGCTCCCCCCGGCACCGGCAATGCCGTACGGCGTGCGCGTGAGAATAAAGGGGAGATCGGTGGTGTTCGCCTTGGGCGCGTAGATGAGCGTGTGGAGCGAGACTCCGTCACGCATCGGGATCATCACTTCGCGACGGTCGAACCAGGCGGCGCTCGGCACTGTATCGCTAACGCTTGGAGCCTGCGCGCGGGCAGAGCCGGCGGCGGTCATGGCGAGCAGCGCGGCCAACACCAACCGCGCGGCGCCGACGGGAATCCTGGACATGTGCCGCTATGAAAGAAGGGTGAATGCAAGACG
>CANIWQ010000061.1 GCA_947471365.1 Gemmatimonadota bacterium | reverse complement strand
TGGAGTCGCGGCGACGATGACGTGCTCGGCACGTTGCGGTGGAAGTACAAGACCGGCCCCTACTATCGCGATTCGGTGGAGTATCCGTTCTTCGCGCACTATTTGGCGGGGGCACCGGATCCCAAACTGCCGAACGTTCTCGTGTTCCGCACCGGCGGCGACAAGTGGGATGGCTACGATACCTGGCCGCCCAAGAGTTCGACGCCGTCCGCGCTCTATCTCCACGCCGGTGGCAAGCTGGCATTCACGCCGCCTGCGGCCGGTGCGGCGTTCGATGAATACGTGAGCGATCCGGCCAAGCCCGTTCCGCTCGTGGAGCGCATCGAAGCCAACGGCATGCCGCGCGACTACATCACGGCGGATCAACGCTTTGCCGCGCGTCGTCCTGACGTGCTCACGTATCAGACTGACGTGTTGACCGAAGATGTCACGCTCACCGGGCCCGTGAGTCCGGTGCTGCACGTGAGTACCACAGGCTCCGACGCCGATTTCATTGTGAAGCTTATTGACGTCTTTCCCGACACGGCCTCAAACTGGCCCGGCGATATGAGCGGCTTTACCGTGGGCGGCTATCAGCAGTTGGTGCGCGGCGAGCCGTTCCGTGCTCGCTATCGTCGGTCGTGGGAGAAGCCGTCGGCGATGGTGCCGAACGCGGCAGACTCCGTGAAGTTCGAGATGCCGTCGATTCACCACACGTTCAAGAAGGGGCACCGCATCATGGTGCAGGTGCAGAGCAGCTGGTTCCCGCACATTGACCGCAATCCGCAAAAGTTTGTGCCGAACATCTTCGAGGCCAAAGCGAGCGATTTCCAAAAGGCCACGATGCGTGTGTATCACACGCCCAAGCAGCCGACGCGACTGGAGCTGCGCACGCTGCCGTAGGCAACGCCTTGTACGCAGCTCACGCTGCGAGTGCGACGTACAACGAGAAAACTGCCCGCGGTGCCGTCCTGGCACCGCGGGCAGTTTTTGTTTCGGACGGTGACGACTACTTCTTGGGGTCGAGGATCTCCGTGATGCGATCGACGACATCCGACCAGTGTGCCTTTTCCACGGCGGCCGTTGCCGTGGTGGCTGATGCACGCGCGTCACGCTGAATCTCGCGCAACTGCGCCCGTGCGAGCGCGGGCAAGTCACTCGTCGAGACATTTGGTGCGGTCACAAAGGGAATGACCCGCGCTGGGGCACCACCACCGCCCGCTCCGCCACCGCGCCCACCCTCTCCGCCACCAGCGGTCGCCGCCGGCGGATTGATAAGTGCGCCGAGTCGCGCGAGGTACACGCGCTGCAGCTGACGCCGGTTGGCATCGGGGGTTGCGGCGCTCCACACAACTTTCTTGAGGTCACTCAGATACTCAGGGAGCGGATAGGCATTGACGGCGTCGTATCGCTCGGATTCGGCAAGTCGCCCGAGGCGTGTGGTGCTCAACAGCGACGTAATAAATCCCGCTTGCCGTGTGGCGAGCGTGCCGTTGGGGCCAATACGTGTGATGATTTCCTTTGGTGCGAGCCACCCCTGCGTCGCAATGGCATTCTCGGCGAGAAAAGCGAGTGCGGCCTTTTGCTTGGTCTTGGGGACCACGCTGAAGACGGCGCCGGTCATGTCAGCCGTCTTGAGGTCGACGTTCACGCCGCCGATGACCGTGGTGACGTGCCCCATCATGCCGGCCCAGCGGCCGACGGACTCTTCGTACAGCTCCTGCAAGTCATCGTAATCTTCGCCGGGCTTGGTGGTCCAGTTGACGAGCTGCGGGATCATCTTCTTGTAGTTCATCACGCCGTAGTTCGTGGCTTTGACCGGATCGTCGCCGAGGTCCTCGGTTTGGTTGCGCGGATCGCCGCTGCCGAGTTGCTGCGCGACATAGCGATACGGAAACGGCCCCGACTGATTGGTGAGCCAGCGGTTGAGCGTGGGCTTTTCGGTGTCGGCCGACGGCGCGGCGATGACGCGGTAGCCCCAGTTGATCGCGAAGTCGTCAAACGGTCCGACGCGGCGAATGAAATCGTTGGTCTTGAGTCCGTCGCCCGGCTGGGCGACGTAGTTCTGACGCGCGTAGTCCATAATCGTCGCGCTGACACCGTACTTGCTCGTGAAGCTTGGCGAGCGCAATGAGTCCACAGGGAACGAGGCCGACGCGATCATGTTGTGCTGCAAGCCGAGGGCGTGGCCGATTTCGTGCGTAATCACTTGGCGCATGGTTTCGCCCATCAGCGCTTCGGGAATGTCGAGCGAGCGAGCGGCCGGGTTGGCGGCGCCGGTTTCCATCATCAACCAGTTGCGGTACGAGCGCATGTGGTTGTGATACCAGGTGATCTCGGAGTTGATGATTTCGCCGGAGCGCGGATCGTGGGTGTGTGGCCCCGTGGCATTGCGGACGAGTGATGCGGCCCACCGCACCATCGAGTAGCGCGCATCATCGGGATCGAAGTCGGGATCCTGCGCTTTGGTGGGCGCGTCCTTGGCAAGAATCGCGTTTTTGAAACCGGCTTTCTCAAACACCTTTTGCCAGTTCTCCACGCCCTCGCGCACGTAGCGCCGCCATTTTTCCGGCGTGGCCGGATCGAGATAATACACAATCGGCTTGACCGGCTCCACGAGTTCGCCGCGCGCGTAGGCGGCAGGATCCTTGGGCTCGAGGCGCCAGCGCGTGATGAATTCCTGCGAGGCCGCTTTTTGCTCGTCGAGTCCGTAGTTCACGCGCCCCACGGTAAAGAAGCCGACGCGCGCATCGAAGTTGCGCGGACGCATCGGTTCCTTGGGGAGGAGGACGATCGACTGCCGCGTCTCCATGGTGAGCGTGCCGCTGTTGGCGTCGGTGGGCGGCGTGGCGGCGTCGAAAGTTTGCACCTGCCGCACTTCGATGTTGATCGGGAACCCGCGCATACCGCTGATGTAGCTCCGCGCCGGGTCGAAGCGCCGCACACCATAAGTGCGGCGTTGGTTCGCGTTCAGCCCAGAGGTGGCGGGGTTGTCGGTGGCAAAGAAGTCGGTGACGTCCACCACGTACGACGTGCTGTCCTTGCCGAACGCCGCAATGGGGAAGGCGCCGAGGATGGCGCCGTAGTTGTTTTGCGCAACAGACTTGGCGATGGGGAGTCCTTCGGCCGCGACGGCTTCGTGGGTCTGCGTCTTGATCAGAATGCGATCGGCCGCGCGTTCCCACCGCACCATCCGTTCGTTGAGCGAGCTGCCAGCACTTTGAAAGCCACCGGCGCCAGCGGGCACGCCGGCCACGCGCGTGACCATCAGGAAGTCGCGGCCCATCAACGAGTCGGGCACTTCAAAGAAGTACCGGTCGTCCACGCGGTGCACGGTGACGCCACCCTTTTCCGTGTGTGCGCGCGCCGTGATCACCTGTGCATAGGGGCGCGGTGCCGCGCGGCGTGCCGCGGCTCCACCGGCAGGGACTGGCGTGTCGCCGGCAGTAGCGGCCTGTGCGACGGGTGGCACCACGGGAGGATTCTGTGCGACGGCCGTCGAAGCGGCGGCCATCAGCGCGAGTGTGAGGTGGGGCAGGCGCATCAGGGGCATCTCGGCTCCAATAAGAGGGCGAAGCTGTGTTTGTCGAGAGTACGGGCGGGCTGCGGCGTTCGCTGAACGGAACGCCGCGGCGTGGGCGGGAACTACGTGCCCAGGTGGCGCAGCGACAACACGCCGGGGATGGCGCGTAGGGTGTCGGTCATGGACGCGGGAATTGCACCGTCGATATCAATGATGGTGTAGGCGAGATCGCCGCGCGATTTGTTGAGCAGGTTGGCGATGTTGAGGTGCGCCGACGCAACAACGGAGGTGATCTGCCCGACCATGTTCGGCACGTTCTCGGTGGCGAGAGCGAGGCGCGTGGCGTTCGCGGTGCGCGGCATGGACGCGTCGGGGAAGTTCACCGAGTGTCGAATGTTGCCGTGTTCGAGGAAGTCGCGGAGCGTGTCGGCGACCATGATGGCGCAGTTCTCCTCGGCTTCCTCGGTGGAGGCTCCTAGGTGTGGCAGGGCGATCACGCGCGCGTGGTTCTTCACGGCGTTCGTGGGAAAGTCGCAGATGTAGCTCGCCAACGTGCCGCGATCGAGCGCCTCGAGTAACGCGGCCGTGTCCACAATGCCGGCGCGCGCGAAGTTGAGAATTGCGCCGCCGTCGCGCATCATTTTAAGGCGCGCCGCGTTCACGAGGTTCTTGGTGCCGTCCACCAGCGGCACGTGCAGTGTGATCATGTCGGACCGAGCGAAGAGATCGTCGATCGACGAGGTGCGCTCTACCGACGACGACAGCTGCATCGCACGCTGCACGGTGAGTTCGGGGTCAAAACCGATGACGTGCATACCGAGTCGGTGCGCGGCATTCGCAACTTCCACGCCGATGGCGCCGAGTCCCACCACGCCAAGGACACGGCCCGGGAGTTCGTGTCCGGCAAATTTCTTTTTCCCTTTCTCCACCGCTTGTTCGAGCGTCGCGTCGTCGCCCTCGAGCGCTTTGACGTAGCCCCACGCCTGGCAAATGTGGCGTTGCGCGAGAAAGAGACTCGCGATGACCAGTTCCTTCACGGCGTTCGCATTAGCGCCCGGTGCATTGAATACCGGTACGCCCCGTTTGGAGAGTGTTGCGACGGGCACGTTATTCGTCCCCGCACCGGCGCGGCCAACAGCCCGCACGGAATCTGGAATGACCACCTCGTGTAGATCTGCCGAGCGCAACATGATCGCGTCCGGTGTGGCGGCATCCGACGCGGTGGCGTAGCGGTCGGTGGGGAGACGGCTGAGGCCGCGCGCGGAAATGTTGTTGAGGGTCTGGATCGTGAATACGGTCATGCGTGGGTCCGTTCGAATTGTTGCATGAGGGTGATCAATGCATCGACGCCCGCGACGGGCATGGCGTTGTAGATGCTCGCACGCATGCCACCCACCGAGCGGTGGCCTTCGAGCGTGACGAGGCCCGCCGTCTTGGCTTCGGCAAGAAAGGTCTTGTCGAGGTCGGGCTTGGCGAGCGTGAACGGGACGTTCATCCAGGAGCGCGCATTCTTGGCGACCGGATTGGCATAGAACGACGATCCGTCGATGGCCGCGTAGAGTTTGGCTGCCTTGGCGCGGTTGACCTCACCCATCGCGGCGAGTCCCCCGTGCCGTTTGATCCACTGAAACACGAGCCCGGCCAGATACCACGTGTACGTGGGCGGCGTGTTGAGCATCGATCCTTCCTTGGCCATCGCCGCATAGTCGAGCACGCCGGGAATATCGGCGCGCGCGCGGCCCAGGAGGTCGTCGCGGACAATCACCACGGTCAGTCCGGCGGGACCGATATTTTTCTGCGCGCCGGCATAGATCACGCCGAACTTCGACACGTCGATGGGGCGCGAGAGTAGCGTGGACGACATGTCGGCCACTAACGGCACGTCGCCGCTATCGGGGATGTCGTGGAACTCCACGCCCCCGATGGTTTCGTTGGGCGTGTAGTGCAGGTACGCGGCATTGGGCGACCGCGACCACGAGGCGACGTCGGGAATCGACGCGTACGGCTCGCCCGCATCGGCCGCGACGTGCACTGCGGCGTAGCGCTTGGCTTCGCTCATGGCCTTCTTCGACCACGCGCCTGTATTGACGTAGTCCACCGTCTGGCCGGCCGCCGAGAGATTCAGCGGCACGGCGGCGAACTGCATGGTGGCGCCGCCCTGCACGAACAACACTTTGTAGTTCGCCGGCACCGCGAGTAGTTCGCGCAGATCGGCTTCCGCTTGTTCGGCAATCGAAATAAACGCCTTGCCGCGGTGACTCATTTCCATGACGGACATGCCGGTGCCATGCCAGTCGAGCATTTCGGCACGGGCCTGTTCCAGCACCTCGACGGGCAACGCGGCGGGGCCGGGACTGAAGTTGAAGACGCGCATTACCAGATCCTCGCGCGAATCAACTCGGGCCGCACCATCGCGTCGCCGTCCTTGCATCCAAAGGCCGCCTTGAACTCCGGCATGTTGGCCAACGGGCCGTCCACACGCCATTTGCCAGGCGAGTGCGCGTTGGTCTTGAGGTTCTGCAACTCGGCTTCGGGGCGCTGCAGTCCGCGCCAGATTTGGGCCCACGCGAGGAAGAAGCGCTGTTCCTGGGTAAAGCCGTCGATCTTTGCTTTGGGCTTGTTCCCATTGGCTTTCTGCATGGCAAAGTACGCGACCGTGAGTCCGCCGAGGTCGGCAATGTTCTCGCCGAGGGTGAGGCGACCGTTCACGTGGGACTGATCGTCGACCACGGTATAGCCGTTGAACTGTTCCACCACGAGCTGCGCTGCCGATTTGTATTTGGCCGCGTCTTCTGGCGTCCACCAATCGCGGAGATTACCGGTGGCATCGAACTGCCGGCCGGAGTCGTCGAAGCCGTGGGTCATTTCGTGGCCGATCACGGCGCCGATGGCGCCGTAGTTGACGGCATCGTCGGCTTTGGCGTCAAAGAATGGCGGCTGCAGAATGCCCGCAGGGAACTGAATCTGATTGAGCGACGAGCTGTAGCTCGCATTCACCGTCGGCGGCGTCATGCTCCACTCGGCGCGATCGGGGGCGTGCCCCACGCGCTTCCAACTGCGCTCAGAATTCCATTCGCCCACGACTTTTTGATTGTCGTAGTACGAGCCCGTTTTGATCTCGAGCGTCGAGTAATCGCGCCACTTGTCAGGATAGGCAATCTTTCGCAGGAAGGCGTCGAGTTTGGCCACTGCCTGCACCTTGGTGACTTCACTCATCCAATCGAGCCCCTTGATGCGGTCGCGCAGGGCGGAGACGAGGTTGTCCACCATTTTGGTGGCGCGTGCCTTGGCTTCAGGGGTGAAGTTGCGCTTGATCCAGTCCTGCCCGACGGCCTCGCCAAGCGCGCCGTTGGTGGCCGCGGCGCACAGCTTCACGCGCGATTCCTGCTGAAGGACGCCGCTCGTGATTTGTTGCCAATGGAAAGATTCAGCGCGGAAGGCTCCGCTGAGCGAGGCCATCGCACTGTTGGTGGCATGCCAGCGGAGGTACGCTTTCCAGTCCGCCACGCCAGTGGCGGGGAGGAGCGAGTCGAGCGCGGTAAAGAACGTGGGAGTGCGCACGTTCACGTCGCCGACGTTCTTGCCGCCCTGCTGCTTGATATAGCGCGCCCAATCCAGGTGCGGCGTCATCTTGCCGAACTCGGCGAGCGCCATCTTGTGATAGGTGGAGTTGGGGTCGCGCATATCAGCCTGCGGAATGGAGATCTTTGCGAGCGCTGTCTCGAGCATCAGGATCGCGGCAGCGCTGGCCTTTGCCTGGCCGTCATTCTCGCCCAGCAGTTTGAGCGTACGCGCAACGTGTTCGACGTAATCGGCGCGACGTTTGACGGCCCGCTCGTTGGTGCCGAGGTAGTCTTCGCGATTGAGGACGAGTCCGCCTTGATTGGCGGAGACGATCACCATCTTGCTGTTGCGGGGATCGGTGGAGGGGCCGAGGGAGAAGGGGGCGAGTCCGCCGCCGCCCCCACGTCCGCCGCCACCACCTGCGCCGCGGAGGCCGAAGGTCTTCACCACGTCATCGGTATTCTTGATGGCCGCGATAGCATCCAGCTGCGCCTTAATCGGTTTGAAGCCGACTTTTTCCATGGCGACGGTGTCGAGGCAGCTCATGTAGAAGGTGCCGATTTTCCATTCGTTGGTGCCGGCTTTGGTCTCGCCGCCGCGCACCAGCTTGGCGTCGTCATCGACAATGTGCTGAACGACTTCCTGGTTTTTGTCCCCGAGCATGCCAAAGGCGCCGAGGCCCGACTTATCGGGGGGGATCGTCTGCTTGCCCAGCCAGGTGCCATTGGCAAACTGGTAGAAGTCGGTGCAGGGGGCGCAGGTGGTGTCGAGATTGGCGCGGTCGAGGGGCTTGGTCTGCGCCCGCTGAGCCTGGGCCACGGGGGAGAGCACGGCCGCGAGGGCGGCGGCGGCGAAAAAGCGGCGGAACAGCATAGTCGGACTCACACGTTGGAGGCGGGTGAACGGCTGGCTACCATCCTGAAGCTGGCGCAGGCCGGGGATACGCGCAAACCGGAGGGCTGCCGGGGTGGTCAGAACCCCCCTCCCGGAGCGAGATTTCATCCATGTCTTCCTACCCAGAAGTGATGGACAAACTCGTGTCGCTCGCCAAGCGGCGCGGCTTCATTTTTCAGTCCTCCGAGATCTACGGCGGCACCGGGTCCGTGTGGGACTACGGCCCGCTCGGCGTCGAACTCAAGAACAACGTGAAGGCGCGCTGGTGGCAGACGATGGTGCGCGAGCGCGATGACGTCGAAGGGCTCGACGCGTCGATCCTCATGCATCCCAAGGTGTGGGAGGCGAGCGGCCACGTCAGCGGCTTCTCTGATCCGCTCGTAGACTGCAAGGCGTGCAAGGCGCGCTTTCGCGCCGACAAGCTGGGCGACGCCGCCTGCCCGCGAAAGCCGAGCAAGAAGCCCGGTGAGCACGGCGACTGCCAGCTCACCGAGCCGCGTCAGTTCAACCTGATGTTCAAGACGTTCATGGGGCCGGTGGAAGAGTCGGCGTCCACCGTCTACCTGCGGCCCGAAACGGCGCAGGGAATTTTTGTGAACTTCCTGAACGTGCAGCAGGCGACGCGCCAGAAGGTGCCGTTTGGCATTGCGCAGATTGGCAAGGCGTTCCGCAATGAAATCACGCCCGGAAACTTCACCTTCCGTACGCGCGAGTTCGAGCAGATGGAGATGCAGTTCTTCGTCGACCCGGTCGCCGCGGAAGGCCAGCAGACGGATATGGAATGGTTCGAGTACTGGAAGGCGCAGCGCATGGAGTGGCACCTCTCGCTCGGTCTGACGCGCGACCGGCTGCTCTTCCATCAGCACACCGAACAAGAACTCGCGCACTACGCCAAGGCGGCGTTCGACATTGAGTTCGATTTTGGCGGCTCGCTTGGCTTTCAGGAAATCGAAGGCGTGCACCACCGTTCAGACTTTGACTTGTCTCGCCACCAGGAAGCCTCGGGAAAGAGGCTCGAATACGTGGATCAGGTCGCGAACCGCAAGTACATCCCGCACGTGGTGGAAACGTCGGTGGGCGCCGATCGCGTGACGCTGGCGATTCTCGTGAATGCGATGCGCGAAGAAGCGGTGCCAGGCGAAACCGAAGGACGCACGGTGCTCGGCTTTCACCCGGCGCTCGCGCCGATCAAAGCCGGCGTCTTTCCGCTCACCAAGAAAGACGGACAGCCTGAGATGGCCGAGAAGCTGGCGGCCTCGCTGCGCAAAAAGTTCCCCGTGTTCTACGATGACGCCGGCGCCATTGGACGCCGGTATCGCCGGCAGGACGAAGCGGGCACGCCGTTCGGTATCACCATCGATCCGGAATCGACGACGAACGATTCGGTGACCATCCGCTTCCGCGATGACATGGGGCAGATTCGCGTCGGCACGGGGCAGGTGGCGGAAGTGATTGGGCGATACCTCGCGTCGGATATTGCGACGGCGGAAAGCACAAAGGTGCCGGCGGCGTGACGCACGCCGACCCGCTGCGTACGCGCGCCGAGGCGTTCCTTGAGGACGTCTCGCGCGAGTATCACGCCGCGCATGCGGGGCACAAGTCTGGCGCCGATCTCCAGCCGATTTACGAGCGTCACAAGGATGCATTCGGTGACGAAGCATGGGCTGATGCCGTGGCGCAGTGGCGTGAGGCTACGCCGGGCAGCGAGGAGCACCGGTCCGCCCGGATGATTGTGGACTGGTTGCTTGAGTCGCGCGTGGGGCGCGCGATGGCGCCGCTGGAAGAAAAAGAATTCGCGTGGGAAGCCGCGGCCGTCGTGCGCCTTCCTGATGGCACCGAGGAGCCGTACGCGCGCGTGGCGATCACCATCGCGAATACGCGCGACACGGACGCTCGGCGCGCGCTCGATGACGCGCGCGCGAAACTCGTGCTCGCCGAGTTTGCGCCGATGCGGAGGGAACGCATGGCACGCGAGAAAGGGCTGATTGAAGATGCCCGCCTCGTGGACGGTTACACGCCGACGCTCGAAGCGCTCTCTGGCACCTCGATTTCCGCGTTGCGTGCCGAGTGTGAACAGTTTTTGCGCGACACGCAGTCGATGTGGGACGACGTCCTCCCGGAATTTCTGAAACGGGTGCTCGGTATTGCGCCTGGAGACGCGACGCGCGCCGACGCGGTGGCGCTCATGCGTGCGCCCGAGTTTGACGGCGCGTTTCCTGCCGACGCGATGGAAACGGAAGTGCGCCGCCACGTCACAGACATGGGCATCAGTCCCGATGCGCATGGGCGTGTGCGTTTTGATACGGCGGAGCGGCCGGGCAAGCGGGCGCGCGCCTTTTGCTCACCCGTGCAGATTCCCGACGAAGTGCACCTCGTGATTCGTCCGCACGGAGGCCAGAATGATTGGCAAACGCTGATGCACGAACTCGGGCACGCGTTGCATTTTGCGAATATGAGCCGAGAGCTCCCCTTCGAGTTTCGCTGGCTCGGCGACAACTCGATCACCGAAGGGTACGCGATGTTGTTTGACCATCGGCTGCAGGATCGCGGGTGGTTGCTGCGTTATTCGCGTCTCGAGAAGTCCGATCTGCCGCGCTATCTCCGTTCGGCGGGTTTTGAAGAGCTGCAGTTCTTGCGCCGCTACTGCGCCAAGCTGATTTACGAAACGCAGATTTATGACGGCCGCGTGCCCTGGAGCGCGCTTCCTGATCTGTACGTGGAAACGCTGAACGGTGCCACGGGCTTTCGGTATCAGGCGTCGGACGCGTTTCTCGACGTGGATCCGCGGTTCTATGCGGCCCGTTACCTCCGGGCGTGGCAGTTGCAGGCGCTCCTGAATGAGTCGTTGATTGGCCGCTTTGACGCCGATTGGTGGCGCAATCCGCGCACGGGACCGTATCTCGTGGGCGAATTGTTTGGCTGGGGCCAGCGCGAGTTGGCCGAGGAACAGGCGCAGCGCGTGACCGGCAAGCGGTTGAGCTTTGCGCCACTCGTTCGCGCGATTGAGCAGATGCTGGGCTGAGTTTCAACACACACACTACCCGTTCACCACGTAGCTCAACAAGTCAGGAGCAGGCGATGACGACGTTCTACTTGAATGGCCAGTATGTGCCCCGCGACCAGGCGCTGATTCCCGTGGAGGATCGCGGGTTCATCTTTGGCGACGGCATTTATGAGGGCGTGCGCTACGCCGCCGGCCGTCTGTTTGAGTGGGATGCGCACGCGGAGCGCATGGCGAATGGACTCGCAGGGCTACGCATTCCGTTTGGCGCGGAGCAGGTGGCCGCGCTGAAGGGTGTGCAGGAGAAGCTCGTGCGCGACAACGGACTCGAGGACGGCGAAGCGTTTTTGTACCTTGAGGTCACGCGCGGTGCAGCACCACGCACGCACAACTTCCCTACGGCTCCGGTGTCGCCGACGGTCTTCGTGTCTGCGTCGAAGTTTGTGGTGTCGCGTCCGCTCCGCGAGCAGGGCGGCAAGGCCATCAGCTATCCCGATCTCCGCTGGAAGCGGCGCGACTGGAAGACGGTGAACCTGCTCGGCAATGTGCTGGCGCGTCAAGCCGCAGCCGAGGCGGGTGCCTACGAAGCGATTCTCAACGAAGATGGCATTATCACCGAGGGCGCGGCGACGAATGTCTTCGCGGTGCTCGACGGTACGTTGCGTACGCATCCGCTGTCGCAGCGCATTCTGCCGGGGATCACCCGTCAGGTGATTCTCGCGTTGCTCGCCGAGCTCGGTGTAGCACTCGACGAAACGCCCATTGCGGCGGACCGACTGGCGAGCGCCACCGAGATCTTTGTGTGCGGTTCGACCACCGATGTGACGCCGATTGTGACGCTCGACGGACAGCCGGTTGGGACGGGTCACCCCGGCGCGCTCACGGTGAAGCTGCGCGAGGCGTTTGAGGCCCGGTTATACCAGGCGGCCGGAAGCCTGCGGTGATTACGGCGCACTCCCTGCGGACGCCCGTCCCGTCGATTTGGCGCTGATGCCACGCCGTCGGTACGTCTCGCGCACGCCCCTCGCGCCGCCAACGGTCGATACGGCAGGGCATCGCGAACTCGTCGCGGTGCGCGAGATTGTCCACGCGTTCTTACGCGCGGACCGTCCGGAGGAAGTGTTTCAGTATGCGCTCGATCGGGTGAGCCCCGTGGTGGGTGCGGCCTTCGCATCGGTGTACCTGGTGGATGGCGCCTCGGAACTGATGCGCCTCGCCGCCGCCCACAACTGGCCGGAGCGTATGCGTCCGTGGCTCAGTCAGATGCGCGTGCGGGTGGGATTTGGGCCGAGCGGCGAGGCCGCCAGCGAGCGCCGCGCGATTGAGATTCCTGATGTGTTTTCAGATTCCGATCTCGAAGATTGGCACGAAGTGGCGCGCGAGATGGGCTTTCGCGCCATTGTCGCGTTGCCGCTCCAAACCTCCACGCGCGTACTTGGCGCGGTCACATTTTATTTTGCCGACACCGGGAAGTTTACGCCGGATAAACGGGGGTTGCTCCGCATTGTGGCCGATCAAATGGCCGCCACGGCGGAGAAGGCGGAGCTGGTGGACGAGTTGCGCCGCACCAATGCCGCGCTCGTCGAATCGAATGCGGAGCTGGAGCGGCAGTACCTCGCCGTGGTGGACGCACGGCGCGTAAAGGAGGAGTTCCTCGCCAACGTGTCGCTCGAGTTGCGCGCGCCGCTGGCGTCCGTGATGAGCTACCTCTCCTCGCTGCGTGAGCAACCCCCCGATGCCATCGCGTCGGAAGAGCCGACGGAAATCGAAGTGGCACGCGCCGCGAGCGCGCGCCTGCTGGACGTGGTGGACGCGTTGCTCGACTACACGGCGTTGCAGCGCGGCACCATCGAGATTGCCGTTGAGGAGTTCGATCCGCGGGTTCCGCTGCGCGAGGCCTGCCGTGCGGCGCGGGGGCATGCCGAGGGGGTACAGCTCATTGCCGATGAGCCCGTGCTGGCGCTGCCGCTGATGCGGAGCGACCGCAAGAAAATCACTCGCATTCTTGTTAGTTTACTCAGTAACGCCTTCAAGTTTACCGCGCAGGGTGAGGTGCGGGTCTCCGTGGGTGTGGCCAACGGACAGGCAGAATACCGCGTACAGGACTCCGGCATCGGTATCGATCCGGCCGATCACGCGACGGTCTTCGATGAGTTCCGCCAGTTGGATGGCTCTGCATCGCGTCGCTTCGGGGGCTCTGGGTTAGGACTCGCGCTGTCACGGGGGCTGGCGCGACTGCTCGGCGGGGACGTCACACTCGAGTCCGTGACCGGCGATGGCTCCACTTTTACTGTTGTCCTTCCGCTCGAAACCGTCGCTCGCGTCAATCCGCCGGCGACTGATGCACTCTGATCACTAGGGGACTTTGTGAAGAATCATCAGCGTAATCGCACCATGCAGCAGGCGGACACCACGCTCCGTGGCGCCGCCGTTCTCACGGCGGCGAAGGAGTTCTTTGGCTCGCGGTCGGGGATCTACTCGGCGTTTCTCGAAAAAGAAGGTCCGACGCATCTCGTGTTGCGTGGGCAGGGCGGCGAGGAAATCGTTCTTGGCGTCGCCGAGTCGGCCGGGCGCACGCAGGTCACGGGCTCGTCCTATCTGTTTGATCAACAGGTGGCGCGTTTTCTCTCGACGCTGCCGCCCGCCGCGGTGGAGCAGTCGGTATGAGCGCCGCCGAGACGCAACGCCCGTTTGTGACACAGCTGCGTAGCCGGGCAGGGATCGTGTCGGTCGCCGGCGGCAGCGGAGCTCGCCTGACGGTGCGCGTGGAACTGCAGGACCAGTGGGACACCGTCGCGTTTGAGGTGGCATCCGATGCCCCCGTGACGTCGCTGAAGCGTGCGGCGCTCGCGACGTTCGGGCTACCGGGCGTACCGGCCGAAGATTACGTGCTCAAGCTGCGCGGCGTGGAAGTGCTGGCCGAAGGCGAGTCTGTCGCGGAGAGTACGGCGCGTGACGGCTCGTCGTTCCTGCTCAGTCACCGGCGTCGTCGCCCCGTCCGCTGAGCGCCGTCGCAATGACTGTCACCGCCGCCGAACGTGAGGCGCTGCTCGCCGCGGCAACGCGACTGCGCGCCGAGGTGGCCAAGCGCATCGTCGGGCAGGGGGATGTGCTCGATGAAATCCTCATGGCCATGGTCGCCGGTGGGCACGCGCTGCTCGTCGGCGTGCCGGGGCTCGCCAAGACCATGATGATCCGCTCGGTGGCCGAGGCCATGCACCTCGACTTCCGACGCATTCAGTTCACGCCGGATCTCGTGCCAAGCGACATCACCGGCACCGAGATCCTCGAAGAAGACTCGGCGACCGGGCAGCGGTCGTTTCGGTTTGTGCGCGGGCCGGTGTTTGCGAACATCGTCCTCGCCGACGAAATCAATCGCGCGCCGCCGCGTACGCAGGCGGCGCTGCTCGAGGCGATGCAGGAGCACCGCGTGACGGTCGCTGGCACATCGATGGCGTTGCCGGAACCATTTTTTGTGCTGGCGACGCAGAATCCCATCGAGCAGGAAGGCACGTACGCGCTGCCCGAAGCGCAACTCGACCGCTTTCTCTTTGATATTCGGATTGGCTATCCCGGCGAAGAAGATGAAGTGGCGATTTTGCGCGCGACCACAGGCGTGGAGCGTGAAGCGCTGCAGCCCGTGATCAACGCCGACGAGGCGCGCGCGCTGCAGCGGCTTGCGCGCGAGGTGCCGGCGGCGGATGCGGCACTCCGCTTTGCCGCGGCGCTCGCGCGTGCCACGCGCCCCGACTCGCCCGATGCGACCGATCTCGTGCGCAAGTATGTGCGCTGGGGTGCCGGTCCGCGCGCGGGGCAGGCGCTGATCCTCGGGGCCAAGGCCGCTGCGCTGCTCGCGGGGCGCATGGCGGTAGCGCCGGAAGATATTCGTCGCGTGGCGCGGCCCGTGTTGCGACACCGTGTGCTCCCGAACTTTGCCGCGGAGGCTGAGGGGATCACGTCGGAGCGCATCGTGGAGGATCTGCTCGCGCGCGTGAGCGCACCGCGTAGCGACATCCGGGTGTAGCGATGGCCGTCGGCCCGTACGGCGCACTGCTCGAGGCGGTGCGCGGTGTGAAATGGCCGGCACGGCGTGCCGTGGCGGGAGGCGCGCCCGGTGTGCATCCCGCGCGCACGCGCGGCGTGGCGAGTGAGTTCGCGGAGTATCGCCCATACCGGCAGGGCGACGATCCCCGTCGCCTCGACTGGAAACTGCTCGCGCGGAGCGATCGCGCGTTTGTGCGCCTGGCACCGGATCGGGCGGTGTTCCCCACGCTGATCGTCGTGGACGCCTCGGCGTCGATGGCGTTTCCCTCTGCGGAATCGGGTAAGTGGACGGCCGCGCGCCGCCTCGCGGTGGCCTTCGCCGCTATCGTCCACGGCAGTGGCGATCCGGTGGGGTTGGTGGTGGCCGGCGCGCACGGGGCCACGCGCCTGCCGCCACGCACACGACGCGGAGTGGTGGCCGAGATGGCGCGCACGCTCGATGCGCTCGTGCCTGGCGGGTCGTCGCCACTGGCGGAATCGTTCAGTGGCGCGAGCCCGCGCGTGCTGCTGATCACCGATTGCCTTGGTGATCTCGACGCCACGCGCGCGGCGGCTCGTGCGCAAACGGCGCGCGGCGGCGAAGTGCACGTGATTCACGTGGTGGCGCGAGGGGAACTCGATCCGCCCACCAGCGCGATGCTGGCGACCGATCCGGAAGATGCCTCGATCGCCCGCCCGCTCACCGACGCCACACGCCAGCGATACCTCGCGGCATTTGCGTCGTGGTGCGAAGACACCGCCCGGCGTTGGCGTGACGACGGCGTGTCGTTTCAGCGGTGCATGGACGATGAGCCCAGTGAAGTGGTGGCGCGCCGCGTGGTGGCTCCACCGCAAGCGGGCGCGCGCTCGTGAGCTGGCTCTCGCCGCTCTGGCTTGTGGTGGGCGCAGCGGGCGCGTTCGCGACCGTGGCGTTGCATTTCATCACCACATCCCGTGCGCCGGCGGCGCCGTTGCCCACCGCTCGGTTTGTGCCGCGCGGCGAGGCCAGCGCGGTCGCACGGGCGCGGCGGCCGGAGGACAGAGTGCTGCTCGCGGTGCGCGTGCTGGCCGTGTTGCTGCTCGCCGCCGCGTTCGCGCAACCGGTGCTGCATACGCCTGGCGGCGGTGTGCGGCGCGTGATCGTGGCGGATCGCTCGCGGGGCGCGGGTGCGGGGTTCGGTGCGCAGGTACGCAATGAGTGGAAAGCGGGAGATGCGCTGGTGCTCCTCGACTCCGCTGCACACGTGGTGACCGGCGGAGCGGAGGACACCCTCTCGACGATCGTGCCCTTCCCAGTGCCAGGCGTGCTGAGTGCGGGAATCATTGCCGCGCGCCGCGCCGCGAGCGCGGTGGCGACGCATGCGGATTCGATTGAGCTTGTGGTGATCTCGCCCGTGACGGCTGACGAATTCGATAGTGCCACGTCGCCATTGCTGCGCGCGTGGCCGGGGCGCGTGCGTGTGGTGCGCGTAGTTGCGTCGCCGACGTATTGGCCAACCGTGTCGGTTGCTGGCGTTGCGATGGACGATCCGATTGCCGCGACCGCGCTGATGATTTCGCGCGCCGCGCCTCCAGCGCTGCCGCGGACGCCGGTGCGTGTCACGCGGCTTTCGTTTACGACCACGGACCGCGCCGCCGCTCAGGATGGTGCCGCTCTCGTGCACTGGGAACAGCGTCCGACGAACAGGCCGTCGGCGGCTGGCCTCACCGATAACCGCACGACCGTGGTGGCGACGCTGAGTCGTGTGCCGGTCGATACGTCCGGCACCGTGATTGCCCGCTGGGCCGATGGAGTTCCCGCGGCGGCGGAGCAGTCGCTTGGCACCGGCTGTCTTCGTCACGTAGGCGTGGGCGTGCCCACCGTCGGTGACGCCGCGATTCAGCCGGGGGTGGTGGCACTCTCCCACACGCTCCTCGGCCCCTGCATCGCGCGCGGCGCGTGGCCAGTGATCAGCGATTCGTCGTTGGCGGCGTTGCAAACGAGCGGCGCGGCGGCGAGCGCGAGCGCGCTGTTGACGGGAGAGGAGCCGTCGGTGCTCGTGCCGTGGTTGCTCGCGGCCGCGCTGCTGACACTCCTCGCCGAGTATGGGCTACGCACTGGAGCGCGCTCGTGAGGCGCGCTGCCAACACCACGCGCGCCGCGGACTCCGGAACTGTGAGTGGTGACTCGCTACGTCAGCGCGTCGTGCGCGCCGACCGGCAGCTGCGCAACGCGGTACTCGCGTCTGCGATCCTGCGCGGGAGTGCGTTTACGTTAATGATATTGTTGCTCGCCACCTTCGCCGATGCCGCCTTCGCGCTTTCGGTGGACACACGCCTCGCCGTGCCGCTCAGCGCCCTCGGCGTGGGGCTCGCCGAAGTCCTGCGCCGGTTGCGCCGCCGCGGATGGCGCGCGCCCGTGAGTCACACCGCCCTGTGGATTGAGTCTCGCTTTCCGGCGTTGCGGTATGCCATGGTCACGGCCGTCGATGCGCAGTACGGCGGCGCCGTGCCCGAACTCGAACACGCGGCCGCGCAGGTACCATTCGAAGCCGAAATCCGTCGCGTCACCATGCGCGCGCTGCGCTGGCCGGCGCTGGGGGTCATCGTCTTCGTTACCGTGCTGGCGGTATTGCCGAGTGGCGCTGTGACGCGCGTGACCTGGCCGCGTGCGGGCGATGCGCTCGACCGGCCGGTGCTAATTGCACGGCGCGTGAATCCACTGGAAACGATCGTCGTGCGCGTGACGCCTCCCGCGTACACGCGCCTCGCTGCGCAGGCCGTAGAAAATCCAGCGGTGGTCCGGGCGTTGGTCGGCAGTACCGTGACCGTTGAAGGGCGCGGCGACGCGCCACTCGTGCGTGCGGTGGTGGCCACTGACACACTCGCGGCGCATTCCAGGGGGGGACGCTGGCAGATTGAACTCGCCATGTTCCCTGCCTCTGGCGCAGTGCGGTTGCTGTCCGGCACGCACGAGCGACTGCTGGCACTGGACCCCGTGCGCGATTCCGTTCCCGTGCTCGCCCTCACGTCGCCCGGGCGCGACAGCATTCTGCGTCGCGGCGTTGGCAATGTGCCACTCGCCGCCACGGTCACCGATGACATCGGGCTGGTGAGTGGCGCGTGGGAGTTGGTGGTGAGTTCTGGTGCCGGTGAAAACTTTACTTTTCGCACGTTCACCATCGGCGCCGCCGCGCTCACTGGGAGAGCGGCCCCGTTATCGGCTTCACTCAATCTCGACGCACTCAAGCTTGAACCGGGCGATGTGATGCACCTGCGCGCCGTGGCGCGGGACGGCAATACGGTGAGCGGCACCGGCGTGGGCGTGTCGGAAACGCGCACCTGGCGAGTGGCGCGCGCCGACGAGTATGACTCCGTGGCCGTAGACGCCGCGCCGCCCGCCGAGGCGGAGAAGAACGCGCTCAGTCAGCGGATGCTCTT
>CANIWQ010000060.1 GCA_947471365.1 Gemmatimonadota bacterium | reverse complement strand
GCGGCTTGGAGAGCGTCGCCGGTTCGTCCGTGGCGTCGAGCGACGCATACGTCACATGCGCCGTCATCATTGACGCGACGCCGGCATCCACGGCGGCGCGAAATGGGAGCAGATCTTCGCGCCACATCTGCTCAGCGCCCGTCAGCACACTCGGGAGCATCACATGCGAATCGCCTTCAGCGCGCCCGTGCCCAGGGAAATGTTTGGCGCAGGCGAGCACCCCTTCGGCCTGACAGGCGTCAATCCATTCGGATACGGCGGCCGCAACCCGCGCGGCGTCGCCACCGGCGGCGCGCGTATTCACAATTGGACTAAAGGGTGCCACATCTAAATCACACACCGGCGCAAAGGCCCAGTTGAGCCCCACACGCTTCAACTCGCGCGCCGTGATGCGCGCGGCGCGGCGCATGATGTCCACGTCGCCGAGCGAACCGAGCGCGCCGAATGGCGGTAACGCGAGCGTGCCGGCAAACTGTTGGCCCGCGCCACGCTCGACGTCGGCAGCCAAAAGAAGCGGTAACGACGAACGCCGCCGCAGATCCTCCGTGAGCGCCAAGACCTCCGCGGCCGCTCCCCCGTAAATCAGAAAACCGCCGACGCCCAGTTCGAGGCAATCGTCGATGTGATCCTGCAGGTGCCGAAAGCCAAAGGCCGCATCGTGCCGCAACGCGGGAATCAGCAACGCCGCAGTATTCACGCGGGCGTGTACGCGCCGAGGATGCGCGGGGCGCGGGCGCCGGTGGCAGATGGAACGTTGCCGGGGCGGTGTTGCAAGTGGAGCCAGCCGAGCAGGGCAAAAGCCACCGCTTCTTTGGCTTCCCCGTCGTAGCAGACATCGTCAAAGCTCGCCACGCGCCGCGCGCCAAACCCTGCGGCTGCCGGCACCGCCGCGAGTTCGCGCTCAATGGCCGCCACCAGCGCGGGATTCCGAGCGCCGCCCCCTGAGAGCAACAGCTCCGCCACCGGCTCCGGCACAAAGCGCGCAAAGGCGTCGGCAATGCTGCGCGCGGTGAACAACACGGCCGTGGCCACAATGTCGGCGTCCGTCGCGGCGGGCTTGGCCGCGCGGCACGCCGTGATGAAATCGCCAATAAAACGGGGCGTAAACAACTCGCGCCCAGTGCTCTTGGGTGGCTCGGCGGCAAAGTACGGATGCCGCATGGCGTCAGCGACCACCGCCTCAATAGGCGCACCAGCTGCGGCGAGCGCGCCGTCCACGTCAAAGGCGAGATCAGGTCGCAACGCGCGCACCACGCCATCAATCACCGCCACGCCCGGGCCAGTGTCGAAGGCGCGCACCGCGTGCGTGTCACCGCCGGGCGGCACGATGGTCACATTGCCAATGCCGCCGATGTTTTGCAACGCGCGCCAATGTTCCGGAGCCGCAAAGAGCAGTGCATCGGCCATTGGCACCAGCGGCGCACCCTGCCCGCCCGCCGCGACATCGCGCACGCGGAAATCGGCAATCACGGGAATCCCGGTGCGCTCGGCAATCACCGCCGGCTGACCAAACTGCCAGGTGGCGTGTGGCGGATCGTGCCACACCGTATGCCCGTGGCTCGCAATGGCCGCAATGTCGGCGCGCGCCACGCCACACTCGGCGATCACGGCCACGGCCGCGTCGGCGAGCCAGGCGCCGAGTTCAAAGTCGAGTCGCGTGTATTCGAGCGGAGTCGCGCCGGTGAGCGCGGCGGCGAGTCGCGCGCGCTGAGCATCCGTATACGGCAAGCTCCGAAAAGCCAGCAACTCGTGTTGGAGTACGCCGTGCTGTTCGCTGAAGCGCACCGCAGCCGCCGAGATGCCATCGAGCGAGGTGCCCGACATCAGGCCAACAATCACGGTCGCAGGAACGCGCGCGAGTGCGTGGGCAGCGGCCGCGGCGGTGCCGATGTCGCTCATGTGACCGGCGGTGGTTCGCCCGGCAGGACGCGCCGAATCACCCCACCCGCTGCGTCGAGCTGCCGCACAGCTTCGTCACGCGACACCCCGAGCCGCTGCATCACAATGGCGTACTTCACGCTACCGCCAGCCTGCGTGAGTACGTCGCGTGCCTGCTCGCGCGCAATGCCGCACACTTCGGCCACAATGCGCTCGCTGCGGTCCACGAGCTTCACGTTCGAGGCCTGCATGTCCACCATCAAGTTGCCGTACGTCTTGCCGAGGCGAATCATCGCGCCGGTGGTGATGGTGTTGAGAATCAGTTTGGTGGCGGTGCCAGCCTTGAGGCGCGTGGAGCCAGTGACCACTTCCGGCCCGGTGATGGCCACAATCGCAATGTCTGCGGCGGCGAGCGTTTCGGCTGGCGGCGGCGAACAGGCCACAACGGCCGTGCGCGCGCCGAGTGATTTGGCGTGCTGCAACGCGGCGCGCACGTAGGGCGTGGTGCCGCTGGCCGCGATGCCAATCACAAAGTCACCGGCGCGCACGCCCGCCGCGTCGAGGTCAGCGCGGGCGCCATCGGGGCGATCTTCCGCGCCTTCTTGCGAGCGGGTGAGCGCGGCGGGGCCGCCAGCAATAATCCCCTGCACCAGCTCCGGCGGCGCGCCGAAGGTGGGCGGAATTTCGCTCGCGTCGAGTACGCCGAGTCGTCCCGATGTACCGGCGCCCGCATAAAAGAGGCGACCGCCACTCCGCAGCGTTTGCTCGGCGGCAGCCACGGCAGCCGCCAGCGGTTCACGCTGCGTGGCCACCGCATCGGCCACGGTGCGGTCTTCGGCGTTGATGAGATCGACAATCGCTTGCGGTGAGGCAAGGTCGATGTCGGCGGTGCGCGGGTTGCGGCGCTCGGTAACGCGCGGATCCACGATCACGGTATGGCAGCCCTGACGTTGCGGGGTGAGATATTGCTAACTTACCGCCTGCACGTCTCCCAGAGGAGTCTCCCGTGGCGTTTCGCTTCCCCCGCTCCGTCCTTGCCGCCACGTTGCTCGTGGCGTGCCGCCCGCAGTCTGCGCCCGCTCCGGTGCCCGCCCCAAGCGCGCCCGGCGCCGCTGCTCCCGGTGCCGCCGCGCCCGCCGCCCAGGTGGACCGCCGCGACCGCCCAGCCGCCGCGCAGGCGACCGTGGACGCCGCCTTCCCGCAGGGATGGCGTTTTCCTAAGTCGGTAGCGCCCAGCTTTGGCGAGCACGCCATGGTCGTGAGCAATTCCGCGCTGGCCAGCGAGGCCGGCGTGGAGATTCTGCGGGCCGGCGGCAATGCGGTAGATGCCGCCGTGGCCACCGGGTTCGCCTTAGCCGTGACCTATCCCTTTGCCGGCAACATTGGCGGCGGCGGGTTTATGAATATTCGCATGGCCGACGGGCGCACCGCGGTCATTGATTACCGCGAAGTTGCACCGCTCGCTGCCACGCGCAACATGTACGTGGACGCCAACGGCAAGCTCACCAACAAGAGCACGCTCGGGCATTTGGCGAGCGGCGTTCCCGGCGCTGTGGCGGGCATGTCGGCGGCGCTAGCCAAGTACGGCACCAAGTCGCTCGCCGAAGTGATGGCGCCGGCCATTCGTCTGGCGGCGCAGGGCTTTGTAGTGGACTCGGCGTTCTCGCGCGGTGTGGCCGCCGACAAGCGCAACATCACGCAGTTCGAAGGGGCGGCACTGTTCTTCCCCGGCGGCGAAGCACCCGCGCCGGGCTCGCGCTTTGTGCAAGCGGAGCTGGCGCGCTCGCTCAAGCTCATTGCCGGCAAGGGCCCGCAGGCGTTCTACGACGGCGAAGTGGGTGACTCGCTCGTCGCCGAGATGAAGCGCGGCGGCGGCATTATTACCAAGGAAGATTTGCGCCGCTATAAGCCCGAGTGGCGCGTCCCTGTGCAGAGCACCTATCGCGGCTACACGCTGTTGACGATGCCGCCGGCCAGTTCGGGCGGCATTACGATGACCGAGTCGCTCAACATTCTCGAAACCTTTGCGCCGCTGCCGCCCTTTGGCAGCACGCAGTACACGCATCTGCTCGCCGAGACGTATCGCCGCACCTTTATTGATCGCAATCAGAAGCTCGCCGATCCGGCGTTCGTGAAAGTTCCGATGGAGGAACTCACGAGCAAAACGTACGCTGCGTCGTTGGCCAAGCAGATCAGCCGCACCGCCGCGAGCAAGACGCCCGCGTTCAACGCCGGTCGCGAACCGGAACACACCACGCACTACTCGGTGGTGGATGGCCAGGGGAACGCGGTGGCCACCACGACCACGCTCAATGGCGGCTTTGGCAGCGCGGTGTGGGTGCGCGGCGGCGGCTTCTTTATGAACAACGAGATGGACGACTTTGCCGCGCAGCCTGGCAGCCCCAACATGTTTGGGCTGGTGCAGGGCGAAGCCAACGCCATTCAGCCCGGCAAGCGCATGCTCTCGGCGATGTCGCCGACGATTGTGCTCGACGCCAAGGGGCAGGTACTGATGGTCACCGGCGCCGCTGGCGGTCCGACGATCATCACGGCCACGATGGAAGTGATCCTCAACGTGATTGAGCATCACATGTCGCTCGCCGACGCGATGCGCGCGCCGCGCCTGCACCATCAGTCGTTGCCGGATGAAATCCGCGTGGAGAACAATGGCTTTGCCCCCGCCGTGCTCGACTCACTCAAGGCGATGGGGCATACCATCCGCTCGCAGGGCGGCATTGCGAACGTGAACTCGATTCTGCGCGTGCCCGGTGGTTGGCACGGCGTCTTTGAGCCACGGTCGGTGGGCGGCGCGGTCGGGTACTAGCGGCTATTTCAGCATCACCGCGCGCACATTCATGGCGCGGTCGAGCAGAATAGAAAAACGCGCGCCCTGTGGCACGCAGGCATCGTAGTCGGCTGTGCCTGCGGCCACGGCGGTGCCTGCCGCAGCGCCAACGGCCGCGCCAATAACGGTGGACTTGGTGTTCTTGCCTAGGAGCTGACCGGCGAGTGCGCCAATGGCGGCGCCGGCGCCAATCTTTTTGGCTTGGTCAGCCGTGCTCTGCGCGCGCACCTTTTCGAGCGATGCCATCTGTGCGAGGTGTCCCCACGCCTGATACGTGGTGTCGCCCACGCGCACGGACATCACCTCAAAGGCAATGCGCGCATCGGCCTCGCTCCCCTTGCCGCGCCCGGATTCGGTGACGCGTAGCATGACCGTCGAACCCATGGGAAGGAGCGCGCCATTGCTTCCGACCACCGACTCGTCGAGCGTGGCGGTGACGCGATCGCCCACGGCGTGCGTGTTGGTGCAGATGCGCATCGCTGGCGTCACTTTGAGCGCCGTTCCCGTGGCAATAGTCCCAAAGGCCGGCTCAGCCGCGGCTGGCGCTGCGGCCACGGTGGCGCCGGGAGCGGCGGGCGCCGCAGCGGGCGCGGCCGGCGCGGTCTCAGGCGGCGCGATCTTCCGCACCGTAACAGTCGTCGGCGCGGGGGCCTTTGGTTTTGGTGTGGGTGCCGGCTTCGGCGCTGGCTTCTCAGCGGCAGGCTCGGGCTTGGGCGCGTCATTCAACTGCGGCTGCGACGCGGCCACCGGCGGGAGTTCAATTTGTCGCGCATTCTGCGCGCCATTCTGCTGCGTATCGTTGCCTTTGCAGGCGCCGGTCACGATCAGCATGCCCAGCACCGACAGCGTAAGACCGATATCTTTGAACCGCATATGCACTCCTCGAGAGTTTTGCACGGCGCCTCACCACACCGCGGCGCACCGCACACCGCACGGAGCGCCCCGTGAGGGCACTGCTCCGTCTCCTCCCATACTACCGCCCTTACCGCGCACAAGTTGCATGGGGGCTGACCAGTGTGATGGTGTCGGTGGTATTGCAGAACACCATCCCGGGGTTTCTGCGCGCGGCCATCGACGGGTTTCGTGATCCCAACGGCCCGTCCGTGGCCATTCGCATTGCCGGCACCATGGTCGGGCTGAGCCTCGTGACGATGGTGTTCCGCTACCTCATGCGGGAGTTGCTCAACGGCCTCAGCCGCCGCATTGAGAATGACTTGCGCAACGATCTCTTTGCGCATCTCGCCACCCTGGACGCCGCTTGGTTTGGCCGCACCCGCACCGGCGAGATCATGGCGCGCCTCACCAACGACCTCGGCGCCGTGCGCCTCGCCGCCGGCCCGGCCATTATGTACCTCACCAACACGATCTTTGGCGGCGTGCTGGCTTTTGTGTTCATGATGCGCATCAGTCCGCGACTCACCGCCGTGGCGGTGCTGCCGATGATCGCGCTGCCGCTGGTGATGATGAAACTCGGCCGCGCCGTGCACGATCGCTTTGAGGCGGTGCAGAAGCACTTTGGCGAACTCACCACCCGCGCGCAGGAAAATCTCTCCGGCGTGCGCATCGTGCGCGCCTACCGGCAGGAGCACGCCGAATCGCAGCGCTTTGGAGCGATGAGCGATGAATACGTGCGGCTCAACGTGCGGCTCGCAACACTCTATAGCCTCATGAATCCGGCCTTCACCGTGCTCGCGGGCCTTGGCACCGCGGCCGTCTTGTGGATTGGCGGCGGGATGGTGATTGATGGCACCATCAGCGTGGGCGCGTTTGTGGCGTTCGGCTTTTATCTCTCCAACCTTACGTGGCCACTGATTGCGCTGGGGTGGGTGACGAATCTCTTTCAGCGCGGCGCCGCATCCATGGCGCGCCTCAACGACTTGTTCAACGCGCAACCGACCATCGTCTCCCCTGCCTCGCCGCGCGCGTTGCCAGTCACGAGTGGCGGTCGCGCGATTGAGTATCGCCACGTGACGTTTGCCTACCCCACGGCCACCGGCGATGCCGGCCGCGACATCCTCCGCGACATTTCCTTCACCATTCCCGCCGGCGGCACGCTCGGCGTGGTTGGCGCAACGGGGAGCGGCAAGACGGCGTTACTCGAACTGCTCACGCGCGTGTACGACACCACCAGCGGCGAGGTGCTCGTGGACGGCGTGCCGGTGCGCGAGTTAGACCTTGGCGCGCTCCGTCAGGAAATTGGATTTGTACCGCAAGAAAGTCTGCTCTTTGGCGAAACGATTGGAATGAACCTCGCCTACGGAGAGACTGACGCGACTGACGCGACGAACGCGACGGGTACACCGGCCACCGACAAGTCCGACGAAACCATCCGCTGGGCCGCCGACGTCGCCCAACTCACCGAGACCATTGCTGAACTCCCCGCCGGACTCGACACCATGCTCGGCGAGCGCGGCATCAATCTCTCGGGCGGGCAAAAGCAACGCGCAGCCATCGCACGCGCGTTGGCGCGGCGCCCGTCGATTGTCGTACTCGACGACGCCCTCTCCTCCGTGGACACGCAAACCGAAGCCGCCATTTTGCATGGCCTGCGTAGCGCGCTCACCGCACGCACGGCCGTGATTGCCTCGCATCGCATTACCGCCATTCGCGAGGCCACGCATATCATTGTGCTCGACGACGGACGCATTGCGGAGTCGGGCACACACGAATCGTTGCTGGCGCTGCGGGGTAAGTACTGGACGCTGCTCAACCGGCAGCAACTCGAAGACGCCGTGGAAGCGGCCTAGGAGGCACCCGTGCGTCGTTTGTGCATCATAGCCCTGCTGTTGCTCGCCTCTGCCGCTACGGCCCGTGCGCAGGGACCGTCGCTCGCCATTGGCATCACCGTGCCCGTAGGTGGCTTTGCCGATGTCGCCGGCAATGGTTTCAGTGTATCGCTGCGCGACGAGGGCGAACTCGGCTGGGTCACGCAACGCTGGGCTCAGATGGCGTATCGCCTCGACGTGGACTTCACCCACTTTGCCAAGCGCGCGAGCACGCCATCCATGGAATACCAGAGCGTGGCGTTCAATCTCGTGCACCGCCCCTCGCTCACGTTGTACGAGTTCGCCGGCCCCGGTATCTACAACTCCACCGCGTCGCGCAGCGACCGCTACGCTCGGCGCGGCACCAATTTTGGCGTGCAGGGTGGCGTGGGCTACGTGTGGGAATCCAAGTACCAACCGTTCGTAGAGTTTGGCGCGACGAACCTGTTCACCTCGGGGAGCAACACCCCCTGGTTCGTGATCCGCACCGGCGGACACTTCTAAGCGCAGCGCCGCGCAGCCCACGGGGCCACGCGGCGCCACCAACGCACGCGCGCGAAGCGCGCCGCTGTTACAACCGGCTCTTAATCCAATCCGGCGTAAAATTCTGCATCCACGAACTCAAAATCGTGAGATAGTTCGTGATCATCAGTAGCCCCACGGCAATCAACAGCACGCCGGCAATCCGCTGCACCCACACCATCTGCGACTTGAGCCGCTTGAAGAGCGCCAGAAAGCGCTCCACGGCAAGCGCCGCCACCAAGAACGGTACGGCGAGCCCCATCGAATAGGCGAGCAAGAGCAACAGTCCGCGCTTGTAGTCCGCCTCACTCGCCGTGAAGGTGAGAATCGCGCCGAGAATCGGCCCGATGCACGGACTCCACCCTGCGCCAAAGGCGATGCCCACGAGCACGGAGCCGAGGTACCCCACCGGTTTGTCGTGCAAGTGCACGCGCCGCTCGCGCATGAACGACGTGATGTTGAGTACGCCGAGCAGGTAGAGCCCAAACACAATCACCAGCGCGCCGCCAATGCGGCTCAGCCAGAACCGCTGCGAGAGCAGCAACCGCCCGACGGTCGTCGCCGTGGCGCCGAGCGCCAGGAAGATGAGCGTAAATCCGGCAATGAAGAGCAACGAGTGAATGAGCGCGGTGCGGCGCGCCTTGGTGACGTCCTCGAGCGAAAGCCCGGTGATGAACGTCACGTAACTCGGAATGAGCGGTAGCACGCAGGGCGATAAGAACGAGAGCAGGCCAGCGCCAAAGGCGATGGCGAGTCCCATCCCGCCGGAGGGATCGGTCACAGGGAGCACCTCATGAGACGGAGCCGCGCTGACAATCGCGGCACACGCCATAGATGACAAGCCGATGCCGCTGGCGGGCGAACCCGTGCGACTCGGCGACGAGCGTGGTCATACGTTCGAGCCGTTCGTCCTGAAACTCCTCGACGTGCCCACACGAGGTGCAGAGGAGATGTTCGTGATGCGGAATGTCGCGCGCGGGCTCAAAGCGTTTAAACCCTTCGCCGAAATCGCGTTCCACCACCAGTCCGCTTTCCACCAGCACATCCAGCGTGCGGTAAATGGTCGCGGTGCCGACTTTGGTGCCGAGCGCGGTGAGTTCGTCGCCTACTTCTTCGGCGGAGAGATGCCGGTCGGCCGTGAGCAGGAGTTCGGCCACCGCCAATCGCGGCGCGGTCACCGGGAGATTGCGCTCCCGGAGCCACGTGCGGAAGCGGTCGGTTACGCCGGCGTCAGCCACTGCGGTTCGCTCAGCAGCGTTTGCAATTCCGCGGCCGTCAGGCGCATGGGTTCGAGCTCTTCTCCCGCACGATCGTGCACCCCTTTGACCACCGTGCCAACCGTTGGAAATGGCGCCTCAGCTTCGGTGGTGACGTCCACTTCCCACTTGCCGCGCTCAGGGCCTTTGCGCGTCCATCGATACGCAGCCGTAATGATTTCAAAGCGCGGCCGAGCGTCGTTGGCGTCGGACACTGGGGCGTGCTCGTCGAGAATCGCCGTGAGCTCGCCATCAGCCAGCGCCTGCGCCTGCGCCGCCAACTCCGCATCTTCGGCGTACGGGGATGGGGCGAGCGAGTCGTCCGCCTCATCCTCGGTGATGACGTCGTCGTCGGGCTCCTCGACTTCGGCAATCACGTCGTCCGATTCCTCGACTTCGGCAATCACGTCGTCCGATTCCTCGACTTCGGCAATCACGTCGTGGTCGACGTCATCAGCGTCAGCGTCGCCGTCCTCGGCGATGGCCACCTCCAGCTCGTCTGAAGCCTCGTCAGCCGTGTCTGCGGACTCCACCAGCGGCTCGGCTACGGGAAGCGGCCGTTCGGGCTCGGCGGCAATCACGGCCACACCGGTTTCGATTTGCCCCTGTCGAATAGGGGCAAAAAAATGCAGCTCCACGATGCGTTCCGCGGGAAGCTGCTCGAGGATGCTTTTTAGGAATCGGGCGCGGACTTCATTCATGGCTGAAAGATACCCGCGCGGAGGGTAGTGGCGGGAGCGGTGCACCCCCTACGCCGCGGGACAATGAGCGACCGACGGCGCCCCCCCAGGGCCGACCGCCTGCACACCCACCGCCCGCGGACGCAGGGCCGGGGGGAAATCAGTTCACGACGACAGTACCGTGCATGCCGGAGTGAAGGGTGCAGTCAAAGCCAAAAGAGCCAACGGAGGAGAAGGTGCGCGTCACGGAGGTGTTGGCCACCACGTCGATATTGGCCGGTACGCCAGAGGCGGCGGAGAAAATGACGTTGTGCGAGATCGTGCCGAAGGTGAAGGTGACCTGTGTTCCCTTCGTCACCGTGAGGGTGGTGGGGTTGAACTGGTTATTGTCGGTGGCCAGCACGGTATTGGGGGGGACGGTCACTGGGGCGATGTTGCTGCCGGTAGGCGAGGTGGGAGTGGAGGCGGAGTTGCCACCGCCGCCGCATGCCACAGCACTACCCAACGCCATCGCGGACACCAGACGCATCATTTTCGGGGTCATACACCCTCCGGGGGGGAGAATAGGGAGCAGGTTACTTTAGTATACTCATATACTGTTTACCTGTCCACTATCTGTTGTGTCACGGTTACGGAAGAGCTGTCCCGCGCGCGTCAGCCCAGCTTCGGCGCGGCGAGGTCGAGTGCCCCGGCCTCACCGAGGGTTATCTCGGAACCGGGCGGGAGCCGATGCGCGCCGATGCGATGCTTCCGCGTCAACGGACCGCGCTTGATCCGGCCACTCTGGTGTTTTGATGAAGTCGCCTATTGTCGTAGCACGCTCGGACGATTCGCAAGCGCCTCACACCCTCCCTGCTACAGCAGCGAAACGGGGTCCCGATCAAACGTCACCCGCAGGTCGCCTCGGCCAGGGACCTCGAAGCTCGTCAAAAACCGACGCGCCAGCCGCGTGAGCACGCCAGATTGCGCGGTGCGCAGCACCAGATGCCAGCGCCAGCGCTGCTTGATGCGCTCAATGGCGCACGGCGCGGGGCCGATCACCTCTACCGCGCCCGGAGGCGCTTGCAGGAGCGCGTTCGCAAACCACGCCGACGCCGATTCGGCGAGCTCCATCGTGGCCTGTTCCTCCGCCCCGCTGAACACCACGTTCGCCAACCGCACCGTGGGCGGCCACGCGGGACTCACCCGCCCCGGCAACTCTTCGGCAATAAAGCCATGCACGTCGTGCGTCACTGCGCAGCGCACCGCGTGATGCGCGGGCACCCGCGTCTGAATGATCACGCGTCCGCCTTTGGGCCCGCGCCCCGCGCGCCCTGCCACCTGACTCAACAATTGAAAGGTGCGTTCCGATGCACGAAAGTCCGGCAGATTAATCCCCACGTCGGCGTCAATCACTCCCACCAATGTCACATTGGGAAAATCGAGCCCTTTGGCAATCATCTGCGTGCCAAGAAGAATGTCTACCTCGCCTCGCCCCACGCGCTCCAATATTTCGGTGTGCGCCCATTTGCCGCTCGTCGTGTCGACATCCATGCGCGCGATGCGCGCCGTGGGCAGCTGTTCGGCCACCAGTCGCTCCACCTGCTGCGTGCCCAAGCCACGCTGACGCAGCGTTTCGGCGCCGCACTGCGGGCAGGCGTTGCGCGTCGGCTGCTGATGCAAGCAATAGTGACAGACGAGCCGCTCGGGCGCCTGATGGTACGTGAGTGAAATGGAACAGTCGGGGCACGCGGCCACCCATTCACACGACGAGCACTGCACAAAACTCGAATACCCCCGGCGATTGAGCAGCAGAATGCTCTGCTCGCCACGCTCGAGTCGGTCGCGGAGCGCACTTTCGAGTTCCGCGCTGAGCACGGCGCGCACGGCACGCTCCGCGGCGGTGCGGTACGTCATGCGCGCCGTGGCGCGGAGGTCCACCACATCCACCGGTGGCAATGCGCCGCCGCCCACGCGGTCTGGCAGGTGCAGGCGCCGATATTTTCCGGTGCGCGCGTTTTCCCAACTCTCCAGACTCGGCGTGGCGCTCCCGAGCACACACACCGCGCCCGCCTCGCGCGCGCGCACAATGGCCACTTCGCGCGCGTGATAGCGCGGCGATTCTCCCTGCTTGTAGCTGGCCTCGTGCTCTTCGTCCACAATGATGGCGCCGAGATTGTCGAGCGGCGCAAACACCGCCGAGCGCGCACCCACGGCGATGCGCTTATCACCGCGACGCAACGCGAGCCAGGCGTCGTAGCGCTCGCCGTCACTCAGCCCCGAGTGTAGCACCGCCACTTGATCGCCAAAGACGCCGCGAAAACGGTCAACCGTCTGTGGCGTGAGCGCAATCTCTGGCACGAGCACAATGGCCGTGCGTCCGCGCGCAATCACCGCCTGCAGCAGTTCGAGATACACCAGTGTCTTGCCGCTTCCGGTAATGCCATGGAGCAGAAAGGTCTCACCGGGTGCGCCAGCGGCCAGCGCGTCGATCGCCGCACGCTGCGCCGGTGTCGGCACGAGATGCCCCGACGCCGTGCCGCTGCGCCCCGCAAAGGGGTCGCGTGACACCGCTTCTTTTTCGATGCGCGCTACGCCGCGTTTGACGAGCCCCTGCACCACGGCGTCGCCGCAGCCGAGTCGTTCGAGGAGCCAATCGACCGCAGCGCGCCCGCCGGCGCTCTCGAGCAACTCAAACAAGGCGCGCTGTTGCGGCGCGCGCGCAAAGAGACGGTCGCGTTCCATCAACGACTCAAGGTCGCGTGCCTGCACGAGTACGCGCCGCGATTTTACGGCGGGCTCGGGACGCTTCTTGGCACCGAGCGCAGCGGGCAGTGCCGCGCGCAATACGAGGCCGAGCGGCGCCACGTAGTACTCCGAAATCCATCGGCAGACGGCGAGCAGGTCGGGGCGGAACGCGGGCTCCGCATCGGGCACATCCACCACGGCCTTTGGAACGGCATCGCCGAGCAAGCGGCCGTCGCTTTCGCCGAGGCAGTAGCCCACCTCGCGCGTGTTGCGCACGGGCACCACCACGCGCGAGCCGGCAACAATGGGATGCCGCGGGTTGCCCGCCACCGCATAGGTGAAGGCGCGGAACAGTGGCATCGGTAGTGCGACGTCGATCAGACGCCGTGCGTTTAGCGCCACACTCCGCTCCCCCGCGTCCGTTGCGGGCAACAGGGCAGGCACATCGTTATCTGGCGCCAGCGAACCGGCGGCGTCGCCCCCGCGTGTCACGCGCTGGGCGGCCGCAGCGCGCCGGGCTTGCCGCTATGGCGCACCGCGCGCACCTGCGTGGGCGTCGCCGAGCGCACGTCGTGCAGATAGTCGAGCAGCGCCTCGCTCAGGTCGTGGCCGCGCTGAAAACGGTCGTCCGGATTTTTTTCAAGACAGCGCATCACAATGCTCGCGAGCCGCTGCGGCACGCGCGCATCTTTTTCGTTCACGGGCGTCGGCAGTTCATGCACATGCTTGTAGCCAATGGAATAGCCATCGGCGCCATCGAAAGGCGGCGTTCCGACGAGGCATTCATAGAGCATGACGCCGGCCGCATAGAGGTCGGCGCGGCCGTCGATGGTTTTGCCCATCGCCTGCTCAGGCGCCATGTAGTGCGGCGTGCCCATCGCCCGGCCACCGGCGGTGAGGCGGCCATGAAAGCTCGCGGTGGCTATGCCAAAATCGGTGATGAAGGCGTTGCCGTCATCATCAAAGAGCACGTTGTCGGGTTTGACGTCGCGATGCACCACGCCGTGCCGGTGCGCATAATCGAGTGCGGTCGCCACCTGACTCACCACGGTGGCCAGACGATCGGCGGCGACGGTGCGACCCTGGTCAAGCTCCGTGGCCAAGCATCCACCGCTCAACAGTGGCATCACCAGAAACACGACCTCGCCCACTTCACCAAAATCGAGTGGCGTGCAAATGAATGGATGCACGAGCCGGCTCGCGGCTTCGGCCTCACGACGAAAGCGTTCGCGCATTTCGGCATCGCGCGCGAGATGCGCATGCATCACCTTCACCGCCAGCGGACGACCAAGCGCCTCATGCTCGGCTTCGTACACATCAGCCATGCCACCGCTCCCAAGCCGGCGCACAATGCGGTAGCGATTGCCCGTGGCCTGCCGCAGTGCGGTGATCAGCGCGTCAGGCGCCTCAGCGGCCACCTTCACTTGCGGCAGCACGCCCTGACACCGCGTGCAGTCGCGCGCGGTGCCGCGATTCCAGGTGCCGCAGGATGGACAGAACAGGGCGAGCGCTCCGCGTGACAGGGCTCCCCGAAAGTTAGCGCCCGTCCGAGGCGCCGGAAACACTCCGCGGTGTGGCGCCCTGTGACCCGCATCACCATTCGGTGAGCGCGGCGCGCGGCAGGACGCCCCGCATCGCGCCCACCGGTAACGGCTTAGGCGATCGGCTCTGGCTGAATGGCGGTCTCGACGACCTTGCCACCGGCGAGACTTACCCGATACACCTTGGCCCCAGCGCGCGATGCCACCACGCGCTTGACCTCGTTGTCTTCAAAATAGATGCCGGCGTCGTTGTCGCACGCAAAGCCGGGTTTCATCTCGCCTGAGCCAACCAACTTGTGATAGAGCGGCCGACGACCCGACTCTGCGTCGTAGTGCGGCGAGTGGCTGCCCGCAATGAACCCAAGGCACTTCACAATGGAGAGCGCTTTGGGGCGCGAGTCGGTGGTGCCTTCCTCGAACCAGCAGAGCGAGCCGGCACTGGCCCCGCCGAGCACAATGCCACGGTCCCACGCTTGCCGCAGCACAGCGTCAATGCCCTGCGCCTTCCAGATGGCCTGCTGATTGAGCGTATTGCCACCGGACACGACGATGGCGTCCATCGAAAGCAGCACTTCGTCCCACCCTTGCAACTGGGTGAGGCTCTCAATGAAGCAGTCCTGCACATGCGGCTCCACGTCGAGCGGCGCACAGTCTTGATAGAACCCGAGTTTGGCTTCGGCGCTGTCGGCGGATGCCGTGGGAAGGAAGCAAATGCGCGGACGTTTCTTGCCCGTGAGCGTGGCCATATAGCGGATGAACGCCGTGTTGAATCCGCCGCCGGCAATGAGAATCTTGCGCGTGGCACGTTCGGACGATGACGGGGCAACCGCGGACGTGGCGTTCATGGTAGGCAGGCTGAGGTTCGTGGCGCCGACGCTCAGCGAACCGAGCGTGGAAGTGACGAGAAAATCTCTGCGATCCATCGCTGGGGTCCCGAGTGAAAGTGGCGTCGCGTTGACGACGCTTAGAGTAACGCTTTGAGATGTGCCACGGATACCTCACCAAGTCGATCCGGAGCGTAGCCGCCCTCGAGCGCGCTCACCACTCGTCCGCCGCACCACTGTTCGGCGCGCGAGACGAGTTCGCGCGTGAGTCGCGAGAAATCATCAATCTCCAAGGTAAAGCCGCCGAGCGGATCACCGGCCATGGAGTCGAACCCCGCCGAAATGAGCACAAGGTCTGGCGTAAAGTCGCGGGTGGCCTCGTCCACGGCGCCCAGGAGCGCACTGACGTATACGTCGCGCTCGAGCGCTGGTGCCATGGGGAGGTTCCACACATTGCCGTGCGGGCCGCGGTCGTCGCGCGCGCCAGTACCTGGGTACCACGGCCACTGGTGCATTGACACAAAACGGATGTTGCGATCGTGCTCCACCAGCGACTGGGTGCCGTTGCCGTGGTGCACGTCCCAATCCACAATCAACACGCGGTCGAGTCTTTTTATTTTGCGCGCATAGTGTGCCGCGACGGCCACGTTGCCGAACAAGCAAAACCCCATCGCCGATTCGTAGAGGGCATGGTGCCCCGGGGGTCGTACGGCGCAGAAACTCCGAACGGCCACATCACTCAGCGCGAGATCAACGCCGTCGAGGACGCTCCCAACGCCGGCCGTCGCCGCGTCCCACGAGCCTTCGCTAGCGACGGTGTCGGCGTCCAACCGTTCGCCGCCTTTCGCAGCGGCGGCGCGCACGCGTTCGACGTAGCGCACGTCGTGGGCGAGGACGAGTTCATCCGGCGTGGCGTGCCGCCCTTCGCGATGGTCGAGCGCCATAAAGAGCTCTGGGTCGCGCCCCACGCCGCGCAACACGGCACGGATGCGACCGACGTGCTCAGGGTGGTTCCACCCCGTGTCGTGTCGGCCGCAGTCCGCGTGTGAAATAAATGCTGTCGTCATCGAGCCCCGCGAAGTCGTCGTGATCCCCACTCACCGAGCAAGATCAGCAGGAGGAGTGGCATCAGCCAAGGGGGGAGCGGCTGCGAACCGCGGAACGGCGCCGCGCCGACGGTCGGCGCGCCGAGCGCGCTGGCGAGTCGGGCGAGCGGCGCACCCTCGGGGGAACGCGAGGAAAAGGGGCTCGGCGTCTGCTGGAATGCCACCGCGCTCACCGCGCGCGTCCACCACGCGCGATGCGCGGCAAGGGCGTCGTCGCCACCTTGCAGACGCCAACGCCAGAGGTCGGTGTAGCCAAACTGCAGTACGCGCCCGAGGCCTATGCGTCGCGCGGCCACTGCGGCAGCGGCGCCGCGCCGTTCCAACACCGAGGCGTCCGCCCGCACTCCATCGAGTGGTCGGAATGCGAGCGAGGCGAGTGGCTGGGAGGCATCGAACGTGATGGGCGCGCGCCGGAGCGTTCCGGCGACGCCCACCGCGAGTGCGGCTGCACGACGCGCGGGCGCCGCATCCGCGGCCATCACCACGCCACCCCCGCTCCGCACAAAACGCTCGAGCGCGGCTCCGTCGAGTGTCGCGGTGGAATCGAGCAGCACCACGGCCGCGTAGCGCGCCGTGTCGAGCGACGCGAACGACGTCACTGCGCCCTGCCGCATATCCGCGCCCGGCGCGACGGTGATCCGTGCGTCCACGTGCCAGCCGTCTTCCTCAAGCGCGGCGATCGTGAACTTGGATTCCCACGACGCGTGGCCCAACACGAGGACGGAACGTGTTGGCGCGGCGGCAGGCACGGTGACGTACGCCCGCATGCCACCGGAGGTGATTCCCACATCGTGAGACGGTGCGGGTATCTCAAATTTCGCGCCGGTGGTGGCGCGGCGGAGCGTGTCGGCCGCGGCACCATCGTTCACGATCACGTCGCTCGACGCGACCACGACGAGCGTGACGGCTCCGTCAGGCTCGGCGCGGCGTTCCGCGCTCGCGGCAAGCGGCTGGTTCGTGCGCGCGCTCCACCGCACATCCGCGCCGGCCTTGCGGTGCGCGGCGAGCGAGTCACGCACCACCGCACTCGGCGACGCGTCAAAGGCCACCGTGATCACCGCTGCCGACGGCCCGTGCGCGTGCGTGCTCTGCCAGATGGCCAACGCAATTCCGCCGATGGCCGCCGTACGGAGCGCACGTTCCATCCACACCCGAGAGACGTCAGCGCGTGAGGGCATACACCACCACGTTGACGCCAAAGCGTGTGTTGTCGACCGAGTAGAATCGCTTGTTGTCGGGATGGAAACTCCACTCCGAACTGTAGTCCTTATTGCTGTACAGCACCGCAAGCCGGCCGTTGCGTTCAATGGCGAGCAGTTGCTTATGCACGAGGTTGTCGCCCCAGCCATTGAGTTCGTGACTCGTGGCGGGCGGGCCGTCCTCAAACTTGAAGAAGCAATCGTACAACGCGTGCGTGTTCGGAACCGCGTGCAACGGACCTACCGCGCGCGTGAGTTCTTCCGTACACGTTTTGTGAAAGACGCCGTCAATGTCGTGGTTGTGATCGTCCACAAACAACAACCCCCCGCGTCGGCAGTACTCCGCGAGCGTGCGGCGTTCGGTGTCGGAAAATCTCACCGGTAAGTGACCAGTGAGGTATGCCAGCGGATACTTGAACAGATCCGGCGACGAGAGCGGCACCATCACGCCGGTGGGCGCCACGCGAATGCTCGTGTAGCGCGCCACTGAATCAATGAGATTGGCCGGCACGAGGGGAGCGGAGTCCCAGTCGCCCGAGTCGTACTGCACGGTGCAGAAGGTGAAGTCGCTCACCAGGGCGCCCCCCACGTGCCAAGCGCGGACCGGCGAGGCACCGTGCCCACGAGCGCGCGCCGTGCAACCACGAGTGCGGCCGTCGCGTTTCCGCTCCCGCGGAGCGCGTTCGCGGCCGCGCCGAGCGCATCGCCGGCGGCACTGGCGCGTTCGAGGAGATCGATGCGAAGCAGGAGCAGTGTGTCCGCCGCGGCGAGTGGTGCGGTCGCCGCGAGACGCTCCGCCGCGTCAAAGCGCGCGAGCCGAGCGGCACGCGTGGGGTCGGCCGCGTCGCGCGGCGTGCGCGGCGTGGGAACGCCCTTCTCCTTACCCTGCATACGCGCGCGGGCGACGTCCACCACCACCGCACGACTCTTGCCGCGCAGATAGATGCGGTCGGCGGAGCGGGCCCGTTGCAACGCGTCCAACGCTATTTGCATAAATGGAATGGCCTGCCGCGGCTCGCCAATCTCCAGCGATGACGACGCACGCCACATGGCGTTGTACGCCTCGAGCAGCGGCTTGCTCACGGCCATCACGGGCGTTTCGTCGTTGTTCCCCTCAATGGGCGTGCCCGCAGCGGCCGCGGCCGC
>CANIWQ010000059.1 GCA_947471365.1 Gemmatimonadota bacterium | reverse complement strand
GTGGACGAAGGCTTTGCCACCGACGCCGAGATCACCGCGATTCAGGAATCGGTAGACGCCGAAGTGCTCGCCGCCACTGACGACGCGCTCGGCCAGCCGCAGCCCGACGCCAGCACCGTGCACTACGCCGTCTACTCGCCGGACGTGGATCCGACGAGCGAGCAGTTCGACACCGAGGACGACCCGCAGTTCGCCGGCGAGCCGACCACGATGGTGGACATGCTCAACGTGTGCATGAAGGACGAAATGCGGCGCGACCCAAAAATCCTCGTCTTCGGTGAAGATGTGGCCGACGTCTCCCGCGAAGAGCACCTCGGCAAAGTCAAAGGCAAGGGTGGCGTCTTCAAGGTGACGTGGGGGTTGCAAAAAGAGTTCGGCGGTAGCCGCGTGTACAACACGCCGCTCGCCGAGGCGAATATTCTTGGCCGCGCCATTGGCCTGGCGCACCGCGGCTTCAAGCCGGTGGTCGAAGTGCAGTTCTTTGACTACATCTGGACCGCGTACATGCAGATTCGCGATGAACTTGCGACGATGCGCTGGCGCTCGAATAATCAGTTCAAGTCGTCGGTGGTCGTGCGAACGACGTACGGCGGCTACATCCGCGGTGCCATTTACCATTCGCAGACAGGCGCCTCGCTCTTCACGCACTGCCCCGGCCTGCGTGTGGTCTGCCCGAGCAATGCGCTCGACGCCAACGGGTTGCTCCGCACGGCCATTCGGTGCGATGACCCGGTCATCTTCCTTGAGCACAAGCACCTGTATCGGCAGACGTACAACAAGTCGCAGTATCCCGGCCCGAACTTCATGATCCCCTTTGGCAAGGCGAAGATTGTGCACGAAGGGTCGGACGTCACCGTTGTCACCTACGGCGCGACGGTCCAGCGCGCGCTGGTGGCAGCCAAGGAAGTCGCCGAACGCGGCATCAGCGTGGAAGTGATTGACCTGCGCACGCTCTCCCCGTGGGACAAGGAGACCGTGTTCGCGAGCGTCAAGAAAACCAGCCGCGTAATTGTCGCGTACGAAGATTCGCTCTCGTGGGGCTACGGTGCAGAAATCTCGGCGGCTATTGCCGACGAGTGCTTTGCGTGGCTCGACGCACCGGTGCGACGTGTGGCGAGCTCCGACACCTTTGTCGGCTACGCACCACAACTCGAAGACGCCATTCTGCCGCAGGTGAGCACGTTTGTGGCGGCATACGAGGAGATCGCGGGCTACTGACCAACCGGAGAGCAACGATGCGCAGCCGAGCTTGGAGTTCCATCGTTGTTCTCGCGACCATCGCGTGCTATCTGCCCCCAGGCTCGGGGGTTCTGCTAAGACCAGCCACAGCCGCGCCCTCGGGCGCGGCTGTGGTCGTTCCGGCCCCTACCACGGCACCTGCCCCTGCCGCGCAGAACCCGTCGCCAATGCAGGAGCACACACGCCGGCACGAACGGCTCGAGCCGCGCGACGACGAGGGCGTGCGCTTTGAAATCAACGGCCTGCTCCCGAAGCCGCTCGAAGTCTTCATTCCGCAACGGCTCATCGGAACAGAGCGCGCGGACCTCGACATTCATTTCATGGGTGGCACGTGGGTTCCCAAACACGCCAGCGCCACGATGGCACAGCCGGTGATCGTCGCCGCATCGTATCTCGGCGCTGGTTCTGGGGTGTACGCGCGTCCCTTTGCGGCCGACTCGCTGCTGTATGACATGCTACTCGATTCCGTGCGCGTCCGGCTCGCCGCTGTGCCTGGCGCGCCACGCGTACGGCGCGTCGTGTTGAGCGGGTGGAGCGCCGGCTACGGTGCCATCAGAGAGATTCTCCGGCGTCCTGCGAATGTACGCCGCGTCGACGGTGTACTGTTGATCGACGGCATTCACACGAGCTACCTCCCAGAAGGAAAGCCGCTCGCCGAGGGCGGAGTGCTCGATACGGCCGGACTCGCGCCCTTTGTGTCGTTCGCGCACCTCGCAATGGACGGGCGGAAATCGTTTGTGATCACCCACTCGGAAATATTTCCCGGCACCTTCGCGAGCACCACGGAGTGCACCGACTGGTTACTTGGCACACTCGGCCTCAAGCGCACACCCGTGCTCGAGTGGGGGCCGATGGGCACGCAACTGCTGAGCGACAGCAAGCAGGGCCGCCTTGAGATTCTTGGCTTTGCCGGCAACACCGCCCCGGATCACGTGGACCAGTTTCACGGCATCGCGACCTTTCTCGCGCGGGTACTCGCTCCGTAACGGGTCAGACTGGGCGGTTATGTGGCTTGCGTAACCGATAATGCGCCACGCCCCACTCCGTGCCGTCCGCGTAGCCAAACAGCTCCTCGCAGGCGAGAAAGAAGAGCCGCCACCGGTGGTACCACCTCAGAGCATTCGAACCGTAATGAGCGCGCAACACGGGCATCATCTCGGCGCGGCGCCGTGCCAGGTTCTCCCGCCACGCCGCAGCGGTTTTTTCGTAGTGCGTACCGTCGAACCACCAGCGGGCTTCCACCTGTAAACTGGAATCGAGCCGCGGCAGCAGGTCCCACGACGGCATTATTCCGCCCGTAAAGAAATGGCGCGCCATCCAATCGTTCCGCCCATCCGTCTCAAAGGCATACGCATAGTGCCGGTGCGCAAACACATGAAGAAACACTCGGCCATCATCCCGGAGCCACGACGCGACGCGCTCCAGTAGATCCGGCCAGTTCCGCATGTGCTCAAACATCTCGACACTCACTACGCGGTCGAATGTCTCCGTCGGCGCGAACGTATTCATATCCGCCGTCACCACACGCACGTTGGCGAACCCTCGACGTTCAATATGCGCGCGTTGCGAGCGAGAGTTCGACACAACCGTAATGCGTGACGCGGGATAGCGCTCTGCCATATACAGCGACAACGAACCCCATCCACAGCCGAGCTCCAGTACATCTTGGCCATCGACGAGGCCCGCATGCTCACACGTGCGAGCGAGCATCGCCGTCTCGGCCGCATCCAAGTTATCGATGCCCTGCGGCCAATAACCGCTCGAGTACTTGAGCTGGCGGCCAAGCGCCAGCTCAAAGAGCGCAGCAGGCACTTCGTAGTGTTGCGCGTTCGCCGCATGCGGCACCGGCGCGATCGGCGCGGTTTGCAGCGAGCCAATAAACTCCTCGAGCGAATCCCCCGCCCCTGCATCGCGTAAGCGTTCGGCACAGATCGCGCGAATTGCACGCCGCTCGAGCGCGGTGGGAATGTATCCTCTCTCTGCCAGAGCGGCTCCAATCGTGCTGATCATCGGCGTGCCGCGCCCGCAATAGCCGCTGGTTTTGCAAACGCTAGCTGCACGTCACCGATGGCACTTTCGAGAAATCCGCCCTCGGTGTAGCAGAGATAGAATTCCCACATGCGCATAAATCGGTCGTCGAAGCCCAATGCGCGCACCTGATCGGCGCTGGCGAATATCCGCTCTCGCCACGCCCGTAGCGTATCCGCGTAGTGGAGTCCGATTTCGTTCGCGTGGGTCAACCGCAGGTCGGTGGTTGCGCAGGCGCCGAGCAGCACGGCGACGGAGGGAATGTTGCTGCCGGGAAAGATGTGCTTCTTAATGAAATCCACGGACTGCCGCTGCGAGTCATACCGCCGGTCCTCGACCGTAATAGACTGCAACGCCATCTTGCCGTCTGGCGTGAGCAATGCCGCGCACCGTTCAAAGAACGTTCGATAGTATGCATGGCCTACGGCCTCGATCATTTCGATGGAGACCACCCGATCAAAGCTACCGACGAGATCGCGATAATCTTTCAACACCACTTCAATGCGGTCGGAGAGTCCAGCGCCAAGGACACGCTTCGTGGCGAGTTCCCACTGCTCGCGGGAGATGGTCGTCGTGGTCACTCGGCACCCGACCGTTTGTGCCAGGTACACGGCAAAGCCACCCCAGCCGGTGCCAATCTCGAGCACGTGGTGCTCCGCACGCACGTCGAGGAGCGCAATCATGCGATCGAACTTCGCAATGGATGCCTCGCGCAGCGTGGCCTCGGGATGTTCAAAGACCCCACAGGAATAGGCCATCGTGTCGTCGAGCATCAGCGAAAAGAACTCGTTACTGAGGTCATAGTGCGCCGCGATATTGCGTCGGCTCCCGCCTCTGGAATTCCGATTCAGGAAGTGCGCGACGCGCCGCATCGGTCCGACCAGCCAATTCGCGCCGGACTCCATGTTGGCCATCATGTCGCGGTGGCGCGCCACGAGTCGCACCACACCGGTGAGGTCGTCGGTGCTCCACCACCCATCCATGTACGCCTCGCTCGCCCCGAGACTTCCGCCAAATGCCAACGATCCATAGAAGCGCTGATCGTGCACAGTCAACGTGACGGCGGGCGCGCCCGCGTCTCCGTATCGACGCTCGCGATCGCCGTCACGGACAATCAGTGCACCGTTCGCCAGAGAGTGAAACAGGCGGTCAACCACGCGATGAGCGATGCGATCAATCCAGAACATGAGTCCGTGAGCTGTTAGGGTGGGAATAGTAGGGGGTACGACGAAGCCACAAGCGGAACGCGTTCCAGTAAATGCTCGCCGCTACGCGAACGGTCAGAAACGGATACAACAGAAGGACACGAGCCAACGTCATGCCAGTAATTGGTTCCCGTCGCAACGACAGCGTGGCATCAAAGAGGGCATCGCGACGGGAGAGGTTCTGCATATGCACCGCCAGCCGTTCATTTGGCGGCGAAAACTGCCACACGTACTCCAGCTCCATTGGGAAAAACGGCGACACATGGAACTGCTTGGGGAATCGGAATCGCTGCACGCCACGCGGTGAGATGTGCTCGGCGTGCTCGCGTTGCAGTACATAGGAAAACCGCTCGTTCCACGGCGTATTCGTTATTTCCGCCACGATGGTCTCCACCGCTCCGCTGTCATCAAAGCAATAGTAGAAACTCACGGGGTTCATGACGAACCCCCAGTAGCGAAGATGCGTGAGCAGGCGAATAGCGCCGAGGGGCCGGCGGCCGACGCGCGCTTCAACGAGATCACGCACGGCCGTATCGAGTGGAACGGCGGGATCGCCGAGGTAGTCCGCACGCCGGAACCAGGCGGGTGCGACGCGACGCGACGACCAGAGCCAACGTCCGGCGAAAATCGTCGGCAGCTCGGCGAGGTCCACATACAACATGAAGAGCGGCACCCGCAGTGCGTGTGTCACCGGCGTACGCCGACGATGGCGCACCACGCCGCGGTACAGCGCGCTGTTCACGTGGCGCGCGGCCCGCGGCCGATCTCGTCGACGACGGCCAACGCGCTGGCCACACCGTCTTCGTGAAAGCCATTCCCCCAGTACGCGCCACAAAAGTGGGTGCCCCCGACGCCGCTGATCTCGCTGCGGCGAGCCTGCGCGGCAAAGCCTGCCAGCGTGTAGCGCGGGTGGTGATACACCACTCGGCCGAGCACACGGTTCGGAGCAATGGGCTCCGTCCCATTCAACGTGACACAGTACGTCTCCGGGGTGCGGAGCGACTGTAGAATATTCATGTTGTACGTGAGCGACGCGCGCGCGCCGGCTTCCGGCGTGACGTGATAGTTCCAGGCACCCCATGCCGCTCGTCGGCGCGGCAACACCGAGGTGTCTGTATGGAGCACGATCGTGTTCTCCTGATACGGCAACGCGCCAAGCACCGACCGTTCGTCCGGCGTGGGATCGACGAGGAGACGAAGCGCTTGATCGCTGTGGCACGCGAACACGACGCGGTCAAAGGACTCACCATTCACGAGCACGGCGCCCTCCGTGCGCGCCACCGTCCGCACGGGAGTTCCGAGTCGAATGCGGTGTTCAAACGGCTGAATCAGTGCGCGCACATATTGACTCGACCCGCCCACGATGACCCGCCACTTGGGTTGCGTGCGCACTGAGAGCATGCCGTGATTCTCAAAAAACCGAATGAAGAATTCAGCTGGCATGTCGAGGACTTCGGTGCGCGGCACAGACCAGAGTGCCGATCCGAGCGGCTGCAGGTAGTTCTCCCGAAACTGCTGCTGATAGTGACCCTGTTCGAGCAGTTCCCCAAGCGTCACATGGGCAAGCCCCGCGCGCAAGGCGAGCACCGACTCACGATTGAAGCGTACGACGTCCCCCAGCATACGCCAGAAGGCAGGACGCAGCGCATTCGATGGCTGCGCGAATAAGGTGCGAACGCTGTGGGGATTATATTCGAGCCCCGTGCGATCGTTGCGTACGCTGAAGCTCATGTCGGTGGGTTGCGACGCCACACCAAGCGAGTGGATGAGTTTCGTAAAGTGCGGATAGTTCGTTTCGTTGAACACGATAAAACCAGAGTCCACGGCAACGGGCCCCGCCGGTGTCTCAAGATTCCACGTATGGACATGTCCGCCCACACGCTGATCCGCTTCAAACACCGTGATCTCGTGTGCGGTGTGCAACGCGTGGGCTGCTACGAGTCCGCTCACCCCACTCCCCACAATTGCGACGCGCATCAACGCTCCGCGAGCACCCGGGCGGGCACCGGGTGCAGGCTGTGAATGACGCCGACCTGCTCAAGCAGGCGGAGTCCGTAATACGTGACATCGAGTTCCCACCAAAAGAACCCCTGACGCGCAGCCCCTGGGTAGCGGTGATGGTTGTTATGCCACCCCTCGCCAAGGGTGATGAGCGCGAGCACAAAACTGTTGCGACTGTCGTCGGCCGTGTTGTAGCGGCGGGTCCCCATCGTATGCGCCAATGAATTGATGACACAGGTCCCGTGGAACAACACGACCGTACTGATGAGAAACCCCCACACAAAGAGCTGCGCGCCACCAATCAGCCACAGCGTCAGCGCCAACGCGGCAGGAGCGAACAGGTCGTAGCGATCGAGAAATTTCAATTCCGGATAGCGCGCCAGATCACGCACTTGCGCGAAGTCGGTTGGAAAGTTTACCGGCGAGGTGATCCATCCCATGTGCGCCCACCAGAACCCGTGTTCGCGCGGCGAATGCACGTCCTCTGCAGTGTCCGCAAATCGATGATGCTTCCGATGATGCGCAGCCCACCAGAGGGGACCTCGCTGTGTGGCACTCGCCCCGATGACCGCGAAGACGAACTGCGCAACGCGTGAGGTTTGAAACGTGCGATGCGAGAAGTAGCGATGATAAAATCCCGTGATCGCAAACATCCTCACGAGATACAGCCCGACGGCGGTCACGACGGCCGCGGGACTCCAGCCCACCCAGATCACTGCCACGCACGCTAGGTGCATCAGCGCGAAGGGGATGATGCGAAGCCAGTCGATCCGATGCTCGGTTTCGATCGCGGCGGGATTGACCGCGGTATCCATCCACGCCCAAAGACTGCGCAACAGGGAAGGCATGTGCAAATGAGTTGACGACGATATTGAGAAACCCACGCAAACAGCTCCAGTTCGCTAAACAGATGGCGCGAGCGAACGGTTCCGTTCGGGCATCAGGTTAGAGGCGAAGTACTTGCGGCAATAGTTGAACAGCTGTTGTACTCGCCGCGACGGGACCGTGCGCCGGCGTGGAGCTTCCTTCGTTATGAATTTTTGCTATTGTTCCCTGATGACACACTTCTTTCTCATCCTGATGGCCATGGTACTCCAACAGCCGGTCGCACGATTTCCCGCCGTGGTATCGAGCAACCTCGAGGGCAAGTCATTTGACTTGCCCCGTGATTTTGCGGGCGACCGCAATGTTGTCTTCGTGGCCTTTCTGCAAAAACAACAGGCCGACGTCGATACGTGGATGCCGTTTGTCAAACCGCTCGTCTCGCGCACCCCAGGCACGGAGTTCTACGAACTCCCGACGATCAAGAAAATGATCGGGTTGATGCGGTGGACGATCAACAGGGGAATGTCCGGTGGCATTCCGGACCGCGGCGCGCGCGACCGCACCATCACGCTCTACATCGACAAAGCACCGTTCAAGGAATCACTCCAGGTGACCGACGAGAACACGATTCACGTATTCATCGTGGACAAGGCCGGCGCGATCCTCTGGCGCTCTACGGGGCGGTTCACCGAGGAGAAGGGCGCCGCGCTCGCGGCCGCGCTCGTCGCGAAATAGCGCGAACCTTCTTTTAAACGACAGCGGGCCGGCGCACATGATGCGCCGGCCCGCTGTCGTACTGCACACTAGGGCCGTTCGAAAACCGCTTTTCCGCCCACGACCGTCATCAGCACCTTGGCGTCACGGATCGTTTCCGGCGCGATCTTCGTGAGATCTTTGTCGATCATTACAAAGTCGGCGAGCATCCCTTTGGCGAGCACGCCGCGCTCTTTCTCAGCGAAGCCCGCATACGCGCCACCGGCAGTGTAGGCGCGCAACGCCTGTTCCACCGTGATCTTCTGCTCCGGATACCACCCGCCGGGGTGTTTGTCGTCGAACGTGCGGCGCGTGACGGCCGCATAGATGCCAATGAGCGGAATCGGCGGCGCCACAAACCAGTCGCTGCCGAAGGCCATGGGCGCCTTGGCGTCGAGCATCGACTTGAAGGCGTAGGTGGACTTCCCACGCTCGTGTCCGATCACGCGCTCCACGAACCGGCCGTCGTCAATCGCGTGATACGGTTGCATCGACGGAATCACACCCAGCTGCCCGAACCGGGCGATATCGGCAACGGCCGGGTGTTGCGCGTGTTCAATGCGGAAGCGCCGATCACGGGCGCCATTTTCCTTGGCCACGCGCTCAAAGATGTCGAGCTGCATCCGAATGGCGCGGTCACCAATCGCGTGCACCGCGAGTTGGAGTCCGGCTTTGTCGCCTGCCGACGTCCACTCATACAAGTGCTCGGGGGTGTTCACCATCAAGCCCTTGTCGTTGGGATTGTCGGTAAACGGTTCGAGCATCAGCGCCGTGTGTGACCCGATGGATCCGTCCACAAACCCCTTCAGTCCGCCAATGCGCAGCCATGCGTCACCGCGCCCCTTGGCTTGTACTTCGTCGGCGAGCCGCTTCCACGTGGAAATCGGCACGTACGCATAGATGCGGGTGCGCAGTGTGCCGGCCGCATGCGCGCGACGGTACACCTCAAGGTCGTTCCAATCGCCCATCGCCTGAACGGCGGTCACCCCCTGCTCGGCCACATACGTCATCGCCGCGTTGAGCGCGCGATCTTTCAGTACGGCCGGTGCGGCAGGAATCGCGCGCCCGACAATACTCGCCGCGTTGTCCTTGAAGATGCCGGTCGGCGCACCGCTCGCGTCGCGCACAATCGTGCCGCCGCTCACATCCTTCACCTCGCGCGTGACAGCCGCGGCTTTGAGCGCCGCACTGTTCGCGAGATTCATGTGGCCGTCGAGGCGGTTGATCCAGACGGGATTATGCGGTGTGACCGAGTCGATCCATTCTTTGTGCGGTAACTCGCCGCCCCAGTTTTCGTGATCCCAGTCGCCGTTAAGAATCCAGGCGCCGGCGGGGACCGTCTTGGCGAACGCCGCGATGCGTTGAATGAACTCGGCTTTGGTCTTGGCGTCGCGCAACTTTACTGACTGCAGCGCAAAGCCGCCGTCGAGAAAGTGCACGTGCGCATCGGTAAAGCCAGGCGTCACCATGGCGCCGTGCGCGTCGATGACGCGGGCGGTGCTGGGCACCAGTTTCTTGATTTCGGCGCTGGAGCCCACCGCGGCAATACGATCACCGGCGACGGCGAGGGCATCTGCCCAGGGGCGACGCGTGTCCCCGGTCCAGACGCGAGCGTTGACAACAGCGAGCGTGATCACGGCAGTCTGGGCCAAGGGATGCATATGCTAGCGGCCTTTTTCGATCGCGTCGCGCACGTCCAGGAGAATCTCGAAATACAGCTGCTCGCGGCGGTACGCAAAATCGAGTTGTTGCTGCGCTTCAACGGCACCGGACGCTTTGGCGCGCTCGAAGGCCTCGGAGTACATCTCCTCGAGGTTCGTCAGAATACGTTCGCGGGAGCGGGACATACGAGTTCTCTCCTGAATGGCCGACGGCGTGAGCCGCGGTGGTTCAATGGGTGCCGGCAATGCCGGGCCCTTGGGTGAATCGAGCAGAAATTTTTTCGCGGCGCCGAGCATCATGCGGCGCGCATTGAGCGGATCGGTCATCTTAAAAAAGATAGTGCGGTGCGTTACTACACGCCGCGTTGCGAGAGGAAGCGCACCACAGGACCGCTGAGCATGACGCGTTCGTACAGGGTCTGCGAGAAGGTCATGCTCAGGGGGGATGATTGCGCCCCGCGAAATTCATGCGCCGTCGCCACTCGCGCAAGCGGTTCCCTCACAGCGGCAACCGATGAAAGATGGCCTCCTCCACCGGTTTGCCGTCGCGGAGGTGCTCCACCACGATTCGGTCGAGGAGCGCCGGAGTGACCGCGCCGTACCACACCCCCTCGGGGTACACCGCCATCACCGGACCACCGTCGCAGACACCCAAGCAGGGAGCCTCAGACCGTTTTACCCGACGGGGGCCGAACAAGAGCCCCTCCCGCCGAAGGAGCATCGCCAGCTGGGAGTACAGCGCGCGACCCCCGCGCTCATTGGAGCAAAACCCACCAGTGCAGATCAGCACGTGGCGGGTATACGGCTCCATGACGGGAAGTGGCATAGGGGCGGGATGGGAGGCGAAACAACGAACGCTTCACCAATGTTAACCAGTGCGAGGCGTCGAAAGCGCCGCCCGAACGCCCGAAGTCCCTTCCCCGTTTCCCACGCCGATTCACATGAAGAACGATCGCCCTGGCTCTGCTGACGAAATCCGTCACGACCTGAATATGACCATGCACTGGCGCGGCGGCTGGCGCTTTGAATCCGCGCGCGCGGACGGCCCCTCCATCTTGATGGATGGCCACTCCACGGACGCCCCGAGTCCACCGGAAGCGCTCATCAGCGCCCTCGCCGCCTGCACGGCAATCGACGTGGTGGCAATCCTCGAGAAACGCCGCACCGAGCCGGTCGCCGTCGAGGTGGCCATTCGTGCCGAGCGCTCCGACGACAAACCGCGCCGCATTACCAAGGTGCACTTGGCGTACCGTATCACGGGATCGAACATCGACCGCGCGCAAGCGGAGCGGGCCATCGACCTCGGCGTCACCAAGTACTGCACGGTGCGCGATTCGCTTGACCCCGAAATGCCAGTGCTCTGGTCGCTGGAGCTTGTCGAGGGCTAGCGGGAGAGTTCGCGCAGCGCGTGGCGAAGTTCGGGGAGCAGAATGCGGGTGAGCGCCAGCTCGACCGCCGCGGCGGAACCGGGCATCGACACCACGAGTTTTCCCTTGGCGCCACCGGCAACGGCACGGCTCAGGATCGCGGCCGTTCCCACCTGTTCCTGAAACGACAGCAGGCGAAACAGTTCGCCGAAGCCGGGCAGTTCTTTTTCTAACAACGGCCGGACGGCCTCAACCGTCCGGTCGCGGGAGCCCAACCCCGTGCCTCCCGACAGCAGCACCGCGTCCACATCGGCTCGACCGAGCAGCGCGGCCACATGCTCTCGCACGCGCACCTCGGCGTTCGGGAGCAGGGCGCGATCCGTTACCGTGTGCCCCGCCTCGGTCACCAGGCGTGCCATCAGCGGACCGCTGACGTCGGTTTGAACGGTACGAGAATCGGTCACCGTCACCAGCGCGCAGCGCACCGGCGCACGGGCCTCACCCTCGGCGCGGTGGCCGCGCGTCCCTTCGGGAACCCCTGTACCGGTCATGCCTGCGCCTGGGATGTCATGGCGCGAAAGCTGGGAGCGCTCCGCGGCGCTGGCAAGGTCGTCTATCTTTAGACTGGTCGTGGCACGCCTCCCGCGCGCACGGTCCGTTCGCACGCCTACCCTTGATGCCCGCCATGTCTCTCGCCGATATCCGCCGCGAATACACGTTGCAGTCGCTCACAGAGAGCGACGTCGATGCCGATCCATACCGCCAGTTCCATGTGTGGTTTGAGCAGGCCAGCCGCGCGGAGATTCTCGAACCCACGGCGATGTCGCTAGCTACGGCTACAGCGGACGGCGCACCCTCGGTGCGCGTCGTACTGCTCAAAGGCGCGGACGAGCGCGGCTTCGTGTTCTTCACCGACTACCGGAGCCGCAAGGGACGCGAGCTCGACGCCAACCCGCAGGCCGCGTTGTGCTTCTTCTGGGATGCGTTGCAACGGCAGGTGCGGATTACGGGCACGGTGCAACGCGTTTCCCCTGGTGAGTCGGCGGAGTATTTTCGGTCGCGGCCGCACGGGAGCAAGGTGGGCGCGTGGGCCTCGCACCAGAGTGATCCGCTCGATTCGCGCGCGCATCTGGAGCGCGAAGTCGCCGAGTATTTCGCGAAGTATCCCGAGGGGGCTGACGTGCCGCTGCCGCATCACTGGGGTGGATACCGCGTGGTACCACACGTGATTGAGTTTTGGCAGGGGCGCGAAAGTCGGCTGCACGACCGCGTGGTGTACTCGCGGGATGCAAATGGTGCGAGCCAAACGTGGACGCTGGGCCGGCTCTGGCCGTAGCGGTCGCGTGGGCGCTACCGTAGCCGCTCCGTCGCGGTGGCTCCCTCGGCCACGGTAGCCGCTGCTGCCTGAGCGGCTACGCCCAATCCTTGGGAATGGCCTTTAGTTCGAGCAACAGCTTGCAGTAGCTCTCGTAGCGCGCCGTCGAGATCACGCCCGACGCCACCGCGGCCCGCAACGCGCACCCAGGCTCGGTCTCGTGCTGGCAGTCGCCGTACTTGCACTCGCCGAGGTACGGCGCGAACTCAGGAAAGCAGCGGTCGAGATTTTCGGGAGGCAGTCCCCACATTCCCACTTCGCGCAGTCCGGGCGTGTCCACCACAAATCCACCGCCCGCGTCCGGGAGCGGCACAAGCAAGGCGCCGACGGTCGTGTGTCGCCCCTTATTGACCGATTCGCTGATCTCACCCGTGCGAAGATCGAGTCCGGCAAAGAGCGCGTTGAGCAACGACGACTTGCCCACGCCACTCGGCCCGCTGAGCGCTGTGGTGCGTCCGGCGAGCACGTCGTGGAGCGCCTCTAGCCCGATGTGCTGCCTCACACTCGTGCGATGCACGGTGTAACCCGCCTTTTCGTACGGCGCGACCAACGCATCGAGCGCCTCGGTCCCACCCACGAGATCCACTTTATTGAACACGATGTGCGCCTGCAGATCGTTCCCTTCGGCAATCACGAGGAATCGGTCGAGCATCCGCACGTGCGGCTCCGGCTTCGCCGCCGCGAACACGACGAGCACTTGATCGACATTCGCGGCGACCACGCGTTCGCCACGCGCATTCCCTGGTGCGCGGCGCGCGAGCACCGAGCGTCGCGGATGAATGGCGGTAATGGACCAGCCGGCACCGCCGCGCTCGTCGGGCTCGACGGTGACGTCATCTCCGACGGCCAGCTTGAGCGGTGCACCTTCTTGCTTCAGCCGACCGCGCATCGCCGCGTCGTGGGTTGCCCCGTCGACCGTGCGCACGCTCCACACGCCACCGGTACCATTGAGGACGACGCCACGCAACTCGCTCATGATGCGTCCTCTTCACGCATCACGTCAAACCATCGGCGCGAACTCTGCCCGTCGCGGGCGAGGATCAGCGCGTCGAGCGCCCGCTTCGCCTCTTCGAGCGTCATGTCGCCAAGCAACTGCTCAGCTTCCGCCGCCGTCTCGCCCCACGCGAGAAACTCGGACTCGAGATGGCCGTCCACTTTCTGGGCGCCCAGTCGCGACCACTGCACGAATAACAGGTACGCGGCGTAGGGCTGCGCGACATCGTCGCACACATCGGACAGCACATCCACGCTGTAACTGACGCCATCCTTCCCTTCGAGTGCCGCGGGGCGCGCGTGCACGGCTGCATAGCCCCTGACAGTGGTCTCATCCCCAGCGGATGGATCGGGCGGAAGGAACTGCCCGTACGTCACGTGCGCGACACGGGGCGAGCCGGCGTTCCAGACGATAATTCGCGCAGAATATTGCCGGTGATAAACCACACGTTTGCCGGCCGCTCCGCGAGCCGACGCATCAGATACGGATACCACTGCGTGCCGAAGGGCACGTACACGCGCACGCGGTATCCGTCACGCACAATCTGTGCCTGCAGGTCACGCCGCACACCATACAGCATTTGGAACTCAAAACGATCGGCCGCAATGCCGCGTTCACGCGCAAACCGTATGGCTTCCGTGATAATCGCCGCATCGTGCGTGGCGAGTCCCGGGTAGTTGCCGCGCTCCATTAACGTCTTCATGCACGACACATAGTGCGCATCGACGTCGCGCTTGTCGGGAAACGCCACCGTGGCGGGTTCCAAATACGCGCCCTTGCAGAGGCGCACTCGGCACCCCAACGCGATGGCCTTCTCGACATCGTCCGTGGTGCGGCGCAGCGCACTCTGCAACACAAGGCCCACCTGCTCGCGATAGCGGGGGTACAGCCGTTGTTCAAAGAAGTCGATCGTGCGCTGTGTATACGCACTCGATTCCATGTCGAGACGCACAAACGATCCGTGCGTCTTCGCTCGCTCGAGGATGGAGGACACGATCTCTTCGCACAGCGCATCGTCAATATCCTGGCCCATCGCGGTCATCTTGAGCGAGACGTTCGCGTCGAGTTTCTTGATGGCAATCGCGTCCAAGAGCTCGAGGTACGCCTTGCCGGCCTCGCGCGCTTCACCAGCGTTGGTCACACTCTCGCCGAGCAGATCGAGCGAGGCGGTAATCCCCTGGGCATTGAGGTCAGCCACAGCCGCGGTGGCGGTCGCAATCGTTTCGCCCGCGACGAACCGCGACGCCATCGCCTTGGCGAAGCCGTTGTTACGAACGAAACGGAAAATGGTCGCCTGACGCGACAGAAAGAGCAGGAAGATGCGAAACATGTTTTGTAAGTTATGGGATGATGCGGGTCGCGATGGCAAGCGGAGCGGTCACACGCCCCACGGGGTACCGCTTATCGCCGAGCACGGCGAGCGCGGGGTCGAGCACGTTCCAGGTTAGGAATCCATCGTCGGTTTGCGGATCAAGCAGCACGGCAGCCAACACGCCGAGCGGTTGCGCCGTTCGCACCAGATACGAGCCGGCCGGCAACGCGAGCGCCGCGGCGGTTTCCCAATGACCTTCGAGTCGGACTTCGGCGTGTCCCTGAAACGGGCGCGCCGCGCGTATCACCGAATCAACCGCGAAGGATGCACCCGTCACGCGTGCATCCGCCAGCAGCTGTTCCACCACAATCCCGTGCAGACGTAAACGCGCGAGCAGCGAGTCGGCAGCCGGCCCGGCAGAAAATGTGTAGGCGACGGGGAGATCAGCGCTCACCGTAGCGTCAAAGCGATCGCGCACGGGCATCTTGGCGCTCACCATTTTGCCGGTCCGCACAAAGCCGCAGCGCACGCCGGGTTCACTCAACGGCCAGGCGCAATTCCCTCGTCCACCGCCGGCGCCAGCGCCACGACCAGCCGTGGGGTCGCCACCGCGGCCGCCGCCACCGGAGCGGCCCGTCCCCGCGCCACCGGCCCGTGCAGCGGCCGCGCGTGCCGATAGTTCGGCGCGTGCGGCGGGAAGCGTATCGAGCGGTTCTTCAATGACAACTTGCGTCGATGGTTGCTTGGTCATTTCAGCACGCACCGGCACCGAACGAACCTTTCCCGCCATGAGCGCCGCATCCGATGCACGCGTAATGGCCAGCACGCCCTTGGCCCGTTCCCCCACGAGCGACAAGGCTTCCTGCACAAACGCATACGTGCTCAACACGCGGCGCTCAAACGGATCGTGCGAATACGCCTCACTGAGGAGCGACAGCCGCCCGCGCAGTCCGTAGTAGTTGGTTCCGTAGCGTGGCTTATGTTCGTACGTACTCCAGTTTTTCCCCTCGCCCAGAGCGGCGGGCCCTTCATCGCCGGTGAAGTTGCCGTAATCGAACACTTCGTACTTGTGCCGCGTGCGCATCCGCTGACGAATCACCGGCAACAGCGAGTCGCGCACAAAGGCGCCACCAAACGACCCGCCCGCGATGGCTGCGGCTGGGTGCAACGACGGCGAATAGGTCAACGCGTAGCCGTGATAGCTGCCGTCCGTCGTGTGCAGATCCACAAACAGGTCTGGATCCCACGCATTGAACATCGCCAGCGACGCGCGCGTCTCGGGTGCTTCCGTCTTGATATAGTCGCGATTCAAATCCAGTTGCTGGCCGTTCGGGCGTTGCCCCACCAGCTCCGGACCGTTCTGCGCGCCTCGGTTCTGCGCCTGCGGGCGAAACACTTCGTTGCCGTCACCATTGTAGATGGGCACTACAATGAGCACGATCGAGTCGAGCACATTCGGCTTCTTCGCAAACAACAGATCGCGCAGGAGCGCCTGCAGCGCTTCTTTGCCCTCAACCTCACCAGCGTGAATGTTTCCCTGGATGTACACCACCGGTCGACCGAGGCGTCGCGCTTCCTGCGGCGTGGTCACCAACGGCCGCGAGGCAAGCACATAGGGAATGTCACGCCCCTGCGACGTCTTGCCGATACTCCCCACCCGAATGGCCGCACCGCGCGCCTGGAGCGAATCGAGAAAGGCGACCACGTCCGCGTGCGTGGACGTTTCCATGTACTTCGTTCGCTCCGCGCGCGTCTGTTGCGCGGAGGCGCGTGCGATTGGCACGCCGAGAGCAGCGAGCACCAGCACCACGAGCCCGAATGACCGGGCTCCCCGTTCTTTACCGCACATGCCTGCGCTCCACTGTGTATGTGATATCGGCGCGCTCAACCAACAGGCTTGCCGGTCTTGGGGTAAAACGTCGCGCCCGACGCGGCCATCGCTCGCAGGCGTGCGCAGGGTTCAAACCGTCCGGGATACTTTGCGTTGAGCGCGTCGAGCCGCCGAACCAACTCGGCGGCACCCAGCGCGTCGGCATAGCGGTAGGGGCCACCGCGGAACGGCGGAAAGCCAATACCGAACACCGCCCCGACGTCGCCGTCGCGCGGCTGCCGCACGATGCCTTCTTCCAGGCAGCGCACCGCTTCGTTCACCATCGCCAGCGCACAGCGCTCCTGCACCTCAGCGAGCAGGGCTGGTGTCACCGCCTGACGCTGCGTCACACCGAGGACGGCGTACACCGACTCATCGACGCCGCCTTTCTTGCCAGCGTCATCGTAGGAATAGAATCCGTTTTTGTTCTTGCGGCCAAGTCGGCCCGCAGCGAGCACGTTGCCGATCGCGGCATTCTGCGGCACGCGGTCGCCAAAGGCGGCGCGCATCACGGCGCCAGATTTCCCCGCGATGTCGAGCCCCACTTCGTCGAGCAGCGTGACCGGGCCAACGGGAAATCCGAAGGTCAGCATCGCACGGTCAATCGCGTCCACCGGCACGCCTTCGTCGAGCATGAGCCCGGCTTCATTCATGTACGGTGCCAAAATGCGATTGACAAAGAATCCCGGCGCATCGTTCACCACAATCACCGTTTTCCCCAACTTCCGCCCAAACGCCACGACCGTCGCCGTCACCTCCGGCGCCGTCTGCGGCGTCACGATCACCTCAAGCAGCGGCATCTTGTGCACAGGCGAAAAGAAATGCATGCCCACCACGCGCTCTGGCCGTGTGCTGCCGGCGGCAATCTGGCCAATCGGAATCGTACTGGTATTCGACGCAAAGATCGCCGACGCAGCGAGATGCGGTTCGAGTTCGGCGAGCACCTGATGCTTTACTCCCAAATCCTCAAACACCGCCTCGATCACCAACGGCACACGCGCAAAGCCGGTGTAGTCCACCGTGCCTGACACGAGCGAGAGCTGATCCTCAAACTGCACGCGCGTGATCTGCCGTTTGGTGAGCCGGTCCTTGAGCACGTCGCGCACCGCAGCGAGACCGCGTCCCACTTGCTCGTGTTTCGTGTCCTTGAAGCGCACGGGAATGCGCTGCATGGCTGAGATGGCGGCAATCCCCGCCCCCATGAATCCCGTGCCCAGAACGCCGATGCTTGGCACGGGGAGCGGCTTCACCGACGCGTCCGCCACCCCTACATCCCGCTTGAGCGAGGTCGTAGCGTAGAACAAGAAGATCAGTTCCTTTGACACCGCGGTCGCGGACATCTCGCCGAACAAGCGCGCCTCTTCAGCAAATCCCTGTTCGCGAGTGCCGTGAAAACCCGCCGCCACAGCGTCGAGTGCGGCGATCAGTGCCGGATAGTTGCCACGCGATTTCTTGAGCGTCATCTCGCGCGCCTGCCGAAAGACCAGCGCACGACCGAGCGCGTTGTCTTCGAGCACCAATTCTTTCGCGCCGTGCTTCTTGTCTTCGTGCCGAAGTGCTCCGGCCGCAATCTCTCGCGCACGCTGAATCGCGACGTCGCGCAACACCGCGGGATGCACCAACTCATCCACAAGGCCCATCTGCAGCGCCTTCTTGGCGCGGATGTTTTTTCCGGTGAGGATCATGTCGAGCGCCACCTGCAGTCCCACCGTGCGCGGGAGTCGCTGCGTACCGCCAGCACCCGGAATCAACCCGAGCTGCACTTCGGGAAGCGCGAGCACCGTCTTGGGATTGTCGGTCGCAATGCGATACGCGCAACTCAGCGCCGCCTCGAGTCCGCCGCCGAGGCACGCCCCGTTGATCGCCGCAACAATCGGCGCGCGGCATTTCTCGAGTCGGAACATCGCCTGATGCCCCGTGCCACTCGCACGCTCCGCATCCTTGGCGGACGTGAAGTCCAAAAAGGCGTCGATATCAGCACCGGCAATAAAGGTGTCCGGCTTTCCACTGATCAACACCGCAGCGGTGATGGCCGGGTCTCGTTCGATACGCGCGAGAATGGCCTCGAACTCCGCGATCACCGCCGCCGAGAATTTGTTGATCGGTTCATTCGGCAAATCGAACGTGATGACGGCCACGCCGCCATCCATC
>CANIWQ010000058.1 GCA_947471365.1 Gemmatimonadota bacterium | reverse complement strand
TTTGCCGGGCATGATGTTCACTTTGAGCACCTCTTTTTGCACACGCTCGCTCGTGAAATAGCCGTGGAGCACGAGTCCCTTGAGCCGCCACCAGGCGCGGCTCTCCGCGCTGCGCCGGTCGCCACGCTCAAGTTGCTCCACGAGTTTGCCGAATGTTTCGGCGCTGTCCGTAGCGCCACCGGCGCCACCGGCGCCGCCGGCGGCGACAGTGGTGCGTGCCGCGTCGATCGCAGCGAGACCGTCGGTGAACTGGCGGCGTTCATCGTCCGTGTAATAATCCGCGACAATCAGATCCACCCACGCGACCACGCCAACGTCAGTGGCACTCGGAGTATCGGTGCGCGGAATAACGGTGTCGGCGAGGAGTCCGACGAGCGAGGCGTCGCGCACCGACAAACGGCGCAGCGCGGTACCCGGCGTTCGGGCGAGCCGTACCCACGCGGCTTCCGCATCATGCGGCACAACGGAGAGCACGGCAGCGGCGCCAAGCGCACGCAATAGGTCGCGGCGATCCACGAATCCTCGCGGGGTGAGGGTCGTGCCGAACGTACCGCGCGGAACGACGATCGTCCAGCGAGGTGTTACCGACCGCGCCGCTTTCCTTTTCCGGCGGGCGATCCAGGGCGCGTGCCCCCTTTCTTTGGGCCGCGCGGGCCGCCGTGTCCACCGTCACGTCCGCCCTCGCTCCCACCACGATCACGATCGTCACGCCCTTGGCGCCGATCGCCGCCCGGACGGCCACCGCCGGGGCGCCGCGCATCGGCGCCCCACGGTTGCCCTGGGCTCCGCCGCGATTCAAAGGCGCGCGCCGTTTCGTCATCCGTAAAGGGACGAGTCAGTGCGTCGTGCATGTCGTCGAGTGTCGCGGCCTTCACACTCCCGCGCGCGCCACGCGTCACAGTATACCGTAACGGACGGTCGAGCGCCGTGATCTCCTCCGCGACGAGTCCGCGCGCCTGCTTTTCGTGCAGCACCACGCGCACCACGCCCACCGTCCCCTCGGGCGTTTCTTCCACCTCGTAGTGCAATGGCGACGCGCGACCACGGATTTCCATCGCGCCCGGCAACTGGGCGAGTGCGTCGCGCACCGCGCGCGGCACAAATTCGTCGGCATCCACCCGCAACGGCAACGCGCGGAACTCTTGCAACGACGTTACGCCCGCAAGCTGTCCGAGGTACCAGGTGCTGAGTTCGGCCTGCCCAAGTTTGGCGGTGCGCCCGCCCGAACGACGCCACGCTTCGCGCACCTCGTTCACGGGCTGCTGATTGCGCACCACGGCCGCATGGCGCGCTTCACCGCGCGCCAGCGCGTCGGCCAGCACACGACGCGACTCCTCCTCGAGTCCGGCCGGAAAATCGTGCACCGGCTCGCGCTCACGCGAAAGCTCAAAGCCGAAGTACGTCACGCGCCGTTCGAGCGCGAGCGGCGCGTGTTTGTGCTTGCCGTCAAACACCAGCGTTGGCGCGCCGGAGGTGGCATACTTGCGAATGAGGCCGTTGGGGATGTTCGTCCCCTCGATGGCCGCGCGCGGATTGCCGCGCGAATCCGCGAAGAAGCGCAGCGTGCCGCACACCGCACCCCAGCTTCCGGCCACGCTCGTCTTGGACACGCGCGCCTCGAGCCCTTCGGCCGTCAGCTCCTCGATCACCAAGTCAAACGGCTGAATCGACGCCAACAACTCGATGAACTGGCGCTCCACCGCTTCCGTTACCATCGGCATCGTGTCCGGCAACGGCAACTTCACCGCGCGATACACGCTCGCCATCGCCAACGCGGCGTCCTCAATCGACTTCACGAGCACGCTGCGGCGTTCCGCCCACCGTTCAATGCTTTCGTCAAACAAATGCCGCGCGAGTCCGTACACCTCGCCCACGTAGCCGCAGGTGCGGAACGCTTCGGCATACAGGTTGTACGCGGTGAGATGATCACTGCCGCGCACCTGCAACCCCGAGAGATCGCGATCTTCGCGCGTCATCCGGTGCAGGCTCTCAATGCCGGCCATCACGCTCACATACGGCAGCAACCCATCGTCGCAGTGCACCAACAACTCGGCCCACGGCCGATCCACTGGCATGGCCTCAACCGCTTTTCCGTAACGCGAGAGACGGCCGTTTTCGATAATGCCGCGCGTTTCGAGAAAGCCTACGGCCTTGCGATAGCTCAAACGATCGAGCGGCACAGGCAGATCGAGTTCGTCGGCGCGCACGCCAAGATCGGCGCAGGTCATCGCGACGCGCCCACTGTCACCGGCCAACTGAAACTCCGGCGCCGTGGGATGCAGCGCACTGAACACAATGTCGCGGTCCGTCAAAATGAACACGCGCCCACCGGCCACGCGCCCATGCACACGGCCGGCCATTTGCAATATTTCGTTGGCGCCCAGATGGAGCCGCGTAAGCACATTGCGCCCACGGTCCACAACATTGGCAAAGCGTGTGTCATCAATGACGACCGTGTCGAGCCCCTTCACGTTCAGGGCGCTCTGCCCGGCTGCCGTCATCGCCAACACATACGGCTTGCCGATGGTGCCGTCGAGGAACGGGCGAATCACACGAATGGGTTCGCCGCCGTGATAAAATTGCGCCGTCAGTCTCGGGAAACGCGCCGAGATGCCGGTGGCGACCTGCTCCACACCGGCGCGCGTCGGCAGAAAAACACCCACGCCACGGTTTTGCTTGATGACCTGCTGCAGGAACTTGTCGTCGAGAAAATTGCCGGGCTGCGCGCGAACCACCTGCACGTCCGCCGCCATTGTGGGATCGAACGCGGAACTCTCCACCACGCGCGCCGCATCGAGATACTTCGCGTAAAACGCGGGGTCCACGGTGGCCGAAAGCCAAATGAACCGGCAGCCCACGCGCTTGCCCAGCGCGAGGCAGAGCTCAAGCTCGGCGCTCGTCTGGTGAATTTCATCCACCACCAGCGTGTCTTGCGGGCGAATGTCGCCGTCCTGAAACCAACGGCGCGCGATGCCCGTGGTCACAATCACCACGTTCCAACTGGGCGAATCGGGCGTGGCCTCACGCTCGCGGTTGATCACCCCCACGCGCAACTCGGTGGTGCCGAGAAGCGCCTGCGCGATTGGCTTTACGGAGAGTGTTTTGCCGGTACCAGTGCCGGCCACAATGCCGAAGCCCTGACGTTTGGCGCCGAGGCCCGCGTCGGTATCATCGCGACGAAAACCCTCGGCCAGCTCAAGCAACTCGGCGCCGCGGCTCTTCCAAAGCACGGTTTCGATGTCGAGCGTGAAGGCCAGCTCGATCGTCTCGCACGCAGCGCGAGTTGGGGCGATGACGATAATGCGTCGAGTCGCGCCCGCGCCGACAAAGGCCTCATGGTCCGGCGGGAGGTAGGGATCCCGGACCTGGCGCAACTGAGAGTCTAGTACTGGAACGACTCCGGCTTGCCCGGCTTGGCCGGCGGCGGCGACACCCGCGATTCGGAACGGGTGGTGACGGGAATCACGCCGTCTGAGTTCTGCGGTGCGGCGCCTCCCGTTGGTGCGACATTGAGCAGCACTGCACGCGCGTTCTCGGTGCGCCGTGCCTCAGCACGAACGCCGCGAGGCAACGACACGCCATCGGAGCGCAGTTTCACCGTCGCCGAGATGCCAGGCACGTCGCCAAGGAGTAGCCGCGCATTGGCCGGTAGGTTGCGCACGGCGCTGCCACAGTCCGTGGCCGCCGGCTGCTGACTCTGCGGCACGCCATTCAGCCAGACGCGGCACATCCCCAGCGGCGGAAATGCCGAGCGGGGTACACCGTCCACTCTGTCGTCGCGTGCTTTGTCCTGTTGCGCGCCAAGCGGCGCCGCAATCGCGGCGACGATGAACAGCGGTCCCAACACAGAACGAAAAACCTGCACGCGCGTCCTCCGAAGTGTGCTCAAGCGTCGTCCCAAGGACGACGCCCCTACCGATCCAGCCACAAATATCAACAGTGGGACTGATTCTTACTACCCAGATCGGCCCCTCGTGTTCACTCCACTCAGTCGCCGAAGCTGATCCCAAGGCGCCGAGCCGTCCGCACCAGGTCATGGTTCGGGTCCACCCGGCGCGGCTTCCCCAGCACCTGCTCAATGGGCACCGTCACAATGTCCGGTGACTGCAGAGCCACCATCTGGCCCCATTTCCCCTCTTCCACGGCCTGAACGGCGGCCCCGCCAAAGCGTGTGGCCAGCAACCGGTCGTACCCCGTGGGCATGCCTCCGCGCTGCAGGTGCCCGAGCACCAGCGACCGGCACTCCTTCCCGGTCTTTTCGGCAATCTGCTTGGCCACAATCTCGGCGACCCCGCCCACCCGCTTGGCCTGCCCCGGGAGCGACGCGCCAATGATCGACCCTTCGCCCCCAGCTGGGAACGCCCCTTCCGCCACCACGACAATGTCAAAGGTGCGGCCGCGACGCTCGCGCTCCATAATCGCATCGCACAGCTTGTCCACGCTGTACGGGATTTCGGGCAACAGAATGGCGTGCGCTGCGCCGGCCACGCCAGAATGCAGCGCAATGAAGCCCGTGTCGCGACCCATCACTTCCATCACGATCACGCGGTCGTGACTCTCCGCCGTCGTATGGAGCTTGTCGATCGCTTCCATCGCCGTCGTGACTGCCGTGTCGAATCCGAAAGTCGTGATGGTGCCGCTCACGTCGTTGTCGATGGTCTTGGGCACACTCACCACACGCAGCCCCTTCGTCGCGAGCTTCTGCGCAATCGCTAGCGACCCGTCGCCGCCAATGGAAATCAGCGCGTCGATGCCGAGGTTCCGCGCATTGTCCATCAGTTCGTCGGAGCGATCGACCTCAAGGAACGTGCCGTCGTCCTGCTTGACGGGATACCGAAACGGATTGCCGCGATTCGTCGTGCGAAGGATCGTGCCGCCGAGGTGCCCAATGCCGCGCACGTCGTCGCGGCCGAGGGGAATCACGTCGTCTTCGCCGAGGAGCCCCATATATCCGCGCTTGATGCCGAGCACGTGCCAGCCGCGGTCCACCGCGGACAATACGGCGGCGCGAATGACGGCGTTCAGGCCGGGGGCGTCGCCGCCGCCCGTAGAAATGGCTATGCGCATAGAGTCTCGTTCACTGTCAGAAATCGTACACCGTTCAGGCACTTCCGTGGCGTTCGCCGAGGAGTGTGAGCACCTCGCCAGGCTGCGCATGGCGGCCGAGCTTCGATTTCTCGAATATCGGCACCCCGTCTACGGTCACCTCAAAGCGACCGCCGCTCGACGGCTGCAGGCCCACCTCGGCCGCGGGAAAGTGCTCACGAATCGCGGCCGCCAGACCGACGGCCCTCGGTTCGTAATGTCAAACGATGCAGTATTCGATCACAATTTGCATAAGGATTGCCGAAGGAGGTGCTACCCCCGCAATTTCGCGTCAGCGACGGCATTGGCGCCAGTCGCGGGATCCGTTGTCTTCCCTTTCCTTGCTTTGACACTATGCGTCGTTCCCTGCTCACGCTTCTCCTGGCGCTCGCCCCGCTCCCCGCCGCGGCTCAGCCGCGCCTGGACGCCCTGCAGTCCGAAATCGACCGGCGCACTGCCGCGATTGCCGACAAGCTCACCGCGTGGCGTCACGACATTCACCAGCACCCCGAACTGTCCAACTTCGAAGTGCGTACCGCGCGCCTCGTGAGCGATCACCTCACGGCGCTTGGCCTCGAAGTGCGCACCGAAGTCGGCGGCCACGGGGTGGTGGCCGTGCTCCGTGGGGGCAAACCGGGGCCGGTGGTGGCGCTCCGTGCCGAAATGGACGCCCTTCCCGTTGTGGAGCAGGTCAACGTACCCTTCAAGAGCACGACAAAAACCGTGTACAACGGCGTGGAAACAGGCGTCATGCACGCCTGCGGCCATGACATGCACGTTGCCATGCTGATGGGCGCGGCCGAAGTGCTCACCGCCATGAAAGCGCAAATCCCCGGCACGATTGTCTTTCTCTTTCAGCCCGCCGAGGAAGCGCCGCCTACAGGCGGCGCTGGCCCCATGATTGCCGCCGGCGCAATGGACAATCCAAAAGTCGATGCCGTGTTTGGCCTGCACGTGGGCGCCGGGACCTTTGGGGTAGTCACAGCAGTCTCGGGTTCGGCAACCTCGGCCGCCGATCTCGTGCGCATTGTCGTCCACGGGCGGCAGACGCATGGCGCGTTCCCGTCGGGCGGCGTGGATCCGATTGTCGTGGGCTCACAGATCGTGCTTGGACTGCAAACCATCATCAGCCGTCAGGTGAATCTCACAACGGCCCCTGCCGTGGTAACGATCGGCGCATTTCAGGGTGGCCTGCGCGAGAACATCATCCCCGACAGCGTCTGGATGATCGGCACCGTGCGCACCCTCGACGAGGGCATGCGCACACTCATTCACGCGCGCATCAAGCGCACCGCCGAGGGCATCGCCGAATCCGGCGGCGCGACGGCCACGGTGACGATCACGCGCGGCTACAACGTCACCACCAACGATGCCGCACTCAACGAAAAAATGCTCCCCACCCTCCGACGTGTGGCGGGGCCGACCATGTTGCAGCCCGCAACCGCGAGTTCGGCGGGTGAAGATTTTTCGCTCTTCGCCAACCGGGCGCCAGGGCTCTTCTTGGGCCTCAAAGTCACGCCTCCGGGGGTGGACGCCACCGCCGCGACCAACCACTCGCCACTCTTTCAAGCCGATGATCGTGCGCTCCCGCTGGGCGCACGACTCATGGCGAACATGGCGCTCGACTACATGCGGATGGGGCGCGCGCAGTAGGCCGCGTCGCGCCCGCGTCATTTAGGGGGCGAGCGCTCGGCGCGCCACAGGGAGCGCGCGCGCCGCCCACTGCGCATACTGCGCGGCCGACGGATGCAGACCGTCGGCCGCGAACCACTCGTCGTGCGGCTCGCGCGATATGCCGGTGATGTCGAGCCACGCGGCGCCCGCTTCCCACACCACGTCGCGCGCCACAGCATTGAACGCATCAATCTCAAACGCGATGCTCGCTCGGTCGCGCCCTTCGGCAAAAGGGGTCACGCCCCAGTCGGGAATCGAGAGCACGATCACCCGCTCCGCCACGCGCTCGGCAAACCCAGCCGCCCGCAGCAAGAGCGCGGAGAACTGTGCTTCGTACTCCACGAGCGAGCGGCCGCGATACTGATTGTTGACGCCAATCGAGAGCGTCACGAGTGCATACGGCCCTTCCGGTGCCGTGGTGGTGATGGCCGCATCGAGTTCATCGGTCGTCCATCCGGTGACGGCGATGATCTCCGGCGCTACCACCGGCAATCCCTCGGCGGCAAGCGCGGCCGACAGTTGCACCGGCCAGCGCCCCGACGCCTCCACCCCTTCGCCGATGGTGTAGGAATCGCCGAGCGCCAAGAACCGTCGGCTCACTTGACGACCGGCACGCCCGTCACCGCGGCTAAGCGTTGGATGGTAGTGTCCTGCCTGGCAATCACCAGGCGCAACGAGTCGACGGTGCCGTGCAACTCACCGGACTCAATGCGTATTTGGTTGATGGCGTCGGTGACCTGCACATTAAGCTCGAGCTGCGCGGCTTCCGCCTTGGGATTGCGCAGGCAGCCGCTCGCGGCGCTCGCGGCGGCGAGCACGAGCATCAGGCGGAGGCGCGCTGAGTCCAACATGACCACTCCTCGCAAAAAATGACCATCGCGCCGCGGCGCTGTTTGGCCGCGTCGCGCGATGCAATGATGACAGTCCTGCCCTAGCGGGAACGTATATCGGTCGCGTCCTCGACGGGAGCCAGTCGTGCGCGCTACGCGCTCCGGTGCCACACTCATCGAACTATCGCTCGTGCTCGCCGTGGCCGGCATTGCCACGGGGATGACGGTACCGCGCATCCGTACGGCGGTCGACCGCCTGGCGCTCCGCGGCGCGGTGCAAGATGTGCGTCTCGCCTTTGCCGTCGCGCGCGACCAAGCCGTACGGCGTGGCGACTATGTGTCCGTGGTGACCGACAGCGCCGGCCGCGTGCGGGTGGTGAGCAACAGCGAGGTACTTTTTGCCCGAGACATCATGCGGGGGCGCGGCGCCTCGGTGAACGCCACGCGCGACAGCGTCACCTACGCCCCCACCGGACTCGGCTGGGGGGCGGCCAACACCACGGTCATTGTGCGGCGCGGCACCCGAGCCGACACGATCGTCGTGTCGCGGCTCGGGCGCGTACGCTAACCTCAGGTGCCGAAATCGTACCCTGGCACGCTGATACGCGGAATCTGCTGCGCAATCACGCGTTCCACCGTCCGCACCATCGCGATTTCATCGGCGCACATGAAGGTGTAGGCGTCGCCGGTCGAGGCCGCGCGCCCCGTGCGGCCAATGCGGTGCACATAGTCCTCGGCCTGCTGCGGCACGTCGTAGTTGATGACGTGCGTGATACCCGAGATGTCGAGTCCGCGCTGTGCAATGTCGGTGGCCACCAGCACCCGCACCTTACCGCTCTTGAAGTCTTCGAGCGCCTGCGTGCGCTGCCCCTGCGTTTTGTCGGCATGCATCGCGCCCGCCTTGATCCCTTCACGCTCGAGATGCTTCACCACGCGGTCGGCGCCGTGCTTGGTGCGCGTGAACACGAGCACCGAGTCCATCGCCTTGGACTTGAGCAACTCGGTCAGGAGCGCGCTCTTCTTTTCCTTCGGGCACGGATACACGTAGTGCTGCACCGTCGTCGCGGCACCGGAGCGGCGTCCCACTTGCACCACCTGCGGCTTGCGCAGATACTTGCGGGCCAGCGCTTCGACTTCCGGCGGCATCGTCGCGCTAAAGAGCAACGTCTGCCGGTACGGGTGGATCTGCGCCACAATGCGGTTGATCTGTGGCGCAAAACCCATGTCGAGCATCCGGTCGGCTTCGTCGAGCACGAGCACTTCGAGCTCATCGAACACCACGTTGCCCTTCTCGAGATGATCGAGCAAGCGGCCCGGCGTCGCCACCACCACGTCCACACCGCCACGCAGCGCCTTGGTCTGCGGGTCGTAGCCCACGCCGCCGTACACCGGAATCACTTCGAGTCCGGAGTGAATGCCGTACTTCTTGAAGCTCTCTTCCACCTGTACACACAACTCGCGCGTTGGCGTCAGAATGAGCGCACGGGTACGGTGCGGGCCGCCGAGCAAGCGTTCGATGATCGGAATGGTGAAGGCCGCGGTCTTGCCGGTGCCCGTTTGCGCGAGCCCAATGAGATCGCGTCCGCGCAGCGCGAGCGGCACAGCCTGTTCTTGAATCGGGGTCGGGTGTTTGTACCCCGCGTCAGCGAGCGCGCTGAGCATCGGCGCCGACAATCCCAGATCGGAGAACTTGGTGCCAACCGTCGCCGCTTCGGCAGCGGCGAGCGAACCATCAGAGGTCGCCGCAGCGATCATCGGAGCGGACGTCTCGTCGGCAATGGCGGGAGCGACCGGTACCTTGCTTGCGCTCTTTGATTTCGCAGGCGCGGCGACTTTTGGTGCGACGGCTACCTTGGATGCCGCCGCAGGCGCGGCGGCTTTCCGCGCGCCACGCGACGGGGCTTTCTTGATGGTCATCTCGACTCGGGTGTTGGCTTCGGTGAGCCCATGTCTCCGCGAGTCGGAGCATCGGCCCGGCAGGACCCGGCGGACCACTTCTTTCCGCACGGCACATCCCACAGCACGAAAGCTACCCCGCCACCCCTCACAAAGCGAACGCGCTCCCTCAGCCGGCGAGAAAACCGAGCAAGTCGGCGTTCACCTGCTCCGGCAACTCCTCCATCACCACATGGCCGCCGCCTTCAATCCACACCATCCGCCCATGCGGCATCGCGCGCACCAACTGCTCCGCCTGCACCGGACGCACCGTCGCGTCCTTCGTGCCAAACACCACCATGGTCGGCGTCTGGAACGTTGCGAGCCGTTGCTCCTCGTGTGTTTCCCACGTGAACTCCGCGAGCATCTGCAACTGTGCGCGCACCACGTCGGGAAACTGTGTGGGCGCCCAGTACTCATCGGTGTCGCGATCGGTGAACCATTCGAGCTTGCCGTGCACACGCCGTTGCACAAAATCCACCATCTCGCGCGTCACGAAGAGCGAGGGCAGTGCGCCGGGTAACCGCGGAATGAACGGCATGAAGACGCGCGCCGGGGGAATGTCACCAAAGCCAACCGGGCCATACAGCGCGAGGCGCGGCACACGTGACGGTGCCCGGCGGGCGACCTCAAAGGCCACGCGCGCGCCGAGCGATTGCGCCACAATCGGCGCCGCGTCGATGTGGAGCGCGTCGAGCAATCGCGTGATGCGCGTGGCCATCGTGTCGAGCGTGTAGCTCCCCGGCGATGTGGGCGCGTCACTGAGCCCGCATCCCGGAAGATCGACGGCATACACGCGGTAGCCAGCATCCGCGAGCGCGGGAATCGTGTGGCGCCACAAGTAGGCGGTGATCGCCCACCCATGCACCAGCAGAACCGGCGGGCCATCGGCGGGGCCCGAACTCAGGACGCGCAGCGACACACCGTCGCCCAGCGCCACGCGCGACACGTCGATTCCCTCGTGGCCCGCCGGATACCACTCGGCCGGCAAAAGACGCTCGCGAGGAGCCACGCGTTTAGACCAGCGTGACGCCGCGGCCGAGGAGCTTCGCGATCAGCCCAATGCGGAACGTGATGTCGGCCCAGCGTTCGTCACCGCCGCTACCCGACTCGAGCGGGTAGAACGGCCATACCCAAGGCGCCGCCGAACGGGGCGTGATCAAACCCTTGTGCGGATGCCACACGCCATCGCGGCCGCAGTCGTCCACAAAGCGCTCGTACATCTTGAGCCACGTCTCGTGACGCTTGAGGAATCCCAACCGCGCCATGGTCTCGAGCCACGCGATCGCTGCCGGCACGTCGTCTTCCACCGCGTTGCGATGCGGCAGTGGATCACCGAGTACGGCGTTCGGAATCGGCAGCATTTTCGTTCCGAACAGCTGCAACGGTTCCTGCCGCGGCATTGGGCGCGTGATCCACTTGTAGATCAGCTCCATTTTGTCGTAGTTCTCGGTGCGGAACAGCGGCATGTACGCGAACATCTGGAGTGCGTACACCGAGGGTGGATACGCCTCGAGGGCAAGCACCTGCTGATTCCCCACGCGCACCCACGGTTTTTCGGCGGCTGGCGACCGCAGGAAATGCGCGATGCGGTCGATGGTGCGACGGGCCGCGCCGCGCAGACGCGGATCGGCTTCATAGCCCGCTTTGGCAAGCACCGCGCCCGCGGCTTCGCGCAGCGTTTGACGGAGGTGCGAGACCTGTTCTTCGTCCGGCTTGCCGCCGCGCGCCCCAGCCTTCGGCGCCAACTCATACAACAGCGTCGGGTCATCGTCTTCGGCCAGCAGGCGGAACAAGGTGCGCCGTGCGCGATAGAACGGCGGCGAATCCTTGTCCCAGCCAGACTCAATCAACCGGTGCGCCGCCTGAATCGTGCCGACGCCCTCAAACCCGTCCGAGCTCTTGGAGGGTACGGCGAGCATTTTGGCGTTCCAAGTCCCATCCGCCGACTGCCCAACGGCCAGTTCCAGGGCGCGGCGCGCGGCGTACGGCAGATTGGCTAGCTCTGGCCCAACGCGCCCGCCAAGCTGTGCGACGTCGATGATGGCGCGATACTGGACTGATGGTGATGCATTATTCAGCAGCCAGCGCATCGGAAAGCGAACCGGCTCAGGAGGAGCAGGCGGCGGCGGAAAGATTGGTGCGAGCGGAATCGTAGGGAGCGTCAAGTCGAACAGTCCATTGCAAGATGTTGTCCAACAACAACTTACCACTACCGACCACGGCGCTTACAGCGACCACTCACGCAGCAGTTTCCCTATAAAGTGTGTCGCAACACATTACGATACAATAATTCGCCGTTTCCGCTAGCCCAAAACAGCTGTTTTTCGTACATAAACGGGGCGACAAACCTCCAATTTTGTTTTCACTGGCGCTTGTCACGCTGGTGAACCGCCATGATTTTCACTGCATGCGCGGCGAATTTGTGGACCTTGGGGGGCAACGGCTCTACGCCTTCGCGGCAGGAACGCGTGGAGCGGGAGCACCAGTGCTTTTGCTGCACGGGTTCCCAGGGACCTCCCATCTGTGGCAGCGAGTCGTGCCTCTCATCCCCGACGGACACCGTCTCATCTTGGTCGATCAACTCGGCTCGGGACGGAGCGACGGCGTCGCGGGGTCGGGGCAACTCACCGCCGACGCGCATGCAGAACGAGCGCTCGCGCTCCTCGACGAACTCCAGGTGGCTCACGCCTGCGTGGTCGGCCACGGCGGTGGGGCCGCTGTGGCGATGGCCCTCGCGCTTCGCGCCCCACGGCGCGTGTCGCGTCTCTGCCTGATCAATGCCGTCACGACCGATGCGTGGCTCTCCGGTGCCGCGCGCCTAGCGCGTTGGTTGGCACACAGCCCGATCGCTGGACTCGCCGGCGCGGGCCTGCTCGCAGGGCTCGTACACGGGCCGGCGCTGCGTGGCTTTGCCGATTCCGAAAATGGCCGGCACGCGCTCGACCACTTTCTGCAACCGTACACACAGCGGCTCGGGGTCGAGACACTCGCCGCACAGCTGCGCGCGATGCGAGACTCGACGCTGGCATCACAGGCCGCGCGACTCAGCACACTGCAGCTCCCCACCACCATCGTGTGGGGCGCGGAGGATCCGTGGCTCCCGGTGCGTCATGCGGCTACGCTCCGCGCGGCGATTCCCAATGCCGAACTCGACGTCGTGGACGGCGCACGTCATATGACGCCCATTGATGCGCCCGAACGGGTGGCCACCGCCATCGTCGCGCTCCTACGGCGCGCGGCGCCGCTGGACGGCGGCCAAAAAGCAACACCACACCCGGCGTCGCCCGCGACCAACGGTTAGAGCTTGCGCACCTCATTGGCCGCGTCAATAACACGGCCAATGTCGCTCGACAGCGCGCGCGCTTCCTGCGTGGCATCCGTTGACGCTTCGAGCCGCTGGTCGTTGCCGCTCGACCGCAACTTGAGTAAGTCGAGTTTCATCGTCTGCAGCACGAGCGACGCGCTCTCCAGCTGTTCGGCGCTCCGCGCGCGACGCGACGCCAAGTCTCGCAACGTGGCGAGTTGACGTTCGAGCAACTGCAATCGACGCTCCACCGCGGGATCGGTCGGCAATGCTTTTGCATCGGCCACCCGCACCTCGAGCTTCGCAATTGCTTCCGGCGACGCGTCCGTGTCGAGCTGGTGCAGATCCTGCGCCAACGACCGCACACGTTCCACGAGCGTTTCCACCGTCGGCAGAATGGCTGGAAGCATCTCGCGATCGGCCGCGCTCAACTTGGCGAGCACATCCGCAATCACGACCTTCGACTCGGCGGCTTCGCGAATCACTGCGCCGTGCGGACCCTCGAGGACGTCGCGCGGAATGCCGCCGAGGTCCGGCGCCGGGAGCGGCGGCGGCGCGAATGGGCGCGGGGCGCGTCCGTGCTCCGATTCCGTGTGCGGAACATACGGCTGGCGCGAGAACAGTTTGCGCAGGGGAATGCCATCCACCCACAGTCCGCCAATCCGCGAGGCGAGCGAGATGCCCATACCCAACGCGGGGAAGAGCACCCACGGGAAGTGCGAGGTCAACGCGTTGATGCCGGCGAGAAACGAGAGGGTGACGCCCGTCCGCATCATGTAGCGCTGCACGTTGCGGACGCGCTCTTCGGGCGTGAAGAGCGCTTCGCGTTCATGCCGGCGCAACCGCTGGCCGCCCGCGGAGACGCCGACGACGATATTGCGCGCCTCCTCGGCCGCCTCGCGTCGTTGCCCGCGCACGCGATCGCGCCAGAGCCGTTGTTGCTCCCGCCACTCGCGGAGCGCTTCGCGTCCGTATTCGCGGGTGTCGGCTCGGAACGCCCAGTCGGGCGGTCGCTCTGACGCGCGCGCTGGTTCGCGCGAGGCCGCGCGATCGACATCGACGACATCGACGACATCGACGACATCGACGACATCGACGACATCGACGACACCGGCGGTGGGCGGATGCGCGCGCCGCGGCGGCGATGCGGCAGTCGGTTGTCCCGTGAATGCCGGCGCATCGTCGGCGAGCGCATCGCGAAATGCGGCGGCGTCGGGCCAGCGGTCGCCGCGCCCTTTCGACATCGCACGCTCAATGGCGTGCACAAGATTCGCGGGCAGATCGGTGCGGAGTTCGCCGAGAGGACGCGGATGCTCACTGATGTGTTTCATCAGCATCGCGGGCGTGTTGTTGGCTTGAAAGGGCAGTTCGCCCGCGAGCATCTGCCAGCCTACCACGCCAAGCGCGTAGATGTCCGAGCGCCCGTCCACCTCACGGTCGCCCATCGCTTGCTCGGGGCTCATATACGCCGGCGTGCCAACGGCGATCCCCTCAACCGTGAGCCGCTGATCGCCTTCGGCGGCGCGCGCAATGCCGAAGTCGGTAACCACGGCACGCCCGCTCTCGTGGTCGAGCAATATGTTGTCGGGTTTGACGTCGCGATGCACCACCTGACGCGAATGCGCGTAGGCGAGCGCGTCGCACACCTCGCGCAACACACGGCGCACCGTGGCCACATCGGGGCGCGGCGCGCGATGCAAGCGCTGCGCGAGCGTTTCTCCCTCAACAAGCCCCATCGCGAAGTACACGACGCCGTCGAGATCGTCCACCGCGTAAATGGGAACGATGTTGGGATGCGACAACTGCGCGGCCATCTGCGCCTCGCGCAGGAAGCGGCGCTTCACATCCTCGCGAAACGCGAGCTCCGGCGGCAGCACTTTGAGGGCCACCAATCGGCGCAGCCGTACGTCGCGCGCCCGATACACCACGGCCATCCCGCCACGGCCGATTTCTGCCTCAATGGTGAATAACGACCCAACCGCTTGCTCCACACGCTGGCGAAGCATGTCGCCGTCGGTCACGGACGGCCGTTCGGGGGACGGCGCGTGTCGCCCGGCCGCACGCCCAAGCGGTTGAGTTCGTCGGCCACGTACACGGCTTCATCCACGTCACGTGCCAGGGCAAGCGCCTGCTCCGCCACCGACGTCACCTGTTGCCACGACTGGCTGCCGGTTTTGAGACGTAGCATCTCAAACCGAATGTTCTGCAACGCGAGCGAGCATTCTTCGACTTTCGACGCCATGCCGTCGCGGCGCCGATTCATCTCGGCAACGGTCCGGCGCTGCCGCTTGAGCGTCGCGAGCCGACGGACGCGCTCCTCACTCGCCACGCGGTCGAGCGGATTCGCCTGCGATTCGAGCAGGGTGATTTCCTTGTCGATGGTGGCGGCATCCGGTGCGCCGCCCGCCACGTCGAGTTCACGCAATGACTGCGCGAGCTGCACCACGGAGTCCGCGAGCCGCGCGGCGGTGACGGGCACATCGGCCACGCGCTGCTGCTCGTTGCGCGGGAGCGACTGCACGAGTCGCGCGATCTCGTCGCGGTCCACAATGGCCTGCCGCGCGCGCGCCGCGTGCGGGCCAGGCCCGAACGCGCCGGTGTCGTTGGCGGTCAGCGAACGGGGGACGGGGCTCCCGCCCGCTGGGCTAAACGCCGACGGCGCACCAAGCCGACGGAGATGACGCTCCCGCACCGCCGCACGCTTTTCCCTGTTCCACAATCCTTGCACCGTCTCCACCTGCTCGGCGATGACATCGAGCAGCAGACGGTCGCGGGGTTGGCGGAACACGTCGTGCCAATCGTAGCCATCGCTCCACAGCGTGGCGTAGCGGTACGCAATAAACACGGCCCACAACGACGTGAGTCCGAGAAAACCAGACGAGACATTGAACACGGCGAGTACGACCGACACACCGCCAACCGCGAGAAACGGATAGAGTTTCTTGCGGAACTTGAGCACCGGCGCGGCTTCCCACCGCATGTGGTCCTCACGCGTGGGCACGTAGTCCGCCACGGGATCTTGCACGGTGACGCCATATCCGCTCGCACGTGGCGCAACACCATACATGGACGACGGATCGGCAACCGGGGCTGGGCGCGGCGCGGGCAGCGGTGGCACATCGCCCGAGTCGAGGGCCACCACCATCGCTTGGGCGCTCGGAAAACGATCGTCCGGACTTTTTTCGAGACAGAGCATCACCGCGCGCGCGAGATCTACCGGCACGCCGGCGCTGCGCTGGTCGATGGGAACGGGACGCTCAGAAAGATGCTTGACCAAGAGCGCGGGCGTGCTGTTGGCATTGAACGGGAGGTCGCCGCAGAGCATTTGATACGCGACCACCCCCAGCGAGTAGAGATCGCTGCGGCCGTCCAGATCGCGATCGCCCGCCGACTGCTCCGGGCTCATGAACGCCGGCGTGCCAATGGCAATGCCGGTGGCGGTCAGGCGTGCATCCCCGTCGGAGATGGCGCGCGCGATGCCAAAGTCGGTCACCATCGGGCGACCGTTGGACGCATCAAGGAGAATGTTGTCCGGTTTGATATCGCGGTGCACCACACCTTGGGTGTGGGCGTAGGCGAGCGCGTCCGCCACGTCGCGCACGATGCGGCGCGTATCGGCATGCGACATTGGCCCAGCATCGTGAATGCGCTTGGCGAGGTTGTCGCCGTCCACATACGCCATCACGAAGAAGACGAGCCCATCTTTTTCGTCCACGCTGTAGATCGGGACGATGTTCGGATGCGAGAGTTGCGCGGCGGTTTCGGCTTCTTTGAGGAAGCGCGACCGAATTTCCGAACGGAAGGCCAGTTCTGGGGGTAGCAACTTGATGGCCACCGGGCGCTTGAGCCGCGCATCGCGGGCCAAGTACACAATCCCCATACCGCCGCGCCCGATCTCACGATCGAGTTCGTACGTTGGCGACAGGACCCGCTGGACGTGCGAGCGCAGCGCGGCGTCCGATTGCGTGATCTGTGACGATTCCACGGTGTGGGAGGGGGGAGTGGACGGCTACGGAGAAGTACGACCTGAGATTAGACCTGACGTATGCTGACGTATAAGGTAGCATCGGTGGGCTCAACCTGAATTGACAGTCCCTACGTCACGCAGGCAGACAAAAGTTGCAGAAAATGCCAGGATGTCGTAACTCATGGTGGAACAGCACTTGCGATACAATACCGGTAACCAGGCCCCCGCGAGCGTTCGCGCGGCCTCATCCGCCGGTCACGGCACGTAGGAGAACGTGGGAATGAGCACTCGAGTCACACTTCCGGTCCTCCCGTTGCGGGGGACAGTCATTTTCCCGGGCCTCACCGCACCCATTGCGGCGGGGCGGCCGGGCACCCTTCGGGCGATCGAAACGGCCCTCAAGGGCGACCGTCTCGTGTTCGCGGTCGCCCAGCGCGACAACGCGGACGAGCCGACGCCAGACATCCTGTATTCGATGGGCGTCATTGCCCGCATCGGGCAGGTCCAGCGCGGCCTGGGTGGCGTGCAGTTGCTCCTGCAGGGCGAGCAGCGCGCGAGCGCGCTCCAGTTCACCGAAACGGACGGATTCCTGTCCGCTGTCATTATGCACACCGACGAACTAGGCCCGATCGACGACACCGATCCGGCCTTTGAGGCGCTGCACAAGGAGATTCGCGAGCGCGCCGCCGAGTTGGGTGAACGCCGCGGTCTGCCTGAGGAAGTCGTGCATCAGGTGCTCGACGCCGTCACCGAGCCTGGCAAGTTTGCCGACCTCGTGGCCGGCTACCTCGAGCTGACGGTGGCCGAAAAGCAGGGACTGCTTGAGACGCTGAGCGTGGAAGAACGCTTGCGGCGCGTGCTGGTGCACGTGCAGCGGCAAATCTCACTGCTCGAAGCACAAGAAGAAATTAAATCGCAGGTGCAGGAGGAACTGGGCGAGCGCCAGCGTGAGATGTTCCTGCGCGAGCAGATGAAAGCCATTCAGAAAGAGCTCGGCGACGACGACCAGAGCAAGGAGATCGAGGAACTTCGCGAGAAGCTCAATAAGCTCGAGCTCCCCAAGGAAGCGCGCACGGAAGTCGAGCGCGAGTTGGGACGCCTTGAACGGTCTGGTCGCGAGTCGATGGAAGCGCAGGTCATTCGCACCTATCTCGAGTGGATGGCCGAACTGCCGTGGAACACGCGCTCGGACGACCAGCTCGACCTGAAGCACGCGATCACCGTGCTCGACGACGATCACTACGGACTCAAGGACGTCAAGGACCGCGTGCTCGAGTTCCTCGCGGTGCGTCAGTTGCGGGCCCAGCAGTTCGCCGACGAAATCAAGACCACGGGCGAGTTCCCGGCTGCCAAGTTGAAGGAGAAAGGTGAGGACGCCACGCCGACGCTCAAGCGCGGCGAGCTGGCACCTGACCGCTCGATCACCGATCAAAAAGAAGCAAAGGCCCGCGCCATGGCCAAGGGTCCGATCCTGCTCTTCGTGGGCCCGCCTGGCGTCGGAAAAACGTCCATTGCCAAGTCCATCGCCCGTTCGCTGGGTCGCGAGTACGTGCGCGTGGCCCTCGGCGGTGCGCGTGATGAAGCGGACATTCGCGGCCACCGCCGCACGTACGTGGGCGCCATGCCGGGCCGCATCGTGCAGGGGATCAAACAGGCTGGCACCAAGAACCCCGTGTTCCTCCTCGACGAAGTCGACAAACTCGGCGTGAGCTTTCAGGGCGACCCGTCAGCCGCGCTGCTCGAAGTGCTCGATCCGGCACAGAACGACACCTTCACCGACCACTACCTCGGCGTGCCCTTTGACCTGAGCGAAGTGCTCTTCATTGCCACCGCGAACTTCCTGCAGAACATTCCCGGTCCGCTCTTGGACCGTATGGAAGTGGTGGATTTTTCGGGCTACACTGAGCGCGAAAAAATGGAGATCGCCAAGAAGTACTTGGTGCCGCGCCAAATCGAAGAGAACGGGCTCGCCGAAAAGGGCGTGACGTACAGCGACGACGCGCTTATGGCGCTGGTGTCGCAGTACACACGCGAGAGCGGCGTGCGCCAACTCGAGCGCGAGATTGGCGCGATTGCGCGGAAGGTGGCGCGACGCATTGCCTCGGGCGAAGCGCACACCACGATCAAGCACGACGGCCTCGTGAGCGGCGACGACGTGCGCGAGTTGC
>CANIWQ010000057.1 GCA_947471365.1 Gemmatimonadota bacterium | reverse complement strand
TTGTCGGGGCGCACCACGACGTGCCCCTTGTCGTTCACGTCAAAGAAGCCGTCGCCCCACCCTTCGACGTTGTAGACGTTTCTCGCTTGCTCGACGGTCCACGGTGCCTCAGCGCTCGCTTTGTCGGCGGACGCACCATTTCCACCGTTCCCCTTCTCGGTGGGTGCGCCATTGCTCGCACCCACTTTTTCGGAGGTCGCTGGAGCACCGGCGACGGGCGTCGGCGTGGCGGTCGGTTCGTTCGAGGTTGGAGCGCTCATAGACGTTTAACAGTAGGGCGTCGGAGCCGCTGAGGGAACCGCTGGCTCTATCGCGCGGAGCGACGCGGAGCGACGCGGAGCGACGCGGAGCGACGCGGCCGCACGGCACCGCGCGCAGGACTGCCGACCGCGAGTCGTGTGGCTATTTCGTCCAGACCAGCACCAGGCCGCAGCTGTTGCGCGTGCCGTTGAACTTTGCCGGCATCGACGCGCCGCCCGCATAGAACTCGACCCCCGCAATCGCGCTCGGCGCGAGCGAGTTAATGTCGAAGAGTGGCTCGTCGTCGTGCCCCTGATAGACGAGCACCCCGTCGACCGCGACCGCCGCGTAACAGGCGTTGCCCTTGGCACCTTTCGCGACGTCCCACTTCGTCGGCTTCGGTCCTCGGAGCACCGACTGGGTGCCGCGCGAGGACGCGACCCAGGCCGCATTGGTACTCCCGATGACCACGGGGACACCGGCAGTCGCGAGGGCTTCCGACATGCGGCGCCCTTCCATCTTGGCGAGCTGTTCTTCCGTGAGGAAGTGACCGCCGGCGCCCATGGTCCGCCGCTCCTCGAACTCGGACAGCTTGCCCCGTACCGGTGCAGCCGCCGTGACGACCACCCCTGGAAGTGCTTGTCCGTTTGCGCCGGGAGTTGCGACGACGGGGGCGAGCATGAGATCGGTGTCTACGGAATCACCGGCGACAAAGGTGAGCACCGTCACGAGTGACTGAAATCCGACGCGCCGCACACTCACCTGATGACGTCCGGCGAGAATGCCGGGAATGCGAAAGGCCCCAGCGGAATCCGTATGCACGATGATCGCCAACTGCGGGAGCGACACTTCGGCGCCAGCAATGGGCGCATCGTTGCCATCCACGAGCACGCTGCCGCGGAAGACGGCGCGTTGCTGTGCCGCCAGTGGCGCTGCGGCGACCAGCAGAATCCCCAGCCCTCGGAGGAATCTGGTCATGCCATCGCAAACCGGTGACGTGGGGTCACGAAATGGCGCGCCTGAGAAATGCGCGTTTGCCCACGTGCCAAAACAGCAACAGGAGCCCCACGAGCACGAGCGCCACGACAAGGGGATCCATATGCGGCACGTCCGGCGTGATCGCGCCGCGCATGCCCTCCGCCACATACACGAGCGGATTCACGAGCACTAAATATTTCATCACCGGCACTTTGTCGAGCGCCGTCCACGGGTAGTAGGTGCACCCGAAAAATATCATCGGACTGATAATGGAACTGAACATCAATCCAATCTGCTGCGGCTGAATCGCGCAGCCCATCACCAATCCCAGTGCGCTGAAGGTGGCGGCACCGAGGATGGTGATACCGAGAAGATGCGGCAGATTCGACAGCGCGAGCCCCGGAATAGCGCCCATAATCAGGCGCCCCGCCGGGAGGACAAAGATCCCCGCGATCATCCCCTGAATAGTACCCGCCACAATCAGCTCGAGCGCGACGAGGTGATTGGGGATGGGCGCGAGGAGCCGATCTTCAATCTCCTTGGAGAAGCCGAACTGCGCGACCATTGGCAAGGCGACGCTCTGCACCGAGGACAATGCGAGCGAGAGCGCGAGCACACCTGGGAGGAGGGTGGCGGTGTACCCCTTTTGCATGACGCCGAGTTTCGGCATGAGGTAGCCAAAGACGATCATCAGGAGCAACGGCTGCATCGCCGTCCGGACGAGAAAGAACGGTAGCTCGCGGCGCGCCACGCGAATGTCGCGGCGCAGCATCGCAAAGAATACGTAGGAGGTGGGAACGTCGCGTTCCGTAGCAATGGCGGTCAATCGAGTTTCCGCCCCGTGAGAGAGATGAAGAGTGTTTCGAGGCTTGGCTTGGCGAGGTTAATGTTCTGCACGCGCGACCCCGCGTCTTCGACGGCGCGAATGAGCGCGGGGAGTGCTTCCCCGCCCCGAAGACTTTGCGCGCGCAGATCGGAGCCCACCACATCGACGGCAGAAATGCCATCCACGAGCCGGCAGCGCGCGGCGGCCGCGGCGAGATCGCCCTCGACGGTGAGATCCACGAGCGTGGCGCCCGGCGCCCGCGCGGTCAGTGCCGCGGGCGTGTCGCAGGCGAGGAGTTTACCGCGATCAACAATCGCGATACGGTCACAGAGGGCGTCCGCTTCCTGCATGTAGTGCGTGGTCATCACGATCGTGCGGCCTTCACGGTGCAGCGCGCGCAACACATCCCAGAGTGCGTGGCGGGCTTGCGGGTCGAGTCCGACGGTGGGCTCGTCAAGAAAGATCACCTCGGGTTCGTGCAAGAGAGCGCGCGCGATCATGAGCCGTTGCTGCTGACCGCCCGACAAATCGTCGACTTTGGCCGTGGCCTTTTCGGCAATCTCAAACTTTTCAAGCAACGCGATCGCGCGGCGCGCGGACTCGGCGGTGCCAATGCCAAAGTACGCCCCGTGAAAGACGAGGTTCTCGATGACATTGAGACTGCGGTCCGGATTTGGGCGCTGCGGCACCACGCCAATGAGACGGCGCACCGCGGTGTCGTGCGTGGACACATTGCGTCCGGCGACGCAGGCCTCGCCGGAGGTGGCACGCACCCGCGTGGTGAGAATGCCGATCGTGGTGGTCTTGCCCGCGCCGTTTGGCCCGAGCAGCCCAAACATTTCGCCTTCGCGAACCTCGAGATCGAGGCCGTCGAGGGCGACGATGCTGGCCGACGCGCGCGCGCCACGCCCAGCAGGACCATTAGGGGCGGTGGGGGCGCGTCCCGTCGGGCCCGTGGGGCCCGTGGGCGTTTTTCGCGGAGCGGGCGCGGCATACACCTTGGTGAGCGCGCGCGTTTCGATCATCGGCGGCATTCATCGAATATGGTGACTCGCGCAAGTGGCAACCAGTCGGTAGGTTTTTGCGCCAGCGAGTTCCCCCGAACCGTTTCCGGCCTCAAAGGCCGGCGGCGACAACTGACGCTCAGGAGTCCCCCCGGTATGAGCAAGCTGCTTCGTAGGCTGACCCTTGTGGTCGGCGCCATTGCCGTGATCATCGGCGTCGTGGCGATTGGTGTGTACGTGTTGAGTGAGCGTGCGATTCGCGCCTCCGTCACCGTCGCCGATGAGTCCGTGGTGATTCCCACCGACTCGGCGTCCATTGCACGTGGCCGCCATTTGGCGCGCGCCGTCACCAAGTGCGTGGACTGCCACGGCCACGACCTCGGCGGCGCGACGATCGTGGATGCACCACCGATGGGAAAATTCTCTGGCATGAATCTCACGCGGGGCAAGGGCGGATTGGGCGCGTCGCTGAGCGATGCCGAGATGGTGCGCGCGATTCGGCACGGTGTGGCCGCTGATGGACACAAACTCGTCATCATGCCCTCGGTCGAGTACAGCAGTCTCAGCGCCGAGGACCTCGGCGCGGTGATTGCCTATGTGCGGTCGCTCGCGCCGGTGGACCGCGAGATTGCGCGCCCGACCTTTGGGCCGGTGGCGCGTGTCCTCATTGCCACGTCGGCGGCTCCGCTCTTTGCCGCGGACGTCGTGGGGCGAGCGGTTCCGCTGGCGGCCGCTCCTCCGTCGGGTGTCACGGCTGCGTACGGCGCGTACCTCGCGAAGATTGGCGGTTGCGTTGGATGTCACGGGCCAACGCTCTCCGGCGGCAAGATTCCGCAGGGCGATCCGTCGTGGTTGCCGGCGGCGAACCTGACCCCGACAGGACTCGCGGGATACACCGAGGAGACGTTCATCACGGCGCTTCGCACCGGAGTGCGACCCAACGGCGGCGCGATCAACTTTCCGATGCCGTGGAAAGCGGCGGCGGAGATGACCGACGATGAGATGAAGGCCGTCTGGGCCTATCTCAAGACGGTGCCGCCCAAGGCGTACGGCGGGCGGTAACACGGCGGCGCGACAAAGGGCCCGGGATTACGCCCGGGCCCTTTGCGTTCCTCAAGGCAATGGCGACGGACCGATTCGCTCGCGCCGTCGCCGTTGATGGCTATGGATTCGGCTCCGGATCACGGCCGCCGTTGCCCGCCGGCGCACCGGTCATCTTCACCTGATCGCGCCCTTTCTCAAGGTACGGGACGCCGCGCACCATCCATTCCGGTGCGGCCTTCCCCTGCAGTTTGTTGCCGAAGAACTCGATCATCTTTTTGTCGATGTCCTTCTGGTTGGCGCGCTTCGTGGGGTTGTGCACATCGCCGTTATACACAACGAGATACGCTTCCTTCTTCAAGCGACGCATGGCGCCGTAGAACTCAATGCCCTGGTACCACGGTACCGCATCATCCGCATCGTTCGCCATGAAGAGGACCGGCGTGGTGACGCGATCGAGGTAGAACAGCGCGGAGTTTTCGATGTACCGCTCCGGATACTGCCAGAGCGAACCCCCAATGCGGCTCTGCGTGTGTTCGTACTGGAACTGACGCAACACGCCAGGGCCCCAGCGAATGCCATCGTACGCGCTGGTCATGTTCACGACCGTGGCGTTTGGCACGGCCGCCGCGAACATCGTGGTCTGCGTAATGATGTACGACGTCTGGAAGCCGCCCCACGACTGCCCCTGCAGGCCGAGGTGCTTTTCGTCCACAAAGCCGCGCGCGATGAGCGAATGCACGCCAGGCACCACGGCCTTGAGGGCGCTCTTACCGGGCTGCCCTTCGGTGTAGACGATGTCCGGCTCAAAAATGAGATAGCCGAGCGAAGTGTAGACGAGGGGATTGATCACATTGCGGCCGCTCGGCGCGACGTAGCTATGGAGGCCGTCGGACAACCGCTCGTAGTAATAGACGATAAGCGGATACTTCTTGGACGGATCAAAATTCTCTGGCTTGTAGAGCATGCCCTGCAAGCGGACGCCGTCGTCGTTGAGCCAGTTGACCAGTTCCACGTCGCCGCGCGGATATTCTTTTTCCTGCGGATTCGCATTGGAGATTTTGGCAACGCTCGCGATGGACGTCCCGGTCCAGAGATCGGGGAACTCGCGATACGTCTGTTGCGTCATCAGGTACTGCTCGGCTTTGCGCGCCTTCTGTAGCCCCGCGTAGCGACGGGCGCCACGCACGATCATTTCGGGCGCGGCGGAGGCGCCGAGTTTAGCGCGGGCGAAGCCGCCGTCTTTGGTGATGCTGTCGAGCACGCTCAGCACGAGCGGTTCGGCCGGATCGAGGAAGCGATCTTCCACGTCGAGATTGACAACACGGTAGGTGAGTTTCTTTTGACGGCCTGCGCCGGCGGTCACGTTGCGTGGCGCGGCGACGCCGGTGGGATCGACTTCCCACACGTCGTAGCGGTCATAGAGGAGGACGGACTTGTCGTCCTTCGTCCAGCCGCCCGTGCCGTAGGCGGGCACGTCATCCGGCATATCGAACTCTTCGTTGTGGAACGCCACGCTCTTGATGGCCGCGGTGAGTTCAACCTTTTTGCCGCCGGAGGTTGCATAGGCCCACCACTTATTGCCTTCGAACCAGGTGACATACTTGGCGGCCGGCGAGAGCTGCGGACGCGACGGCAGATTCTTGGCCACGAGCGTGCGCGCGGCCGTGGTCGGATCGAGCAGGTAGACGTCGCTGCCGCCGTCGCCCCACGTCTGCTCGATGGCGTATTCCACCGGGTTCAACGCCAGGGCGATCTTTCCGTTATCCGCGATGGTGACGGAGTTGAGCGAGTCGTTGCTGAGGCGCGCCCACTTGCCGGAGGCCGGCGTGTAGGCTGCGACATAGGTGCGATTCCGATCGCGCGCGGCGTCAATCTTCTGTTGCGGCTGGATTTTTGTGTCTTTCCAGCTCCAGAGGTCGTATACCGCCTTGTCGCTCAGCGAGTCGGCGGGAATGGTGTCGGCGGGCACCGGCGCGAGCGCGAACTGGAGTACAGAACCGTCGCGCACAAAATCTACGCGACCGCGATCAGCGATGAGCAGGCCGTCTCCTAGGCTGCCGGCCGCGACGATTTTGGCTGTGGGGGTGAGTTCTTTTTTGCCTTTGGCCACCACGAGTGACGCATAGTAGAGCGACGCACGTGGCTTTGCCGTGCCCTGGTCGTCACGATCAGAAACAAACGCCACCTGCGTGCCCTTTTTGTCGATGGCGAGTGAGCGATAGTTGCCCTTGCCGCTGGCGAGGGTGACGATCGTGCCGGCCGTGAGATCGCGCACATAGACGCCGGACTTGGCGGAGTCGGCACTCTGCGCGCTGTAGGCGAGCCAATGTTCGGCGTCGTCAAACAAATAGCTGGTCACGTCTTCGATGCGCGTTTCCTGCCCACTGGCGAGATCGCGCAAAATGAGCGGAGCGCCCGGTTCCTGACGGGCGCCGCCGGGGGCAGCGCCACCCGCGGCACCGCCACGACCACCGGCACGTCCGCCACCGCCGCCGCCCGGAGCGCCCGACGCGGTGTCGGATTCCAGCAGATAGGCGATGAATTTTCCGCCGTCGCGCGCGAAGCGATACGAACGGACGCGCGGAATAACCGTGACCTTCCCGTCGGCAAGGCTCACAATGCCGAGCGCGTTGCGCGGCTGTGGCACGGGCCGGCCACGCGGGGCGCGACGTGCGGCTTCGACGTCGGCCTGCGAGGCGTAGCGAATGAAGGCCGCGAACTGCGAGGTGGCGCTGAACTGCGCGCCCGCCGGCGAGAACTGCGCGGCCGAATCAGCCGCCGCCTGCAACTGCGGGCGGCCGGTGTAACCCCGAGGCGCACGGTAGTCGGTGGCGCCCGCGGTGGCGCGGATGATGAGTTCCCCCTCGCCAACAACCGGCGAGACGGTGTACATCGCCCACTTGCCGTCGGCGGAGAGTGTGGCGCCGGAGATGGAGCGCCACAGATCGTAGCTGTCCTGCGTGATGGGCTTCTTCGCCGATTGCGCAGCCAGAGGGGCGACCGCGGCCAAGACGGCGGTCACCGCAGCGGCGGCGAGGCGGGAGGCGAGCACTCTCATCATTCGACCTCGTTCGGGTTATGTTGCACCAACGTTCCACCCTGCCGCGGTGGCGTCTGCGGGCGCCGGCACTCCATGTGCCACGACTGCCGTCTTCGCCGATCGTACCGCGACCGATGCTGAATGTACGCGCGCCTTGCTCGCGGCGCTGTTTCCCCCACGACGGGTGCCCCACGATGACGCGACTTCTCAAATGGTTCGTGCAGGGTTTACTGATCACCGTCCCCTCCGTAGTCACGGGTTGGATTTTCTGGCAGCTCTTCCGACGCCTCGATAGCTGGCTAGGGCTCTCGGTGCCCGGCGCAGGTTTTTTTGCCACCATCCTGATGGTCATCGCCGTGGGATTCCTCGGCACGAGCCTCCTGACGCGCACCGTGCTGACTGGCTTTGAGGGCTTGATGGGGCGCCTGCCGCTGGTGCGGCTGGTGTACTCCGCAACGAAAGACTTATTGAACGCGTTTGTGGGCGAGAAGCGGCGCTTCGACAAGCCGGTGCTCGTGTCGATGACTGCTGATGGCGCGATGCGTGCACTTGGCTTCGTGACGCAGGAATCGCTGGAGGCGCTGGGACTCGCGGATTCCGTGGTGGTGTACTTTCCGCAGTCGTATGCCTTTGCGGGCTGGACCTTTGTGGTGCCCACGTCACGCGTGACACGACTCGGCGCCGACAGCGCGGATGTGATGGCATTCGTGATATCGGGCGGCGTGACTGACATTCCCCATTTGCTTTCGAGGTCGTAATGCGAGTGCTCTCTCAAACTTGGACTGTGATGCGCACGACGCTGGCGACGCGAGTTGCGCTGGGCGCGCCGCTGCTCGGCGCGACGATCGCGGCATTCGCGGTGACCGCGTCAGCTCAGGCGCAGCAGCGCGACACGCTCGTGTTGTTGCGCCCCGCCGCCGTGTGGGACGCGATCGCGGACGCGCCGCATGCTGGGTGGGTGGTGCTCGTGCGCGGCGATCGCATTGCCTTCGCGGGCGCGGCATCGGATGCGCCCGCCTCGCGCGGTGCGACGGTGGTGGAGTTGCCCGGCACCACGTTGATGCCCGGGCTGATTGAAGCACACTCGCACCTCCTGCTGCATCCGTACAACGAAGCGCAGTGGAACGATCAGGTGCTCAAGGAGCCGCTCGCGCTACGCGTGGCACGCGCCACGAACCACGCGCGCAACACGCTCATGGCCGGCTGGACCTTTGTGCGCGACCTCGGCACCGAGGGTGCGGGCTACGCGGACGTCGGACTCAAGCAGGCGATTGACCAAGGGATTATTCCCGGCCCGCGCATGTTGGTGACGACAAGAGCGATTGTGGCAACGGGAAGCTACGCCCCGCGACGCGTGGATTTTTCGTTCGACCCGCCGCAGGGTGCGGAAGAAGCGAACGGCGTGGAAGATGTGATTCGCGTGACGCGCGATCAGATTGCGCACGGCGCCGATTGGGTGAAGGTGTATGCCGATTATCGTTGGGGCCCGCGCGGCGAAACGATGCCGACGTTCAGCGAAGCGGAACTCCGCGCGATGGTCGAAACGGCGCGCTCCAGCGGACGCGCGGTGGTGGCGCACTCGAGCACGCCCGAAGGGATGCGGCGCGCCATCATGGCGGGGGTGGAGACGATTGATCACGGCGACGCCGGCACGCCGGAGATCTTCGCCCTCATGAAAGAGAAGGGCGTGGCGCTCTGCCCCACCCTCGCGGCGGGTGACGCCACGTCACAATACGCTGGATGGAAAAAAGGTGTAGAGCCCGAGCCGCGCGGCATTACCGCAAAGCGCGCAACGTTCAAGCTGGCGCTCGACGCCGGTGTGACGATTTGCAACGGGAGCGACGTGGGCGTCTTTCCGCACGGCGAAAATTCGCGCGAGCTTGAGATGCTCGTGAACTATGGGATGACGCCGGTAGCCGCCCTCAAGGCAGCCACGAGCGTGAACGCGCGCGTGTTGCACGTGGACACGCGGGTCGGGTCGGTGAAGGCTGGCCTCCTTGCCGACATCATCGCGGTGGACGGCGATCCGACCAAGGATATTTCGCGCACGCGCGCAGCCAACGTGAAATTCGTGATGAAGAACGGCGTGGTGTACCGCAAGCCGTAACGCCGACCGCCACCGTCGCCCGAACGCGAGGCGACGGTGGTCAGACGGAGGGGCGACCGCTCCGCTTGGCGATGAAGTAGAACAGCGGCCCGAGCGCCACGCCCACGGCGCTGCCAATCAACGACGGCATGGCGAGTTCCCCATCGTGCACCGCCAGTCCGACGACGACGCAGAGGACAAGCGTCGGCAACGTTGCGATCGCCGCGACGCCGCCCCAGCCCAGCGGAATGCGGAACACGCCACGCAGGTCCGGTTCGCGGCGGCGCAGTGCGAGGAGTGCACAGAACTCCAGAATCAGCGCTAGCGAGTAGAGGAGTACGTCGGCGACCACGAGCCGACTGAACGGCAGTAACGCGAAAAGGGAATACGCGATGGCCGATATCACCACCGCACGACGCGGTGTGCCCCGCGCGTCGGTCACCGCCAGTGCGCGCGGCAGGAGTCCGTCTACCGCGAGCACGTGCGGCACGCGGGAGTAGGTCATGAGCAGCGCATTCAAGAGCGCCATCGCGCTAATCATGCCGCCAATCGCCAGCCACGCGGCGAGGAAGGGACCGAAGCGTCCGCCAAGCGCCACGGCCAACGCCGGCCACGCCCCTTCTTTCCACTGTCCCAAGTTGGTCGCAGCCAGCGTGGGGAGCATCGGAATGAAATAACTCAGCGTGACGAGTGGCACCGCAAAGCTGAGTGCGCGCGGATACGCACGGGATGCGTCCACGACCTCACCCTGCACGGTTGAGGCGTTGTCCCAGCCGATGTAATTCCACAGCGCCGTTGAGAGCGCGACGGCGAGCCCAGCGCCAACGGTAGAGCCCGGGACGACGAACGGCGTCCACGGCGCATGCGTGACTTGCGGCAGGGCGACCACCGCCAGCACCGCGAAGCCCGTGAGGACGAATACACCAGCGGCAATCGACACGCGCCCCACATTCAGCGCGCCGCGCAGATTGATCGCCGTGGCACCCCAGATCAGCACAAGGGATACGCCCCAGTGCGCGCCCGCGGACATATTCGGCACGAACCAGGAGAGATACGTGTTGAACAGCACGGGATAGATTGCCATATCCACGAGCGAATACAGATAGGTGATCCACCCGTTTTGAAAGCCCCAGAAACTCCCAAAGGCTCGGCGCACCCAACGGTAGTAGCCCCCTTCCTCAGGCATCGCAGACGCCAGCTCTGCGATGATGAGCGACTCTGGCGCTGAATACACGAGCGGCAGCGCGAGCAGCATGACGAGGGCGAGCCCGGGGCCCGCCGCCACCACGAGCCCTTCCATGGTGTACGCACCGCCCGAGGTCGTGAAGAACATCACGAACACGAGGGCGGTGGTGGTGAGCGTGCGCTTCAGCACGCGATGCGCCTCGGCCACGCGCCGCGTAATGCGACGCTGAGCGCCGAGCCTCGGAGCGGTCGGCGCTCAGCGCGGGGGAGTTGACGAACCACGGTTACGGCTTGAGCCAATGCGTGAACCACTGACGGATGCGCCCGAGCCGATCCACGAGCAACCAGGGCTCGCCGGTGCGGGAGAGATCGTGATTGGAACGCGGGTACCGCACCCATTCCACGGGCACGCCGCGCTTCTTGAGCGACATAAACCATTGGTCGGCTTCCGGCATCGGCGTGCGGAAGTCTTCCTCGCTTTGCACCATCAACGTGGGGGTCTGCACCTTGGCCACGTACTTGATGGGGGAGAGCGTGTCGTACATCGCCGGGTTTTCCCAGGGCTTGCCGTAGAACTCCCATTCGGTGAGTCCCTGCGCATCGCTCGTGGAATACCACGACACCCAGTTGCTGATCATGCGGTCGGTTTCGGCGGCCTTGAAGCGCGTGGTCTTGGTTTCAATCCAGGCGGTCATAAAGCCACCGTAACTGCCGCCGGTGACGCCCATGCGTGTGCTGTCGACGTCGGCGCGCGCGGCGGCGATGTCGACGGCTTTCATCATGTCCTTCAAGTCGTCGCCGCCCCAGTCACCGCGGCTCGCGTAGGTGAAGTCGGCGCCATAGCCGCTCGAGCCACGCGGATTTGTATACAACACGAACATGCCCGCAGCGGCGAGGTTCTGGAATTCGTCGAACCACCCTTCTCCGTATTGCGAGTGTGGGCCGCCGTGAATGTAGAGGACGAGCGGATATTTCTTGCCGGCCGTGTACCCGAACGGCTTCATGAGCCAGCCTTCGATGGTGCGGCCGCCGACACTCGGATAGGTGATGCGCTCCGCGTCACTCCACGCGAGTTCGGCGTTGAGCTTATCGTTGAAGTTGGTGAGTTTGCGTTCGTTCTTGCCGTCCCAGTCGGCGATGAACAGCTCGGTCGGGGTGGTGGTGCCGGAGGCCACAAAAGCCACGCTCTTCATTTTTTCGTCGAAGCTCCAGCCGCGCACTTCGCGACGGCCCGCGATGACTTCGCGCATCTTGGCGGTCTTGGGCGTGACCACGAACATCGCCGTGCGCCCGCCGATCACCGCACTCATTTCGATTTCGCCCGACGGGAGCCACGCATGCGTGGCCGGCTCATACTGCCATCCCTCGGTGAGGTTCTGCGGAGCACCGCCGGCCACATCGATGGTCATCAGCACGGCGTTCTTGGTACGGCCAGGGCGCGAGACGAACGACACCCGTTTGGAGTCGGGCGACCACTGCACATCGGATTCGTCGCCCTGCAGCGAAAGCACCTTGCGGGGTGTGCCGCCGGTCGCTGGCATCACATAGACGTCGTTGTCGTTGCGCGGGGCTTCGTCGCGCGCACGGTCGAACGGCGCTTTGGCAATCGAGTCGTTGATGGCGGTGACGAGCGAATCACTGCGCAGCTGGGCGTCTGCGACGAACGACACCCATTTGCCGTCGGGCGAAATAGTCACGTCGCGGTGCGAGTACGTAGTGCTCGTGAGCGCCGTGCGGGCATGGCTTGCGCGAACGAAGCTGATAATCTGCAGCGGCCGCGGGCGAACTGGGGCGTTGGCGGCATTGGGGACGAAGCCGACCCCGTTCGCCTTGTACGGAAAGTTGACGATTTGGCGTCCGTCAAAGCGCGCCTGATCGACCGGCTTGGTGATCGCGCCGTACGGAGGCGTGTTCATACCGCCCGGTCCGTCGCCGCGGGCACCGGCTGCACCGGCTGCACCGCCACGACCGCCGCGGCCACCAACACCCGAGTTCGACGCGGTGTCGGCCGCGGTGTACACAATCACGGCGCGGTCTTTGGGGCTCGAGCCTACCGGATCTGGATTCTCCGGCTGATAGGCTTCGCCGCCCGACTCGTCCGCGTGTAGCGCCCAGCTTGCTCCGCGCCCGCCGGGGCGTGTGGACGTAAAGAACAGCAACTTGCCGTCATCGCTCCAGCGGGGATTGCTGCTCTCATATCCGGGTGAGGTCCAGCGGACGGGCGCCCCACCGGTGGTGGGCACGACCCAGATTTCCGAATGGCGCTTGTTCTCGCGCTCTACCACCGTCGTCACGGTAAAGGCCACGCGGCGACCGTCAGGAGAAAGGGCCGGCGTGCTCAGGGTCGTGACGCGGTGCCAGTCGTTGGGCTGCATGGCGCGCGGAGCCGCCGCTGGGGCAGCCGCCTGCGCTGCCAAGGCTGCAGGGAGGGACAGAACGGCGAGGATTGGACGAATCGCGGCGAAACGCATGGCCGACATCTCCATCGAGGATTGAGCGGAAAATCGATCGCGAGAGAATGTAGTCCGCGTATGCCCTGATGGACACTAGGCGTGTGATCGGCTAACCTGACAGGGTACCCTGCCCTCCCAGCCTATGAAACCGTTCGTCTACAAGTTCGGCGGCGCCGCCCTCGCCGATGCCTCGGCAATCCGACGCGCACTCGCCATCATCGCAAACACCCGCGAGCCGCTCGTGGTAGTGGTGTCGGCGATGCATGGCGTGACAGACGCACTGCTTGCCGCCGCGGACGCCGCACTGGTGGGCGACGGCACGCGTGCCGCAGCGCTGCTCGCGCCGCTCGCCCAACGCCATCGCGCCACATCGCGGGCCTTGCTGACAGGCGCATCGCGGCGCGCGTACGAACAGATGGTCACCGGCGAATTCAACGACTGCCTCGCGGTCCTCGGCGGTTTGGCGGCCCTGCGCGAACTCACGCCACGCACACGCGACTTGATTGTGGCCCGCGGTGAGCGACTGAGCGCCGCACTCGTGGCGGCCGCCATCGGACGTCGCGCGCGCTACGTGGATGCGATGACCTTCCTCCACACGGACGCCCGATTCGGCGACGCGGTGCCCCAGTTCCCAGCGACGGACCGGGCGGCTCGACTCGTCCTACGCCCGCTCCTCCGGCGTCGGCTGGTGCCGGTGGTGCCGGGGTTCCTCGGCAAGGCGCCGAGTGGCGATGTCACAACGCTCGGTCGCGGCGGCACGGATTTAACGGCTGTGGTTATCGCGCGCGCACTGAGTGCACGCGAGGTGTCACTTTGGAAGGACGTCCCAGGTCTGCTGACGGCCGATCCGCGCGTGGTGCCCGACGCCCGCGTGCTCCCGCACGTGCACATTCGCGAGGCGGCAGAGTTGGCGTATCACGGAGCCAAGGTGCTCCACCCACGGTCGATGATTCCGATTGCGGGACGCCGCATTCCGGTGCGGGTGCGCCCCGTACTCGACCCCGCGTCGGCAGGCACGGAAGTGTCCACGCGACGCGTAGCCGGCCGCTCACCGGTGCGCGCACTCGCAGCCCTGCGCGGGCAAGCGATGCTGACGGTGGAAGGCAACGGAATTCTGGGACTGCCTGGCGTCGCGGCGCGAACGCTGTCGAGTCTGCAGGAGCTGGGGCTCTCGATTCCATTGATCACCGCGGCGTCGAGCGAGCATTCGCTCTGCATTGCCGTTCCGGCAGGCGACGCGCGCGCCGCGCAACTGCGGCTCCAGTCGGTGTTCGCCGACGACATTCGCCGCGGCGAAATTGACGGCGTGACGATTCAGCCGGCGATCGCCATCATCGCTGTCGTGGGGTTGGGCATGGCGGGCACCAAGGGCGTGGCCGCACGCACTTTTGGCGCGCTGCGCGATGCCGATGTGAATGTGATTGCGATTGCCCAGGGTTCGTCGGAGCTGAATATCTCGATTGTGGTGGAGGACGCGCGCGCCGGCGATGCACAACGCGCCATTCACCGCGCCTTCCAGCTCGACAAGATTGGCGGCGGCGCGGTGGGTGAGCCCGCGCGCACCGATCTCTTTCTCTTGGGATTTGGACAGATCGGCCGTCGGGTGGCGACGATGGCGCCACGCGTGCGGCAGCGCGGCCTCGCGTTGCGCGTCGTCGGCGTATGCGACACAAGCGGCGTGCTCTTTGACCCCGCCGGGATTTCACCGCAGCGCCTCGATGCCCTCGCACAGGCGAAGCAGCGCGGCATACCGATTGCCAAAACGCGAGGCGCACTCGCCATGAATGCGACCGCCGCCGTGTCGTATGCGGCGACGCACGCCCTGCACCACCCGATCACCGTGGATGTGACCGCCGACGAAACCGTCCCGGCACTCATGGCGGCATTGCGGGGCGGCATGGACATCGTGCTCGCCAACAAGCGCCCCATGACCGGCTCGGCGGCTCGCGCCGATGAACTGCTTGCCACCGCACATGATCGCGGGCGCCATCTGCTCGCTGAGGCCACGGTGGGCGCGGGTTTGCCGGTGCTCGACACGTTCAGCAAGCTCGCGGAGTCTGGTGATCGCGTGCGAAAAATCGAGGGATGTCTCTCCGGCACACTCGGATTTCTCTTTGACCGCATGGGACGTGGCGCGCGGTTCTCTGAGGCCGTGGCCGAAGCCATGCAACTGGGCTACACCGAACCCGACCCGCGCGAAGATCTGAGCGGCATGGATGTGGCGCGCAAGGCACTCACGCTGGGCCGACTGCTTGGGTTCCGCGGAGAGCTTGGAAGCCTCGCCATTGAGTCACTCGTGCCGGCGCGCGCGCGCACATGGCCGTTGCCCAAGTTTTTGAAGTCACTCACATTGTTCGACGAGGACTGGGCGGCCCGCATCGCCGCTGCGCACGCCAAGGGGCGCGTGCTCCGCTATGTGGCCGTGGTGACCGCACGGCGCGTGCGCGTGGGGCTCGTGGCGGTCGATGCCTCGAGTCCATTCTCGTCGCTCATCGGCACGGATAATCAGGTGGTGTTCACGTCAGATCGGTATCGCGACCGCCCGCTGGTGGTCACGGGCCCAGGCGCTGGCCCCGACGTGACCGCCGCTGGCGTGATGAACGACATCCTGTCGCTGGCGCGGAGGGCGCGATGACCGCGCGCGCGGCCGCCATCGCGCCCGGAGGCATTGGCAACATCGGGCCAGGGCTCGACGTGCTCGGCATGGCGGTGAGCGGTCCGGGTGACCGCGTCATAGCGGAACGCGTGCTCGGGCGCGGTGTGACGATTGCCGATGCGGGGCACCCAGAGCTTCCGACGGCGGCCGACCGTAACACCGCTGGCATTGCCGCGATGCAAGTGCTGTCATTTGCGGGCGCGGAAAATGTGGGGGTGAGCCTGACGGTCATCAAAGGCCTTCCGCTCTCGGGTGGTCAGGGTGGAAGCGCTGCCTCGGCCGTTGCCGGTGCGGTGGCCGTGAACCGACTCCTCGGCAACCCACTCGACCCCATGACGCTCCTCGCCTGCGCGCTGGAAGCTGAAGCGACGGTGTCTGGGCGTCACGCGGACAATCTCGCACCGGCCATGTTCGGCGGCATCTCGCTCATTCGATCATTGGCGCCTCTCGACGTGATTGCGCTGCCGGTGCCCGCCGCGCTGCGCATTGTGATGGCGCATCCGGATCAGCGGCTGCGCACGGCAGATGCCCGCGCGGCGTTACCGCAGTCCATTGACCGCGCGCTCGTGATTGCGCAGATGGCAAATGTCGCCGCGATGGTGTCGGGATTCTGGGCCGGCGATTTGCAGATGATTGGTCGCGGCCTCGAAGATCAGATTGCTGAGCCGGCGCGCGCGCCGTTGCTCCCAGGATTCATCGCCGCGAAAACGGCGGCGATGGAAGCGGGCGCACTGGGCGGTTCCATTAGCGGCGCTGGCCCCACCAGTTTCTATTTTGCGACCAACGACTTGAGCGCGCAGCGTGTGGCACACGCCGTCCGCGACGCATACGCTGCGCTCGGCATCGCCTGCGATACCCGCGTGGCACATGTGGCCACGCAGGGCGCCATTGGACTTAGCGAGGATTCTACCAGTGTCTGAAATTTTTGCTGTTGCAGGGACGCCATCGGTGCAGCGCTGCGAATCGTGCGGCGCGACCTGGCCCGAACTCGACGCCAGCGCGACTTGCCGTAGCTGCGATGGCCTCCTGGCGATTGTTCAGCCGACGCCCACGGCGCACGGCGCCGCGCTGCTCCAACGGTTTGGGTCGCGCTGCTGCACGCACCCCGGGAGCGAGGCCAGCGGCGTGTGGCGGTTTGCTGAACTCGTGATGCCGACGGCGACCTCGCACGTGACGCATCCTGAGGGGAACACGCCCTTGCTCCGCCGTACCGCCGTGCAGACGTACGCAGGGGTCGCGGAACTCTGGTTGAAGCACGAAGGGCAGAATCCCACGGGCTCGTTTAAGGATCGTGGAATGACGGTTGCCGTGACGCAGGCGGCTCGCGTCGGTGCCCGTGCCGTGGCGTGCGCGAGCACGGGAAATACGTCCGCGTCGCTGGCATCGTATGCCGCGCATGCGGGCATCCCGGCCCTCGTGCTGGTGCCGCGCGGTCAGGTGGCCATGGGTAAGCTGACGCAGTCGCTCGCCTACGGCGCGCGCACGTTGCTCGTGGACGGAAGCTTTGACGACTGTCTGCGGCTCGTGCGCGAAGCGTCCGCTGAGCTTGGCGTGTATCTGGTGAACTCAGTGAATCCGTGGCGGATTGAAGGGCAGAAAACGATTGTCTTTGAACTGCTCCAGCAGCGCGGCTGGCAGGCCCCTGACTGGATTGCACTGCCCGCGGGAAACCTCGGCAACACCTCTGCATTTGGGAAAGCGTTGCGCGAGGCACATGCACTCGGGCTGATTGATCGTGTGCCGCGTCTGCTTGCGGTACAGGCGGCCGGCGCAGCGCCATTTGCGACAGCCTTCGCAGACGATTTTGCGACGCACCCTACAGTGAAGCCCGAGACGATCGCGACGGCCATCCGGATTGGCGACCCCGCGAGCTGGGATCGTGCGATTCGCGCGATTCGCGAAACGAACGGCGCGGTCGCGTCCGTGACGGACGACGAGATTCTCGACGCAAAAGCCGTGATCGATGCCGCGGGTGTCGGCTGCGAGCCGGCCAGTGCCGCCAGCGTGGCGGGCGTGCGCAAACTCCGCGCCGCCGGTGTGATCGCGCCGGATGCGACGGTCGTGGCGGTGCTGACCGGTCACGTCCTGAAGGATCCTGGCGCGTTGATTGAATACCACCAGCAGCGGGATCCCGCGCCATCACGCGCGAACCGACCGGTGGAGATTGGAGCGACGCTGGCAGAGGTTGCGCGGGTGTTGTCGGCGCCGGCACACTGATTTCGGCCGGACGCGCGCGCGCCCTCCCTCGCCGCATCAGCATGCGTTGCTTTCGCGGCGAGGGCGTCCGCGGCCGACCTTCCCCCCAAGATTGCAGCCAGAGATTATTCGCGATGGAACTTGGACTCTACACATTCGCCGATACCTCGGCCGACCCACAGACGGGCACTCCCATCAGTGCGGCGCAGCGCCTACGCGACCTGCTCGAAGAAGTCGAACTCGCCGATCAACTCGGCCTCGACGTGTTCGGAATCGGCGAGCACCATCGCCCAGATTTCGCAGTGTCTGCGCCAGCGGTCGTACTGGCTGCCGCTGCGGCGCGGACCAAGCGGATTCGCCTCACCAGCGCGGTCACAGTCCTTAGCTCCGACGATCCCGTTCGCGTTTTTCAGGAATTTTCAACGGTGGATCTGCTGTCGGGCGGTCGCGCCGAGATTATGGCGGGCCGCGGATCGTTTATTGAATCGTTTCCGTTATTCGGCTACGCGCTCGACGACTACGACTCGCTCTTCTCCGAAAAACTCGATCTCCTGCTCGCGCTTCGCGATTCCGAGCGCGTCACGTGGCAAGGCAAGCACCGTGCGCCCCTGCGTGACCAGCCCGTCTATCCACGCCCCGTGCAGGACCCGCTCCCCATATGGATTGCGGTTGGTGGCACACCGGCGTCGGTGCACCGCGCGGCCACACTGGGGCTACCGCTCGCCATCGCGATCATTGGCGGGATGCCAGAGAACTTCGCGCCGATGGTAAAGTTTTACCGTGACACCGTGGTCGCCGAGGGGCACGATGCGTCGGTCGGTCGCGTGGGAATTAACTCGCATGTCTTTGTGGCCGACACGTCACAGGCAGCGGCCGATCAATTCTTTCCGGGTTACGCTGCGACGATGAGCCGCATCGGGCGAGAGCGCGGATGGCCGCCGATGTCGCGCGCGCAGTTCGAGGCCGGTCGCTCGTTGCACGGCGCGCTGGCCGTAGGATCGCCAGAGGAAGTCGTTGAGAAGATTCTCTTTCAGCATGAGCTCTTTGGACACGACCGTTTTCTCGCGCAGATGGCGGTGGGACACCTTCCGCACGCGCAACTCATGCGCTCCATTGAACTGTTCGGCACCAAAGTGGCGCCCGCGATACGGAAGGCCGTCGGATGAACGCGCCGGTGGAGCGGTTCGAACTCACCATCGCCGTTACGCCGAGCGACATCGACACGCTTGGCCACGTGAACAACGTCGTGTACCTGAGCTGGGTGCAGGATGTGGCCATCGCGCACTGGAATGCCGCCTGTCCGCCAGAGGAGCACGCAGAGGTGGCGTGGGTCGCCATCCGGCATGAAATCGACTACAAGCACCCTGCCGTGCTTGGTGACTCAGTGGTCGCGCGCACCTGGGTGGGCAGCGCGGATTCCCACCGGTTCGAGCGCAATACCGAGGTGCGGCGCGCGAGCGATGA
>CANIWQ010000056.1 GCA_947471365.1 Gemmatimonadota bacterium | reverse complement strand
TCAGCTGGCCGACGAGTAACCGTCAAAACGGTTGTGTGGCTGCTGGGCTGGGGAGGGGCAGCAAAGCCCCGCCCCCTTGCCCCAAGACCCTCGCTCGCTTAGGCTTAGCAGATAATCGAAGATAAGCGATTGGGCTTCGCGGCCCGATCCACCCTTTGGCCTTCACCGCGGTATGCGGCGTCGAGCTGCAGGAGTCCGAAACGCCTCGCCACGTCGCCCACCGTATGGGTTGCGCGGGCGGTCTCGTATCGCGGACTCCGAACAGGGTCCGCGATTTTGTTTTCGTCGTCTAGAGGAGACTGGTCATTCAGGACACCACGAAGCGGGGCCCCCGCGTCAATCGACAGATCCGCATCAGCCCGGTTCGCGTAATCGGCGCCGATGGTTCGCAGCTCGGCATCATGGAAGTAGACGTCGCGCTGTCACAAGCGGTGGAGTTGGGACTCGATCTCGTCGAGGTCGCCGCAGCGGCACGGCCGCCCGTTGTCCGCATCATGGACTTCGGTAAGTACAAGTTCGAAATGGCGAAGCAGGCCCGGATCGCCAAAAAGAAGCAGCATGTGATTCTGCTCAAAGAAGTGAAGTACCGTCCCGGCATTGAGATTCACGACTTCGACACGAAGACGCGCCATGCGCGCACCTTCATCGAAGAAGGGAACAAGGTGAAGGTGACGCTGATGTTTCGAGGCCGCCAGATCGCGCATCCCGAGCTTGGGCGTGCGGTGGTCGAGCGGGTAGCCCAGGCCTTGGCCGACATCGCAAAGATCGAGACCGATGCGCGGCTGGAAGGAAAGGCCCTGACCATGATTCTCACGCCGAAATAAGCGAGGCGCGTGTTATGCCAAAGATGAAGACCCACAAGGGCGCAAAGAAGCGCTTCTCTGTGACCGCCAAGGGCAAGGTTCGCCGCCTGAAGGCTTACAAGAGCCACATCCTCACGAAGAAGACTTCCAAGCGGAAGCGGCAGCTCCGTCGTCCGACTACGGTCAAGACGAACGGTGAGGCGAAGAACCTCAGACGCCTGCTGCAGGCCTAAGGAGACCGACTATGCCACGCGTAAAATCGAACGTCGTACGCCTCAAGCGTAAAAAGCAGGTCATGAAGGCCGCCAAGGGTGCCTTTGGCGGACGCAGCAAGCTCTGGAAGGCCGCAAAGGAAACCGTCGAGCGCGGTTGGGTCTATGCCTACCGGGATCGTAAGGCGAAGAAGCGCGATTTCCGGAAGCTGTGGATCATCCGCATCAATGCGGCGGCCCACGCGCACGAAATGACGTACAACACCTTCATGCACGGCCTCAAGAAGGCCGGTATCGAAGTGGATCGTAAGATCCTTTCCGACCTGGCGATTACCGACCCGGCCGCGTTTACGCTGCTCGCCGAAAAGGCGCGCGCCGCTCTCGTTGCTGCGTAAGGCTTCGCACCAGTCTTGATGAGCGGCAGCGTGCCTCGGCACGCTGCCGCTCGTTAGTTTAACAGGCACGACTACTGACGTTGACGGTTTTCGGTTAACCGTTAACGGTCAACCGAGAACGACTGACCACCGTCGCCACGCCGCACTCACGTCGACCGACCCATCCCGTGACTCTCGACGACTTCACTTCCGCCTGTTCGGCACTCGCCGCCGAAGCCCCCGCGCGTATCGCTGCCGCCGACTCGCTCGATGCGTGGACGGCGGTGCGCAACGACCTCGTGGGCCGCACCGCCGGGCGCCTGACCGCCATCATGGGAACGCTCGGCGAAATCCCCAAGGAAGACCGCCGCGTGGCGGGGCAGGCGGCAAACGCCGTGAAGGTGGAGCTCGAGCGGCTCCTCGATGAGCGGCAAGCGGAACTCGCCACCTCACGCGGCGCTGGGCCGCAGATCGATGGCACCATGCCGTCGCGCGTCACCTGGCAGGGCGCGCGGCATCCGGTGACGCTCGTGGTGGATGAGATCATCGAGATCTTCCGCGAGTTGGGCTTTACGGTGGCCCTTGGCCCCGAAGCCGAACACGCGTGGTACAACTTTGGCGCGCTCAACTTTCCGGCCGACCATCCGGCGATGGATTTGCACGACACGCTGTACCTCGGCAAAGACACGGTGCTGCGCACGCACACGTCGCCGGTGCAGGTGCGGACGCTCCAAGCCTATCCGCCGCCGGTGCGCGTCTTGATTCCGGGCACCGTGCATCGTCGCGACCCGTTTGATGCGTCGCATGCGCCGGCATTTGCGCAGGTCGAAGGACTCGTGGTGGACGAAGGGATCACCTTTGCTGATCTCAAGGCCACGCTCTCGCACTTTGCGCGGCGCTTCTTTGGCGCGGGCACCAAGACGCGTTTCCGTCCGTCATATTTTCCGTTCACGGAACCCAGCGCCGAGATGGACGTGAGCTGCGGCGTGTGTGGCGGATCGGGATGTTCGGTGTGCAAGCAGTCTGGCTGGATTGAGATCCTTGGCAGTGGGCTCGTGCATCCGGCGGTGCTCGAGAGCGCCGGGCTCGACAGTACGCGCTTTACCGGCTGGGCCTTTGGCCTCGGACCGGGGCGCACCGCACTCGCGCGTCACGGCATTCCGGACATTCGCATCCTCTACGATTCTGATGTGCGCTTTTTGGAGCAGTTCTCCCGATGAACATCTCGCACAGTTGGCTCAAGGCGTTCGTCCCGCACACGCTCACCCCCGAGCAGCTGCGCGATCTTCTCACCGCGCACGTCGCGACGGTGGAGGGGCTCTCGCGCACGCGCGCCGATCTGGCGCCGTTCGTGGTGGCTCGCGTGGTGGAAAGCGAAAAGATTCCTGACACCAAACTCTCGTTCAATAAAGTGGACGACGGCACCGGCACGCTGCTTGAAGTGGTGTGTGGTGCACCGAACGTGACGGTGGGCACGATCTATCCGTTTGCCCGCAGTGGCACGCTGATGCCTGCCGGCTTCACGATCGAAAAGAAAAAGATTCGCGGGTTCACCTCCAACGGCATGCTCTGTTCGGCGCGTGAACTCGGGCTCGGCGAGGAGCATGACGGTATTCTCGCGCTCGACACGGACGCCGCGCCGGGGACGCCCTTGCTCGACGTGTTGCCGCTCTCGGACGTGGTGCTCGACGTGGATGTGTTGCCCAATCGTCCGGACTTGCTCTCGCATCTCGGCATGGCGCGCGAAGTCGCGGCGCTCACGGGAATCGCGCACCGACTCCCCGAGGAACTCGATACGCTCGCGCCGGTGCCTACGCTCGCGGCGTCGGGCGCGTCAGAGGCGAGCGTTGGTGGCGTCACGGTCCGCATTGAGGACCTCACCGGTGCGCCGCGCTATTGCGCGGTGGTCATTCGCGGCGTGAAGGTGGGTCCGAGTCCGGAATGGCTCGTGAAGCGGCTCGAGGCCGTTGGGTCGCGGTCGATCAACAACGTCGTGGACGCCACCAACTACGTGCTGCACGGCTTTGGTCAGCCCACACACGCGTTCGATCTCGCCAAGCTCTCGCGTCAAACGGTCGTCGTGCGTCGCGCGAAGGCGGGGGAGACGTTGGTCACACTCGATGGCGCAGAGCGCAAGCTCACGCCGGAGATGCTGGTGATTGCCGACGCCGACCGCGCCATTGCGATTGCGGGTGTCATGGGCGGACGCGACAGTGAAGTGACCGATACGACGACCGACATCCTGCTCGAGGTGGCGAGTTTCTCCGCGCCGCTGGTGCGCGCCACGCGGCGTGCGCTGGGGATGTCGTCCGACGCGAGCTATCGTTTTGAGCGCGGCATTGATGATGTCGCGACCGGCGAGATGTCGCGCCTGTGCGCCGGGCTGATGGCGCGCCTTGCCGGTGCAACGGTCGAGTCCGTGATCTCCGTCGGCGCGGCGCCGGCGCCCCGTACAGCGGTGTCACTCGATGCGGCGCGCGTTTCTCGTTTGCTCGGCGACTCCATTCCTGCTACCGAAACTCGAGCACTGCTGACTGGTATCGGGTTCGCGATGGTCGAAGCCAGTGCCGGCGTGTATGCCGTGACGCCACCGTCGTGGCGCCACGATGTGACGCGCGACGTGGATTTGATTGAAGATGTGGCGCGTCTGCGTGGCTACGACCGCCTCCCCGACACGCTCGTCGGGGCGCGTCCAGGTACCGTGCCAGATCATCCGTTGCATGTGGTGTCCGTGCGGGTGCGTGATGCCCTCACCGCCGCAGGATTGCTTGAAACAAAGCCGCTCCCCTACACGCGCTCCGACGATGACTCGCTCGTGCGCGTCGACAATCCTCTTGCGAACGACGAACCGTTCCTGCGCACCTCCCTGGTGGAGACGCTGTCGCGACGGGCCGAGTACAACCTCTCGCGCATGCAGGGCAACTTGCGGCTGTTCGAGGTGGGGACGTCGTTCATCAAGGACGGCGCGGCACTGGTGCGCGAAGAGATTCGCGTGGGGGCGCTGCTCATGGGGTTGCGTCGTCCCGTGCACTTCACAGAACCGCAGCCGCCGGTGTTCGACGCGTGGGACGCCAAGGCGCTCGCCGAGGTGATGGCGCGCGCCGCATGGCCGGGCGCACGCGTGGCATTGGTCAATCCAGAAGGGGAAGCGGCTGGCGCGCTGACGCCGCTCTGGCGTGTTGAGGTGGATGGGACGCGCGTGGGTGTGGTTGGGCAACTGATTCTCGACGCGCCGGCGTGGGCGGCAGCGACGTTCGGTATTGAACTCACGCTTGGCGAGATGTCGGCTGCGTATGTGGCAGCACCGGGTACGCACAACTATGACGCGCCGCGCCCCGCCGCGGCCGCGGGTGCGCCGTTGCGCTACGTGCCGTTGCCGGTGACGCCGGCCGCCGACTTTGATCTGGCGCTCTTGGTGCCCGATGCCCTCGCTGCCGCCGAGGTGGAGGCGGTCATTCGGGATGCCAGCGGCGATATGCTCGAGCGCCTCGTGATGTTCGACGAATTCCGCGGCACCGGCGTGCCTGCGGGGAAGCGGTCCTTGGCGTGGCGGTTGACCTTCCGCCATCCCGAGCGCACTCTACGCGACAAGGAGATCGACGGACGTCGGTCCCAGTTGCTCAAGACGTTGGAGCAGAAACTGAATGTCGTTCCCCGCACGGCCTGACGCGAAAGCGTTCCGCGAGTTGGAGCAGCTCGTCCGCAATGTGGGCGAGGAGTTGGCCACGTTCCGTAAGCGCGCCCTCACGGCTGAGTCGCGGTTAAAAGCGATTGCCACCAAGGGCGGTGGCGGTGACGAAGCCGCGGAGGAACGCGTGGCGCAACTGGAGGCGGAGAATGCTCGGCTGCGTGCGCGGCTCGACACGGCGGCCGAACGCGCGCGCCGCATGCTCGATCGGGTGCGGTTCCTGCGCCAGCAACAGGTGGGGGATCCCCGATGAGCGCACCCAAACACAGCACCAAAATCAGCATCTACGGCGAAGAATACACCATCAAGAGCGACGCCACGCCGGAGCACACCAGAGCGGTGGCGGATCACGTGGATCAGGCGATTCGCGGGGTGATGGCCAGCGGTGCCGTGGTGGATGCGAATCGCGCGGCCATTCTCGCCGCGCTCTCGATCACCGATGCGCTGTTCAAAGAGCGCTCGGGCAACGTCGAGATGGCGCAGCAGATGGAAGCGCTCGCAAGCGAACTCCGCCGCTGGCTCCCGCCTGCCAAGCGCGGCGCCTGACGGCCCCCGAGCGCCTTCAGGGCGCTGCGTTTGGATTGGCGGTAGAACGATGTCGCTGGCGGCCGGGCTTCCTGGCGCGAACGGCACGGCGCTCTTGAGCGTCAACGTGAAGACAGCAAAGGACTTATAGCCTCGTGGCCGGTCCGTCTGCATCTCCTCGTCCGTGAGTCTGACGGGCCCTCCTGGGGCTAACAACTCCCCCGAACGTCCGGCGAAAGCATCCACCTGTCCAATTGCGATTTTCGGCAGTGACGCGTACTTTCTTAAGGGTGGGAGTGATGATCGCGTAGGTTCAAGTCGCCGCAGTACTTAGCCCATCCCGTTACGCGCCCTACGACGGCGCCGAACCGGGTGGTCTTCGAACCGCGGGATTGAGCTTTGCGCACGTCTGCTCCCCGGCAGTTCCTTTATTGATTGCGAAGCATGCGCGGGACAGAATCGCGCGGTGCTTCGCCTTGGAGTATATGAACTTATGGATCCCTTGATCTGGTTGGCGATCGGGCTCGGCGCGTCTGGTGTTGCCGGCTCCGCAATCGCCTTTTTTGTTGGTCGTAAGTCTGGGCGCGAGGCCGAGGAGTTGGCCCGTCGTTCCTCCGGAGATTCGGCAGAGCAGATTGCCAAGCGCATTGTCGGTGACGCAGAACGCGACGCCGACGGCCTCCGCAAGCAGGCGGTGCTCGCCGGCAAGGAAGAGGCGATGCGCGCCCGCGAAGAGTGGGAGACCGAGGCGCGGCGTCGTCGTGACGAAATTGAGCGCGAGGAAAAGCGGCTCCAGGAGCGCGAAACGACCATCGACCGCAAGGTCGACGTGATCGAGAATCGCGACAAGGACCTCGGGCGTCGGGCCAGCGATCTCGGCCGCAAGGAAAAGGCGGTGGAGGACAAACAGGCCGAACTCGACAAAATGGTGAGCGAGGAGCGTCGTCGGCTCGAGCAGTTGGCGGGTCTCTCCGCGCAGGAAGCCAAGGCCGAGTTGGTGCGGCGCCTCGAAGAAGAAGCGCACGCCGACGCCGCCAATCGTCTGCGCGAAATTCGTGACACCGCCAAACGCACCGCCGACCGCGAGGCCAAGAAGATTGTGGCGCTCGCCGTGCAGCGGATTGCTGCCGAACACACGGCGGAGATCACGGTCAGCGCGGTGTCGCTCCCCAAGGACGAGATGAAGGGGCGTATCATTGGCCGCGAAGGGCGCAACATTCGCGCCTTTGAATTGGCGACGGGTGTCGATCTGATTATTGACGACACGCCAGACACGGTGGTGGTGAGCTGTTTCGACCCGGTGCGCCGTGAAGTGGCGCGCTTGGCGCTCGAGAAACTCGTGGCCGACGGACGCATCCACCCCGGTCGCATTGAAGAGGTGGTCGAGAAGTCACGCAAGGAAGTGGACGCGGGGATCATCGAGACCGGCGAGCAGGCGGCCTACGAAGCCAACGTGCATGGTCTGCACCACGAAGTGATCAAGCTCATCGGGCGCATGAAGTGGCGTACGAGCTATGGGCAGAACATTCTGCAGCATTCCAAGGAAGTGGCGTGGCTGGCCTCGATGATGGCCGAGGAACTTGGCCTTGATGCGGCAATGGCCCGCCGTGGCGCGCTCCTGCACGACATTGGTAAAGTGCTCACGCACGAGCACGAGGGAACGCACGTGCAGTTGGGTGTGGAAGTGGCCACCAAGTACGGTGAGCACCCCCTGATCGTGAATTGCATTGCGGCGCACCACGACGACGTGCCACACGAGAGCGAGATTAGCGTGCTAGTGCAGGCGGCGGATGCGATTTCTGGTTCGCGCCCCGGCGCGCGTCGCGAGGCGTTTGAAACGTACGTCAAGCGACTCGAAGGATTGGAGAAGATCGCGTCGAGCTACAAAGGCGTGGATCGCGTGTTTGCGATTCAGGCTGGACGCGAAGTGCGCGTGATCGTCAATCCGGACGAAGTCGATGACGTGCGCATGCAGACGCTCACCGAGGAGATCGCGCGCCGGGTCGAGACCGAGTTGCAGTATCCTGGTCAGATCAAGGTCGTGGCGATCCGTGAAAAGAGGTCGATGGACATTGCCCGCTAAACGCATTGACGGCGTGGCCGTCGCCAAAGAAATCCGGGAGGAAGTCGGGCGCGACGCTGCGGTGCTGATTGCCCGCGGCGTGGTGCCGGGGCTCACGGTCGTGCTGGTCGGTGATGATCCGGCGAGCGCGGTGTATGTGTCGTCCAAGGAAAAGGCGTGTGTGGCCGCCGGCATGAAGGGGGAGACCATTCGGTTGCCCGCCGACACGCCGCAGGCGGCGCTGCTCGCGTTGATCGACAAACTGAACGCGGATGACACGGTGCACGGCATTCTCGTGCAGATGCCGGTACCGAAGCACATCGATCCGCAGTCGGTGATTTTGCGCATCGCGCCAGAGAAGGACGTCGACGGGTTTCATCCCGTGAACGTTGGGCGTGTATGGATTGGCGAGTCCACCGGATTCGCACCCTGCACACCGGCGGGCGTCATGGTGCTGCTGGAGCGCGCGGGCGTGTCGGTGGCCGGCCAAGATGTGGTGGTGCTCGGCCGCTCAACGATTGTCGGTAAGCCGATGACCTCGTTGCTGGTGAATGCGAGCGCGACGGTCACGGTGTGCCATTCGCGCACCAAGGATCTGGCCTCGCACACGCGTCGGGCGGACGTGATCATTGCGGCGATTGGCAAGCCGGAGTTTCTCACGGCCGATATGGTCAAGCCGGGGGCGGTGGTGATTGATGTGGGGATCAATCGCGTGGTGGACCCGTCCACGCCCAAGGGGTACCGCATTGTGGGTGATGTGGCGTTTGGGCCGGTCTCTGAGGTTGCCTCACAGATCACCCCTGTGCCCGGAGGTGTTGGTCCGATGACCATCGCGATGTTGCTCAAGAACACCGTGCGCGCGGCGGAGCAGCGCGCGTGACCTCACCCGGGGGATCCCCCGAGCAGGCGTTCACCGTCGCCGAGTTCAACGAACTGGTGAAGGCGATCCTCGAGGGGTCATTCGACGCGCTCTGGATTCGCGGCGAAGTCACCAACTTCAAGGCGCACGGCAACGGGCACTGGTACTTCACGTTGCGCGACAAAACCGCGCAGCTCTCGTGCGTCGTGTGGGCGCGCGATGTGAAGCGCTTGCCGGCTGCGCCGGACGAAGGGATGCAGGTGATGGCGCGTGGACGCCTCTCGGTGTATCCGGCGCGCGGACAGATGCAGTTCATGATCACCTCGCTCGAAGCGGAGGGCGAGGGGCTCTGGCGCAAACAGTTTGAGCAAACGCGCGCCGCGCTCGAGAAGGACGGGTTGCTGGATCCCGCGCGCAAACGCGCGATTCCGCTCTTCCCGCGCACGGTGGCCGTGGTCACCAGTGCCGACGGCGCGGCGTTGCACGATGTGGTATCGGTGATTCAGCGTCGCAATCCGCTCGTGAATGTCGTGGTCGTGCCAGCGGCGGTGCAGGGGGAGACGGCGCCGGATTCCCTCGTGGCGGCAATCGAACGGGTGGGCCGTTGGGGCGGTGCCGACGTGGTCATTGTGGGTCGCGGGGGCGGGTCGCGCGAAGATTTGTGGGCGTTCAACGATGAACGGGTGGCGCGCGCGATTGCCGCATGCCCCGTGCCGACGATCTCGGCGGTGGGACACGAAGTGGATTTCAGTATTGCCGATCTCGTGGCGGATTTGCGTGCGGCCACGCCGAGCGCGGCGGCCGAGGCGGCGGTGCCCGTACTCGCGGAACTCCAGCAGGCGGTGCGTTCGCTTGGCGGCACGGTACGCGGGGCGACGCTGCGACGGGTGCGCGATGCAGCCGTGCTGCTGCGTCAGCGGGCGCGCGATCTGTCCGTGCGGGCACGTCGCGCGACGGAACTCCGCCGCGCCCGCGTGCAAAACGCCTCGGGCCGGCTCGAGGCACTGAGTCCGCTTGGCACACTGGCGCGCGGCTATGCGGTGGCGAAGGGGGCCGATGGGCGCGCGCTTGGTCGCGCGGCCGCGTTTACTCCGGGGATGCCCTTTGATCTGCAATTGCACGATGGGCTGGTGCGCGCTGAGACGCGCGACGTGCAGCCGTCCGTTGTCTCTCCTATTTCTCGCTGAGCCGCTGAACGATGAGCTTTGAAACCTCGCTGAATCGCCTAGAACAGATTGCCACGAGCCTCGATCGCGATGACCTCTCGCTCGAGCAGTCGCTGGCGTTGTTTGAAGAAGGCATCGCGCAGCTCAAAGAAGCCAATGCCGCGCTGACGCAGGCGGAAGGACGCGTGGGACAGCTCGTGGAGCAGGTGGACGGCGTGCTTGAGGTGCGTGAGTGATCGCGGTCGCGGCGCGCACTCCGGATTTTGTCGCGGATCGCCAGGCGATCGGCATCGCGCTCGCGCGCCTCGCTGAGGCAGGCGTGTCTGGGCTCGACGCCGCCGTGGTGCAGAGCGTGCGGTATGCGCTCGCGGGCGAGGGGAAGCGACTGCGCGGCGTGTTGCTGCTGGCGGCGTATCGCGCCGCAGGCGGTACAAGTGAGGTGAGCGCGCTGGCCGCGGCGGTGGAAGTGGTGCATGCCTATTCGCTCGTGCACGACGATCTGCCGTGCATGGACGACGACGCGATGCGGCGTGGCCGGCCGACGGTCCACGTGGTGTTTGGTGTGGCGGCCGCGTCCGCCGCTGGGCTGGTGATGGTGCCGCTCGCCGCGCAGGCCGCCGTCGACGCCGCGCACACGATGGGGCTTTCCGAGGACGCGACGGGTGCGATTGTCCGGACGCTGATGCAGGCGTCTGGGGCCGGCGGCATGGTGGGTGGCCAGCTCCTCGATCTCGATGGGGAAGGACAATCGTTGTCGCTGACCCACCTCGAACGCGTGCACCGTCTCAAGACAGGCGCGCTTATTAGTGCGAGTGCGCGCATTGGCGCGCTCGCGGCTGGAGCGGACGCGACCGTGCTGGGCGCGTTGAGTCGGTATGGCGATGCCATTGGCCTGGCGTTTCAGATTGCCGATGACGTGCTCGACGTGACGGCGACCACCGACGAGCTTGGCAAGACCGCCGGGAAAGATGTGGCCTTTCAAAAGAGTACTTACCCCTCCTTGATGGGCGTCGATGCCGCGCGGGCGCGCGCAGAGGCGCTGTGCGCAGAGGCCTGCGAGGCGCTCACCACCCAGGGCATCGCCTCCCCATCGCTGGTGCAGTTAGCGCAGTTGATCGTGCACCGCCGTTCTTGATTCACTCGAACACTGACTGACGTGCCCAATACGAGCATTCCAACATTCCCCACGCCGGCTGAACTCCGCCACCTCTCGACCGAGCAGATGGTCGCGCTGGCCGCGGAGATGCGCGCGTTTCTGATTGAGAGCTGCTCGCAGACGGGCGGCCATATCGGCGCTGGGTTGGGCGTGGTGGAACTCACCATCGCATTGCACGCGTCGTTTGACACGCCGCGCGATCAATTGGTGTGGGACGTGGGACACCAAGGCTATCCGCACAAAGTGCTCACAGGGCGCGCCGACCGGATGCACACGCTTCGGCACGAAGGCGGATTGTCTGGATTCCTCAAGCGCTCCGAAAGCGAATACGACGCCTTTGGCGCTGGGCATGCGGCCACGTCGATTAGCGCGGGCTACGGGATTGCCGTGGGACGCGATTTGCGTGGCGAACAGTTCAAGGTCGTGTCGATCATCGGCGACGGCTCGATGGGGAGCGGCCTCGCCTATGAAGGGCTGAACAATGCCGGCGCCACGGATTGCGATTTTATTGTGGTGCTCAACGACAACGAAATGTCGATTGCGCCGAATGTGGGCGCGATGCACAAGTACCTCACGTCGGTCCAGCGCAACCCCATTTACAACCGCATTCGCTCCGCGCTCGGCGAGATCGCCGATCACGCGCCGGGCGTACTGCACGACGCCGGTAAGATTCTCCGCCGCTGGGAAGAGAGCGTCAAAACGTTCCTGACTCCCGGCGTGCTCTTCGAAGAACTGGGCTTCCGGTACTTTGGCCCCATTGACGGTCACGATCTTGGCCAGTTAGTCGACACGTTCAAAGCCGTGCGCGAGTTGAAGGGTCCTCGGCTCGTGCACGTCATTACGCAAAAGGGCAAAGGCTTCCCGGCCGGTGAGCATGTGGAGAAGTGGCACGCGTTGCCACCGGGCCACGATCCCACCACGGGCAAGCAGCGCAAGACGTCGACGGCGAACGCCAACTACACGGCGGTGTTCGGGAAGGGACTCGCCGAGTTAATGAGCGAGAATGACCGAGTGGCGGTGATCACGGCGGCGATGCCTAGCGGCACCGGCACGAATCAGATTGCCAAAACACACCCGACGCGCTTGTTCGATGTTGGGATCGCGGAGGGGCACGCGGTAACGATGGCGGCGGGAATGGCCACGCGTGGCGTGCGCCCCGTGGTGGCGATTTACTCCACGTTCTTGCAACGGGGTTTCGACAGCATTGTGCACGACGTGGCCATCCAAGGGCTGCCGGTCGTGTTTTGTCTCGACCGTGCGGGACTCGTGGGCGAGGATGGGGAGACGCATGCCGGCCTGTACGACATCGCCTATATGCTCTCGGTCCCCAATATGACGGTAACGGCGCCGAAGGACGGGCGTGAACTGCTCGCGCTGCTCCGCACGGCGGTGGCACACGAGACGGGGCCGTTCTCGGTGCGCTATCCGCGCGACGCGTCGCCGGATATCGTGCCCGCGATCGCCGAAATTCCTGCGGTGGCCGAGGGCTCGTGGGAAGTGTTGCGGAGTGGGCAGGGCGTGGCCATCCTCGCCGTCGGCACGATGGTGCTGCAGGCGCTCACCGCCGCCGAGACGCTGGCCGCAGAAGGCATTTCGGTGACCGTGGTGAACTGCCGCTATCTCAAGCCGTACGATCAACTCACATTGGCGGCGCTCATCGCCGATCACCGTCAGCTGCTCGTGGTGGAGGAGGGGACCGTCGTGAACGGGTTTGGTGCCTATATGGCAAGCGTGGTGCAAACAATGGAGCCGTCGGTGCGGGTGATTGCCCACGGCGTCCCGGATCGCATCATCTACGCGGCCTCGCGCCAGCGTCAACTCGCGCTGTGCGGACTCGACGCCGACGGCATCGCGGACAAAGTGCGCGCGTTACATGGCAGCGAGGCCGTGGCGTCATGAAACGCATCGGCGTGATTGCCCATCCCGGGTACGAAGGGATCGCGGAGATCCTTGAGGTGCTGGTGCGAGAGGCGCCGCGACTCGGCCTCGAGGTGCACGTGGAGTCGCATTTACTGACGCTGGCGCCGTCGTTCACGGCGCTGACGAGTCCGGCGCATCTCGACGGAATGCTCTCGCTGGGCGGCGACGGTACGCTCCTCCGCGCCGCGCGCTATCTCGACGGTGCGCGCGTGCCGATTCTTGGTGTCAATCTGGGTCGGCTCGGATTTCTCACGAGCAGCCGCGTCAAAGAATTTCCGCGTCTGCTCCCGAAGTTTGCCAAGGGACAGTTCGAGGCCGACGAGCGCATGGTGCTCGAGGCCACGGCGATCGATGCGAATGGTGTTCCCGGAGTGAAGCTGCGCGCGCTCAACGACATTGTCCTGCATAAAGGTGGCTTTGCCCGCGTGTTACGCTTGCACTTGTCGGTGGACGGTGAGGCGATTGGGTCGCTGGCGGCCGACGGTATTGTCGTCTCCACCCCCACGGGTTCCACGGCGTACTCGTTGTCGGCTGGCGGGCCGATCGTGGCGCCGACCGTCGACTCCATTCTCGTGACGCCGGTGGCGCCGCACACGATGGCCGTGCGTCCATTGCTCTTGCCGCCGGGCGCTGAAATTTTGGTGCGTGCGGATGATGCGCCCGAGGATGTTTTGGTCACGGCCGACGGACAAGTCGGGACCAGCTTAGGGGCCGGACACGCGCTCTCCCTGCGACGGTCGTCGCAGCCGGTGATTCTCGTGCGATTCGCGGGCACGACGTTCTTTGGACTCGTGCGCCGCAAACTTGGCTGGGGCGGATTGGCCGAACGGGACAACTGAGTTGCTCACGGAACTACGCATTCGCAATTTCGCGATCATCGAGTCCGTCACGCTGCCGCTGGCGCCGGGGTTCAACGCGCTCACGGGCGAGACGGGCGCGGGAAAGTCGATTATCGTCGGTGCGCTGGGGTTGTTAATCGGTGAGCGCGCCGCGAGCGATCTCGTGCGCACGGGTGCCGAGCGCGCGACGGTCGAAGGGGTGTTCGATGTGTCAGGCACGCCGGCCGTGGCGATGGCGCTGGATGCGCACGGCATCGAGCACGAGGGGGAAGTGTTGGTGCTGAAACGTGAAGTCTCCGCTGGCGCCGTCCGCGCGCGAGCTTGGGTCAACGGCACGCCCGTGACGGCATCCGTGCTCGGTGAACTCGGGCAGCTACTGGTGACCGTCCACGGCCAGCACGAGGCACACGCGCTGCTCGACGAAGATTCGCAGCGCGCCATTCTCGACGCGTTTGGCGACGCGACGGCGGAGGCCACGGAGGTGGCCAGTGCACACGCGGAGTTGCAGGGCGCGCGCGCGTCGCTGCGCGACTTCGAACGGCGGCGCGACGATGCCGCCACGCGCGCCGACTGGCTCCGCCACGTCGCGCGTGAGATTGGCGATGCGCGACTCGAAGAAGGGGAGGAGGCGCGGCTGGAGGACGAAGCCCGTCGCCTGACGCACGCGGAAGAACTGCGCGCGCTCTCCGGCGAAATCATGGACGTGCTTGAGACGGGCGACGAAGCGGTGCTCGCGCGCGTCGGCCACCTACAGCGCACGCTCGGCGCACTGCAGAAGATCGATCCGTCCACCGCACGGTTGCAGGAACTGTATGATGCCGCGTACTACGCGCTTGAAGAACTCAATCGTGAGTCGCAAGGCTATCTCGCGTCCGTGGAACACGACCCCGCACGACTCGCCGAGGTTGAGCGGCGGCGCGATCTGGTGTTCCGACTCGTGAAGAAGCACGGTGGCACGGTGGCGCTGGCCGTGCACGCCGCGCGCGAGGCGCAGGCCGAACTCGACCTGCTCGACACCGCCTCGCTCGATCAGCGCGCCTTGGAGCAACGGGTGACGGCCGCCGCTACTGCGCTCGCGGAGTCCGCCGCGCGGCTCTCCAAGAAACGCGGGGCCGCCGCGAAGCGCCTTGCGACGGCCGTGGATGCCCAGCTTCCGCCGCTCGGCATGCCCGACGGACGTTTTGCCGTGGAGCTAACGCCCCGCACCGAGCCGTTGGCCGTTGGCGCCGAATCCGTGGAATTCCGTGTGGCGCTCAACCTCGGGCATGAGGCCCGTGCCTTGGCGCGTGTGGCGTCGGGTGGTGAGTTGGCGCGCGTGATGCTCGCCCTGAAGACAATTCTTGCGCGCATTGATCACGTGCCCACGCTCATCTTTGACGAAGTGGATGCTGGGATCGGCGGCAAGACCGGTCTGATGGTCGGCGACGCGATGCGGCGGGTGGCGGATCATCATCAAGTGTTCGCCATTACGCATCTACCGCAGATCGCGGCGCGTGCGCACCATCACATTGTGGTGAGCAAGGGCGCGCGGGGCGGTGTGACCACGGCCGACATCACGATTGCCGAAGGCGATGCGCGCGTGCGCGAAGTCGCGCGGATGTTAGGCGGCGATGCCGAGAGTTCCGTGAGTCGCGAGCACGCGCGGGAGTTGCTCGCGGTCGCGTCGGGAGCGCAGGGCATCGCGCCAGAGGCGATCGCCGAGCCGGTCCATTCGAGTAGCGGTGCCTTATCAGAGGCGGCCGCGCCCGCAAAAGCTCAGCGGCCGAAGAGGCGCGTGTAAACGCGAAACTGCACTTGGTCTTGCGTGAGTTTTGGCACCGCGCCACCGCTCCCCAGGGTCGTTTGAAAGTGCAAATAGCTCACTTCAAAGGGGAGTGACACCTCTCCACGCTCGAACGCTGCGAGCGTGGAAAAGGAAATGCCCCCGCCAAACCGGTGTTCGCGCGCCTCGGTTTCCTGATTCAGTGCGGATGCATCGATGATGATGGGGGTGCCGTTGAGGTCGTTGACGGCAAAACTCCCCGTGTACTGGTCATTGAACTTGCGCCGATACGTGTATTGCCCGGCGATGCTCACATGTTCCGTGATGGACCATCGCGGATTGATTTCGAGTTCCGCGATGTCGCCGAGGTCCCGTGTCACCATTTGTTTGCGATACGCGGCCGCGAGGGGAAGGCTCGGCGCCTCCGTAATGCGCATGATGAGCTGGTCGGCCAGCTGCCAGTTGTACTTGGCGACGAGCGACACCCAAAAATGCGGCCCCCACATCACGTCGGTGTACGACCGGAGTTCGACGTCGTTCTGGTGATTGCCTGTGCCGATGTCGGTGAAATCGTCAGGGGAGTCGGTGGTTCCCGTGCCAAGGCGATACACGCCGCCAATGCTCTGGCGAATGTTGAACCCCTTGGGGGCCAATCGCTTTTTGGTGTCGCGCCCAAAGGAATCGTAGAGGTTCACTTTGATCGTGAAGTCCACGTCGCCCATGCCGCGTGTGATGCTCGTGGCCAGCGGTTTGGCACCCATGCCGAACGCACTGTCGGTAAAGATGCGTTGCGCGTCGGTGATGGTGAGCGGCGCCGCACCGCCCGGCGCATTGCCGGCAATCGTGAGGCCAAAGGCTCCGTACAACGTGCGGAAGGCCGCGACGCGCGCCGCGATGGCTAGTTGCGCGGTGGAGCCGGCCGTCGGCACGTAGAGCGCGCCCGTTTTTCCATTACGTCCGCCGTACACCGAGGCGAGAGCCGTGGCAAAACTCGTCGAACTCTGAATGAGCGCACGCGCGGCAGCGGCGTTGGCATTGATGGCAGTGCATCCCGGCGCGGACGGCAGCGCCGCGCACGTCGCGATGGCACGCCCCAGTTGACTGGCCGCGCTGTCGAACTGACTAATCAACGCCCCGTTCTGTGCGAGCACGGACGGCAACTTGAAAGCCGGATTGAAGCCGAGCGTCCCTTCGATTCCTTTGGGATTCATGGCAAAGCTGACATTCGCGCTCGCGGTCACAAAGGGCACCGAGGCGCCGATAGTGATGCGATTGGTCAGTCCAAGCTCGAGCGAGAGCGGCGTGCTCTGCACCTGATTGCGCAGTTGCACCACACTTTTGCCAAGCGACGCCACAAAATCCGGCATGCCGGCGAGCGTGCGAATGCCAGACTGCAGCGGCGCGAGCGTTGCGAACTGGGAGAGGCCGAGGGTGTCGAGCCCAAAGTTGACGGCGAGCGGTTCGAGCGCGCCATTCTTGCGGCCCGGTGTGTTCATCCCGTATCGCTCGGCGTACTGCAGCCACTCCGACACGGCGCGCCAACGCAGCACGCCCCGTGGGACGGTCGTGGCATCGTCCCCGACGCCAAGGACCGACTGCGCGCCACTCCAAGCCGGCAGCGCGGAGAGCAGGGCGCTGAGAGCCAGAAACAGGGCGGTATGCTTGGCGCGCCGGCCGGCGCACCGCAGGGCAATCGGCATGACGAAACGGTGGTCAGGGGAAGCGGGTCGCCGCGTGAACGGCTACGTTTCACTCGAGATGCATAAGATAACGCCAAGTCATACCCAGTGACACACGACGCGATCCCCTCCGTACCATGGCAGCTGACGGGCAACCATTGGCTGTCCATCCCCTGCGTGCACCCCGCCGACGCGGCCATCCATGCCGTTGGCATGCTCCATCGGGGCGCGCGATCGGCCATTGAGTTCGCCGGCAGCGCCGATTTTATGACCGGCAAGGGGACGCCGCTCCTGCGCCCCACGCTGACGGTGGGTGGCCGCGCGGTGGCGCTCTCGGAGCAGGGGATGGTGTGGGAGCGGGCGCTGCATTGGTTGCCCACCTTTACGAGCACCGTGGGCGACCTCGTGGTGCGCGGGACGATATTTGCCCCCTTTGGCCGTGATGCGGACATTGCCGGTTTTGTGATAGCGCTCGCCGTTGAGAATCGCGGCGAGGCCCCGGTGGAGATCAGTCTCGCCGTGGAAGGCACACTGGGGCACCGGCAACTGCGTGTGCTCACGCCTCGCCCGTTCACCGACGCGCATCGCGCAACAGCCGTGCACGAGGTGATTGTGCTCGACGGCTCCGAACCTTCGGGGCCCGTGGCGCTTGCCCTCGCCGCCGATGGCGACGTGACGGTTGAGGTCACCCGTGGTGATGCGCCCGCCTTTGCGATGCGACGCGCGATGCGTGTGGAAGGCAAGGGACGCGTGGAAGCGGCGTTTTATGTGGGCGCCGGTCCCGAACGCGATGGCGCTTGCGCCACCGTCGCCGTGCTCAAACGCCGTGGCTGGCGCGTGCTGCTCAATCTCACGCGCGACGCGATTCGCATGCTGGAGCAGGGCACCGGTATGGAGTCGGTCGACACGCTCATCAATCGCCATCTGCTCTTTGCCTATTTCTACGGCGTGGGGCGTGCGCTCGACGACGCGCAGTTTTACTTGGTGCGGAGTCGTGCGCCCTGGTGTGTGCGCGGCGTGACGGTGCGCGATTGGGAAGCTCTCGCGTGGACCGTTCCCGCGATTCAGCTGGGCGATGCTCCGCTCGCACGCGAGCTCATTCTCCGCGCCTGCGAAGTGCACGGCTATGCCCCTGGGCGTGGCGTGCACTACTTCGACGGTACCCTCTTCGAGCCGGGCTTCACGCTCGAGGGCGCCGCGTCGTATGCGATTGCCACGGAGCGCTACATCCGCGAGACGGGCGACGATCAGATCGTCGAGGAGCCCATCCTTGCGGATACGCTCTATCACTCCGCGGACGACCTCGGCACGCGACGCGACAAAAAGCATCCGTTGTATCACACGGAAGTCACGCTCTCCGGCGCGCCGGCCGCAAAACCGTTTACCCTGCACGGCAACGCCGTGGTGGCGTACGCGCTCGATTGCCTCAAGCGCACTCTCGACGAAGAAGAAGCCAAGGAACTGCAGGACCCCGAGGCCGTGCGCGCGGCCATCCGGCGGCACTTTGTGATGGAGGAAGGCGGGAAAGCGTCGTTCATTGCGGCGGCCGATCTCGCCGGCGGCTTTACGCTGGATGACGATCCCATTGCCTCCGCCCTTTGGTTGCCGCTGTTTGAGGCGGTAGAGCGCACCGATTCGATTTATCGACGCACGGCAAAACGGGTGGAGGGCGCGCCGGCGCATCTCGCGCAGCAGTTGGCCCGGCTGTTGGGTCCCGACGCGTCGAGTGTGCTCGAGTGGTTGCGTCGCGCGCCGCTCGATCACGGCTGGGCCGCAGAGTTTGTGGATGCCGACGGGCGCGCCATCTCGCACGGCGGGGACGCAGCGCTCTCGGGGCTCCTGGCGTACGCCGTGTGGTATACGGTGCATGCGCACGGGGTGCGACCGTAGGGCGGTTCGCTCTCCTCGGCCGCCGGACGCGCGTGCCGTGAGCCGGCGACCACGCTTGAAGCGGTGCTGCGAGCAGCGTATTGTTCGAGCGATGCGGGAATAGCTCAGTTGGTAGAGCACAACCTTGCCAAGGTTGGGGTCGCGGGTTCGAGTCCCGTTTCCCGCTCTGTCGGTGTGGTTGCGAGTGTAGGGTGGGGAGCGGGAGATGCCGGCGGTCAGGTGCCGCGGTCATCTCCCGTTTGTAGCTTTAGGGGCCGCCGGGGTGGCGAAATTGGCTAGACGCGAGGGACTTAAAATCCCTTGGGAGTAATCCCATCTGGGTTCGATTCCCAGCCTCGGCATAAAACAGAAGAATGGTGTCTACCCAACCCAGTCCATCTCAGTCCGGCGCTTCACGCGACGCGGTGGCCGCCGCCTAGTGTCGAGTGCGC